>CAJBKE010000014.1 GCA_903953565.1 uncultured Verrucomicrobiota bacterium | reverse complement strand
ATAGGTCGCCGTGGCGATCAACTGATACCGTAACGCAGTGGAGATAGGTCGCCGCGGCGACCAAACAGCCGCCGACAAAAAGGCGAGCCACAGATTAAAGAGGATTAACACGGATGACAGAACCAGATTGTTTTTTGCCGTGTGACCCCGGCAAAAAACAGACGTCCGTAAAAGGCATTGCGATCGAAGCCGGCCTTCGAGGCCATTGATTTTGCCCGATGTCAGTCGGGCAAAATCTTATCCTGCCTTTTATCTTCTTCTATCCGTGGCTAAGTGCCTTTCCTGTTTTCGGATCGAGCTGTCCCCCCCTCAAGGAATTCCGAAATCATGCCTTCCCACGCAACCGGCGGCGGAGGGGCCAGAGCATCAGGGCGAGGAGGCCGATCGCCGCGACGTAGGTCGAGGGTTCGGGGATGACGGTGGTGGTCCCGCGGTCGCCCGGCTAAGCCAATTCAGGAACGCGCTCGGTCTCGTAGTCTTCAACCAGCGTCCCCAGAACATCCATGAAGGAGGCAAGCGGATGACTTTCGTCCTCACCAACCTCGTCGGTAACCTCATCCAAGAGGGCGACAAGACGGGTGTAATCAGCCTCTGTGCGAGGTACGCAGATGAGCGTGGAAATGGGCGTCCAGTTCCGCGTGAGGGTTTCAAGTTGTGCCGCGCTCATAATTTCCAAACTTCTTTGTCGTAATCACTATGCGTCAAGATGTGCCGATGTAAACTTTCCGCCGGTTGTAGTGGATGGCCGCGATCAGGCGGGCCTTGTTTCGCCCGATATTGAAAACGGTGAATTTCCGGAACCGGAGAAAAGAGATCAGGTGTTGCCAAGGAAATCGTCGAGGACTCCACGAATCAGCGGTATCTTCTCGGTGGCTGCTTTCCAGACGAGAGCAACATCCACATGACCGTAGTCGTGAGCCACGATATTGCGCATGCCGCGCATTTGCCGGAAAGGTAGCGCAGGCAACTGAGCGCGCGTCGCTTCGGACAGGTGGGCCGTGGCTTCACCGATGATTTCAATACGTCTGATCACGGCATCCTGCTTCTCCGTGTCCTCGAAGAAGTCCTTGGAGGACACGCCGACCATGTAGCTCTCAATCAGCGAACATGCCTCTCGGATATCGCGCAGGCGACCGAGTTGGTCAATCTCCATAGACTGTGACCGCCGTGGCCAGAATGTGCTCGCGAGCCAGGCGATTCGACGAAGCCTCAAGCCGGTCGCGCAACACAAAGTCAACCGGATGACCGAGCAACTCCTCGGCTTCACCGGCCATTTCAAAAAGCTCGTCGGCGAGCACAGTTGCCGGGTTCTCCAAAGTGGCCAACAAGTCGATGTCGCTGTGTGCCTTCTGCTCTCCGCGCGAAAACGACCCGAAAACAGCCAGATGGCGCAACCGGTGCCTGCGGCAAAAGGGCGCAAGCTTGGGACGGATCTCGTCCAGAAAAGCCGTGTTGCCCGGAGAAGTCACAAATTGATCCTTCCCCGACAGCGCGCCTCACGCAAGCAGCAAGAGTGCGCGCAAGCGCGCAGACGGTCGCCACGAAGGCCGAACGCTGCCTTTTTGCACCCAACAAAACACCCGCGCCTTGCGGGACGGTTTTTGCTTGTGAGCGGCGATGGAAAAATCAGGAAACTTTCCCGCGCTACCGGTGGCGGAGGGGCCACAGCCGAGCGGAGCGAACCGAGGCTTGGCGAACCGGAGGCGAAGCCGGAGATAGCCCACGGCAAATAGGTCGCCGTGGCGATCAACTGATACCGTAACGCAGTGGAGATAGGTCGCCGCGGCGACCAAACAGCCGCCGACAAAAAGGCGAGCCACAGATTAAAGAGGATTAACACGGATGACAGAACCAGATTGTTTTTTGCCGT
>CAJBKE010000013.1 GCA_903953565.1 uncultured Verrucomicrobiota bacterium | reverse complement strand
CCGCTACACCTCGACGAAAACTTGTAGCGGCGCTCTATGAGCGTCGGTGCCTGAAACATTTCGAGTTAGTCGGGAGGCAAACGGCGGCGCCACAGCCAAACTTCCGTGTTCTCTGTGTCCTCTGTGGGTTATTGTCTGGCCGCAATCTCCAGCAACGCGGGGTCTTTGCCCAGCAAGCCGAGCGCCCGCTTCAGCAGCGTCTTCCCCGGCTCCGTGCGGTGCCACGTCGAAGCACCGGACGGATGGGGCAGTGCTATGAGATCGAACTTCACCCCTTCGCGCTCGAGTTGAATACGCCTGCCGATAACATCGCTGAGTTTTTCCGCCTCGATGAACTGTCCGATGGCCAGCTTGCCGACCGGAACAACGAGCTTCGGGCGGAGCAGCGCGATCTCGCGGTTCAGCCACGGGCGGCAGTTGGCGATTTCTTCCTCGTCCGGCACGCGATCGCCGGAGCCCTTCGGATGTTTTCCCGGAAAGCAGCGGCAAACCGCTGCCATGTAAATGTTCGCACGGAAAACCTCCTCATCGAACCCGCACGCTTCCTCAAACCAGCGGAAGAGCGTTTTTCCCGCAGTCCAGGCAAAGGGCCGTCCGAGCAGCGGTTCGCGGGTGCCGGGGGCCTGTCCGACTATTATGACATCGCTCTTCACCGGACCACCCGAAACAGGCGCCGATTCCATGCGCGGACATTTCCGGCAGGCGTGCAACTCCGCGACATGCGCGCGCAGCGCGGCCGTGCTCATCGGCCTTTGAATTGCGGCGGCCGCTTCTCTTTAAAAGCGCGGATCCCCTCGGCGTAGTCCTCGCTGTCATAGACTTGCCGACGAATGGCTTGGATCTGCTCCGCCGTCTCCGCGTCGATATGGTGTCCGCGCGATAGCAGGCGGAATTCGGCCTTGATCGAACGCACGGCAAGCGGCGCGTTGGCCGCGATCGTCGCAGCCAGTTTTCGGGTGAACGGTTCCAATTCCTCCGCGGACACGACATGATTAACGAAACCGTTGTTCCACGCATCGTCCACGCTGACGGGTTTCGCGGTGAAAAACATTTCCTTCGCTTTGTTCACGCCGAGCAGATTGGTGAAATGGATCAGTCCCGACGCGTTGTAAGGAATGCCGATCTTGGCCGGCGTCATGGCGAAGGCTGACCCGTGCGCCGCCACGATGAGGTCGCACGCCGCGCAAAGATCGCACGCCCCGCCCCAGACCGATCCTTCAACCATGGCGATGACCGGCACTGGACAATCCTGCACCTTGCGCAAAAGGGTCTCCAGGGTGTCGAAATATCCGAGCGGATCGCGGCGGGGCTCGGGTATTTCGTTGATGTCATGACCAGCCGACCAGACTTTGACTCCCGGCGCCGCGCGTAAAATGACCACGCGGGCGCCGTCGGCGACGAGCGCATCGAGGCCCGCCATCAATTCGCGCATCAACTCGCCGTTGAGGCTATTGTGTTTCTCGCCGCGGTTGAGTTGCAGAGTGCCTGTATGGTCCGCCAGCGATTGCTCGATCAATGCCATGCTCTTCCGTTGCTACGCGAGGTGCCGCGGCGAGTAAAGATCCGCGGACCTCAAGGCGCAGCGCCCGCTTCGAGTTGCTGCAGCACGCGCAGCGCCTCGGCTTGCCCGGCCGCATTCCCGATTTGGCCTTCCATGATGGCCAGATTGCGGGCGGAACCCGGGGTCGGGCGGATGATGACTGATTGGCGCATGGCTGCGGCCGCTTCGCTTTGCCGTCCGAGTTTCCACAGCATGACACCCAAATCGTTGTATGCCTCCGCGCTGTCCGGCCGGCGCGCGATGACCTCGCGCATCAACCGCTCGCCCTCCGCAGTGCGGCCGCGGTCGTCCAAAGCCGAGGCGTAATTGTGCTTCGCTTTCCAGCTGTGCGGATTGGTCTCGAGCGTCGCGGCAAAAAGTTTCAAATCCTCGGACCACACCGGAAGACGCCAAATGGTCAAAGCGACGAGTGCTGCTACCCACAAGGTCGCGGCGACGGTGATTCGGTTCCGCGCGGACTGCACCACGATCATGGCCAAAGCCAGCGCGGGTCCGATCAGCGCGAAATACACGTAGCGGTCCGCCACCGTGCTCACCACTTGGAAGTTGAACGGGACCAAGCCGAGCGTGGGCAAAAGTGCCGCAGCAAAAATCGCGAAGGGCACCAGATAAATGCGCAGCGGTTTTCGCAGGATGAGCAGCGCTGCCACTGCCGCAGGCCACAGCCATATCCACCACAGAATGCCGCTGGCCAGCACGGTATCGGGAGAACGTCCGTAATCGGCCGACAGGCCCAGCGGCACGAAAACTTTCAGCAGGTAAAATCCCAGCGCGTCGCCCGCCACCAGCGGACGCATCCATGTCGGCACGAGACCGACAGCCAACTCGGCGGCCCACTGCACGCGGCTGGTCAGCAAAACCCAGGCCGCGCCGATCAGCAGCCACGGACCAAGCACGGCCAGCATTTGCCGCCACGACCAACGGAAAGGCATCACGGCCAAAACGCCGGCGATCAACGGCAAGGCCACGCCTGCGGGCTTGGCCGCGAGCGAAGCGAGAAAAAACAAAGTTGCGACGACTCCGCGTATCGGGCGCACGCGATCCGCACCGAAGAGGATGACCAAGGAAGCCAAACCAAGACAGCCACCGAGCACATCGCGCAGCCCGGAGATCCATGCCACCGGTTCGACCTGCAGCGGATGCAATGCGTAGAACGCCGCTCCGAGCGCAGCCGCCAGGTCGACGTTTTTTTCTGCCGCGTGCGGAAAGAATTGTCCGACCACCCTCCGCACGAGGACAAAGGCCAGCACGGCCGAGCAGGCGTGCACGACCACGTTCGCGCCATGAAACCAAGCCGGATTCAAGGCGCCGCTGGCCACCGGCAACCCGGCAGACCAACGCGACACCGCAGCCAAAGCCGCCCACACCGAATAGGTCAGCGGAATGTAAAGTTGCTGCCACGGCCCGGCCCAGAGTGCGCCGATGCTTTTCCATGATAACTGCGCAATGTGGGGATTGGCGTGCACATGGATGTCATCATCCCAAAAGGGAAAGAACGGAAAACGTAGCGCCGGGAGGAAGACCATGGCCGTGCCCATGGCCACCAGCACAGCCCAGGCCCAGCCCGGCATGCCTTTTCCTTCTCTGTTCATGACGTCCTTTCTGGCAGCAAACGCCTTGGAAATCCATCCCGTCCCCAGATTCCGCTTCCCTTGACCTCTTCTTTGGTTTTCAACTTTGCCCCCGCAAAATATCCGGATCTCATGAACGACAACAATTACTCCAACTCCTCGCCGCTTCCGCTTTTTCTCTCCATCGCCGCCTTGGCCGGCGTGCTTATCCTCTTTCTGCTCTTCCTCGGACAGCGCGGCACCTCGCGCGAATTGCGGGCCATGATCCTCAACGAGCGCGCCAACGCCGCGCTCAATGCCAACGCAGGTGCCGATGCCGAAACGTTGCTCGCCGAGGTTTACGAACTTAATGCCGACACGCCGGCCGTGTGGCGCCGCCGTGCCATCGCCCGCATGATGGCCGGACAAACCTCGGAAGCCATCATCGCGGCCAAGGAACACCTCACCGTCAATCCCGGCGACACGGGAATGTCCGCGCTGCTCGGTGCGGCCCAGATCCTAAGCAAGGATTATGACGGTGCCGACCAGACGCTTGCGGCCGGCTTGCAGATCGCGCCGAACCAGCGCGACCTCGTGCAGAATCTTTCCGAGTTGCGCCGTTTGCAGAAACGCCCGGCCGACGCCGCGGTGCTCATCGACGGATTCCTCGCCCAAAATCCGACCGACGGATTTTTCCAGTTCAAGCGCGCCATGGCCGATGTCGCGGGTGATCTGTCGCAGCAACGCCGCAAGGAAATCAACGATGCCATCGCGGGAGTCAACGCCACCGCCGGCATCTATGTGGTTGCCGCTGCCATCGACTTCCGCGACGGCAAGCCCGACGCGGCCCGTCAAAAACTCGAAGAAGCGAACAAGCGCGCCACCGCCCAAGACATGCGCACCATGCTCGAAGACGAATTCTTCCGCGATCACATCCAGTTCAACGCCGCCGGCCAAGCACCCGCCGCCGGCGCACCGGCACCTGCTGCCGTCCCGGCTCAAGGCACGGACGACTAAGCTGGAGCCGATATACGCTCGAGAGGGCGCTTCGCTTCAGGAGGCGCAGCGCAAAGGTGCCGAGGCTGTCGAAGCAAAGGGGAAAGCCCCGTCCGGCGTGAATTTAAAAGATTTTTTTCGCTGAGCTGATACGTGCCTCTCGGAGTTATTCACATTTCTGCGGCGCCAATCTTGAATGTAACACTGTGATAAAGAGCATGTTGCAATCATGAAAGTTTTGTCACCGGGCAATTTGGCCCAAAAAAATAACAAGATCCCATAAATTCGGGGTGGTTTTCGGTCAGTTTTGCGGCTTTGCAACTTGATTTTTCTTCTGTTGCAACGCACTGTCTTGGGTCCGAACAGACCCCACTTCTCCATTGTCTAAAACACCCACAGGCAAAGTGTGCCCCGACGCGCTTTCTACGTCCTGCCGTCAGCCCGCCGGCAAGCGGTTTGTCGCGTTTGCTTTGCTTGCGCTTGTTTCTCTTATGACAAGCTTGCCGGGTGAGGCACGTGCGCAGACTTACCAAACATGGCGCGGTGAAAACACGCAGGGCAATTTGTTGAACGCCAGCGCTTGGTGGAATTTCCCCAACAACAGCACGATGGTTTTTGGTCAGCAGGAGTTCGACAACAACGTGCAGACCACCATGACCAACAACAATGGTGGCACCACATTCAGCACCTGGCGCTGGCTATTTAAGGGCGGCGCAACTACCGCGCGCACGATCACTGGTGATGGTATCAGATTTTTCGACTTTAGCGGAAACGCCGGAGGTATTTATAACGAATCGAGCGCGACTCACGTATTCAACGTGGCCATAAACGGCGACGGCACAGATCAGTCCTTCCAGATGCATTTGAACAACACCGGTGGTTTGACCTTCGGCAGCACGGTCAACAACCAAGGAACAACCATCGAAATTCTCGGCAGCGCTGCTGGCGCCAAGACCGTCACCTTCAGCGGCATTGTCAGTGGCGCTGGTGGCATGTTTGTCAACAATGCCAATGCGACGGTGCTGTTCGACGCGGCCAACACCCAATCGGGCCAACT
>CAJBKE010000012.1 GCA_903953565.1 uncultured Verrucomicrobiota bacterium | reverse complement strand
TTCCGCGATCCCCTCTGATCCCCCGTCGCAAACAATATGCTCAATCGTTAGCGGCGAAGCTTCCCTCTTTTTGGACTTCTCACTCGTCACACGCCACTCGTTACCACGATTGACTCCCTGCTCCCCGCTCCCTGCTCCCTGCGTCGCCAAGTTCGCGACTTGGTCGCGAACGCTGGCGACGCACAACTCCAGCCAGTCCAATTGGCCGAAACTGGGCGTGACTACCGAAAATTTCATGCTGCCTTACTAACACGCTCGGGCCACCGAGGCAGCCCGCAACTTGCGGACTAAGGGCAGTTCGACCAGAACGCGACCATGACACGAAACGCAGGCGTGATTTCCGTGGTTCTCGTCCTGTCCCCGCCCCGACGATGCAAACCACCGAGGCTCCGCATCACTCACTGAACTTACGGACACTATTCCGACATTCCTAGAAATGTCGGAATGCATCCCAGACTGCGGACCCGGGAGACGTGTTGAGATTTCAGACGCTGGCGGAGGCTACGAACGATCGGGCGGAGGCCAGGGCGACGGGGAGGCCTGAGGGGTCTTTTCCGGCGCCGCGGGCGGCTTCGGGGCGGCCGCCGCCCTTGCCGCCGATGTGCGGGGCGATGGTCTGGATGATTTTACCGGCGGGGACTTTTTTGGCGTGCTCTGGACTGACGACAGCAACCAGCGAGACAGCACCGCCGGATACGCCGCCGAGAACGATCACTCCGGAGAATTTCGCTTTGAGGGCATCGGCTGCGGATTGCAACGTGTCGCCGTCGGCCTCGCCGAGGTCGGCAATGATGGCCGGAATGCCGTTGATGGTTTCGGCTTTGGACACCAGTTCTCCGGCCATCGAGGCCGCTTCGCGCTGGCGGGCGGACTTGAGCGATTTTTCGGCTTCTTTTTGCTGCGCGAGGAGTGATTCGAGCTTCTTTTCAACGTCGGCGATGGGCGATCCAAGTTTGGCCGCGATAGACTTGAGCCGCTCGCGATCCGACTCCGCCGCACGCTGCGCCTCGGTCCCGGCCACCGCTTCGATGCGTCGGATTCCTGCAGCGACGGCGCCCTCCCCGGTGATGCGGAAGAGACCGATTTCCCCCGTGCCTCGCACGTGCGTGCCGCCGCATAGCTCCATGCTGTAGCCATCAAGAGAGCCGGGTTGGCCGCCAATTTGCACGACGCGGACTTGATCGCCGTATTTATCGCCGAAAAATTGCATCACTTCGGCACGACCGCGCACATTGGCGTAATCGACCTCGCTCCAACCAACGGGTGCATTCTCGAGGATTTTCTCGTTAACCAAGCGTTCGACAGCGGCGACTTGCTCGGGAGTAAGCGCCGCACTGCTGAAATCGAAGGTCAATTTGTCCGGGCCGACATAGCTGCCTTTTTGCACCGCCTCACGACTCACGACCTCGTGCAAGGCCCAATGGAGCAAATGCGTGACGGTGTGATGACGTTGGATGGCCGCACGGCGTGCGCCATCGATGTGCAATGCAACCCCGTGTCCGATCGCGGGAGCATCATCACCCTCGAGCACATGGAGCCACACATCGCCCGCTTTCTGCGTGTTGGCGATGCGCCAGAGGTCGGAACCGGCCCGGAGTTCCCCGGTGTCGCCGACTTGTCCGCCCATCTCGGCATAGCAAGTGCTCGCATCGAGCACGACGGCGAGCTTGCCCTTGAGATCGACAACCTCGAGCACCGTGGCGATCACTGACGATTTGTCGTAGCCGGTGAACTTGGTCGGATCTTTGGTGGAGATTTCGGAAACCGTGATGATTTGTTTCTTTTGCGCCGCGCGGGCACGAGCGCGCTGTTCCTCCATGAGCCGGTCGAAGCCCGCCGTGTCGACGGTCAGCCCGCGTTCACGCGCCATCAATTCCGTCAAATCCAACGGGAAACCCTGTTCGTCATAGAGACGGAAAGCAAACGCGTCGGAAATCCGACCGCCTGCGCCGATGCGATCCGCCTCGGCTTCGAACAGGGCGATGCCTTTGTCGAGGGTGCGGTTGAAAGCTTCCTCCTCACCACGCAGAACCTGTTCGACGTGGGCCTGCTTGGCCCGCAATTCGGGGAAGACATCGCCCATGGTGTCAGCGAGCACGCCGGCGAGTTTGTAGAAAAACGGTTCGTGGAATCCGAGCGTCCGACCGTAGCGCACGGCGCGGCGCAGAATACGGCGCAGGACGTAGTTGCGGTCGTTATTCCCGGGCGAAATTCCGTCGGCCACGGCGAAGCTGATCGTCCGCGCGTGGTCGGCAATGACGCGAAAAGCGATATCGACTTTTTCCTGCTCGCTATGTCCGGTCGAGCCGGCCTCGGGGAGCGTCGATCCGTATTTTTTGCCGCTGAGTTTCTCGATCTCGTCGAAGAGCGGACGGAAGACGTCCGTTTCGTAATTCGAAACGCGGCCGTTTGAGAATTCGGTGAAGCCCTTGGTTCCTTGCACAATGGCGCAGACGCGCTCGAAACCCATACCGGTATCGACGTGACGGGCGGGCAGCGGAGTGAAGGTTCCGTCGGGGTTGGCGTTGAACTGGATGAAGACGAGGTTCCAGATCTCGATGCATTCGGCGGTGCCTTTGTTGACCAGCGCGCCGCGCGTGTCGGCTTGGGGGGTGAGATCGATGTGGATTTCGCTGCACGGACCGCACGGGCCCGTGTCGCCCATCATCCAGAAATTGTCCTTCTTGTTGCCGTTGACGATATGGACCTTCGGATCGAGCCCGGCGGCCTGAAAATGCACCGCCCAATGGTCCCACGCTTCCTGGTCAAACTCACTCGGGTCGCCGGCGCCCGGCGCATAGACCGTGGCATACATGCGCGACGGCGGAAACTTCCAGCGCTCGACGAGCAGTTCCCACGCCCAATCGATCGCTTCCTTTTTGAAATAGTCCCCGAAGCTCCAGTTACCGAGCATCTCAAAAAGCGTGTGGTGGTAGGTATCCAACCCAACGTCCTCGAGGTCGTTGTGTTTGCCGCCGGCGCGAATGCACTTCTGCGTGTCCGCCGCGCGGGTGTCGGATCCTGCGACCGCCCCAGGCCAGCGGGAGATATCGGCCTTGGCATTGCCGAGAAAGATGGGGACGAATTGGTTCATCCCCGCATTGGTAAACAGCAGGTTCGGCGAATCCGGCATCAGACTGGAAGAAGGCACGATCGTGTGGCCTTTCTCCCGGAAGAAATCGAGGAAGCTTTGGCGGATTTCGTGGCTGGTCGGAATTTTTGAACCCATGGCGGAAAAGAGCCCCCGAATCTAACCTGCCGCCGGATTAGGACAAGCGCTCTCGAGTGGGGCCATCGCAAGGAGGTTGGGCCCGGAGGGTCGGCTGTGGTATGCTTTCCTGACACACGATAACTATGGCTGCCTCCAAAGAACTCACACCCTACCGCTGGTTCAACACCCTGCTCTGGGGCAATACCGTCAGTCTTTCCTGGATGTGGGGGCTGGGCTTGTTCTTCTCGGTGCAATTCACCTCGCAGTTCGGCTTGGTCGGCCTGCTGAGCTTCGCTATTCCGAACTGCCTCGGTCTGATCTTTTTCGGACTTGTCACCCATCACCTTGCGCGGCGGCAGGATGGTGGTTCGGAGTCTCTTGGGAGATTTTTCACCAGCTGGTCGCGGCCGTTTCGCCTGATTTTTTTCCTTTATCAGCTGCTGGCCATCACCCTGACGGTCTTCGCGCTGATCCGCTACGGTTGGATGCCGCTCGGGTTGGAACCGCAGATACTTTTCCTCCCGCTCATCCTCCTTGTCATCCTCGCGGCCGGTATTTTGTTCGGCGAGGAGTTCAATATCCGCCGCATCAAATGGAGCCACGGCGTGATCTTCCTCATCATCGCGGGCGCGATCGTAATCCTGCTGACTGCGCCTTCGCGCATCTCGCCGACCCTGCCATCGATCGCGGTGGAGAAACTACCGACTGACGATTGGAACTACTGGGGATACATCATTCCGATCATCATCGGTTTCCTGCTCGGCCCATGGCTAGACTTGCAGCAGTGGCAACGTGCCATCCAGATGCACCGCGAGCGCGTTTCCGTGGCCGCGGCTTACATCGTCGGCGCGCTCGAGTTCTTTCTGCTGCTCCTCTTCCACGGATTCCTCGCTCTGTGGGCGCTGGGCGCGGGCGCTGGAAAATTCCTGCATGCCGGACTGGGCGGGCATGTTTACGGACACGACTCCGTGATGCGCTTCCTTTTCGAGAAGGCGGCGGAGCATCCGTGGATTTTCGGTGCTTACTGCGTGTTCCTCTGCGCCTGCGTTCTGACCACCCTCGACAGCGGCTACGTCGCGCTGCGCTGGTTCCTGCAAAGCAATGTGCGCACCAGCGTGAACGCCATCTTCGCGCTCATTCCCACGTCGCTCGTCACCTCCCCGATTCCTATCTTCATTTTCTGCGGAGCCGTCGCGCTGGTCGGGGCGGCGGTCGGGCTCGAGTTGGAATACTTCATGATTTTTTATGCCACGTTTTTCGTCGGCTATTCGGCCCTGGGAATCGCCCGGTGCTATGTCAACACGCCGGCCAACCGCATCCCGCAGATCAAAATGTTCTGCCTCGGCAGCTTGGCTGTGGTCATTTTCGCGTTCGGCTACCTCCTCGCATACCCGGCCTTCATGATCATCGGCTCCCTCCTGCCGCTCGGCTATGTCGTGTGGACGTTGGCCAAGCCGACGGCCTCCGAGGATTTCGTCAGCGACACCGAACAACTCGGCGCCCCGGCCGATGCCGTGATGCCCCTCTCCGCCCCGGCCATGCAGGCCGCACCCGCGCAGACTACGGCGCACCCGTTGCCGAGTTTGGCCGGAGCCGCGGCCGCCATCACGGACGCGGCCAAATCCCTCGTCGGTGCCGTGCAGCACCCGTTGGGTGGACATTTTGAAGGCAAGTGGTTCGTTCACTCCTTCGTAGCCACGTATGCGGACACCAACTCGGTCGGGAACGTTTACTTCGGTATGTATGCCATGTGGGTCGGCAAGACGCGCGAACTGTTCTTCAACCGCGTCATGCCGAAGTTCAACCTCAAAGATACTCCTTTTTACATCCTGACCCGCTCATTCGAGCACAAGTTCGTGCGCGAGACGCGCGAGTTCGAGACGGTCAGCGTTCGCATCCGCATCGGCGGTTACAACCGCAAGTTCGTCACACTCGATCACGAGATCTATGACTCGGGCAACAACCTCCTCGGCAAAGGGCAACAGAGCCTGCTCTTTGTTTCCTCGGCGGACTACAAGATGATCGACGTGCCGCCCGAGGTGCACACCGCATTTCTGCCCTACGCCTAGAGCACGCCGGTTGAGGTGTCGCTGCAGCGACAATAGTGAAATATCGCGCCGGGACGGCGCGATCCACCTTACCGGAACGCCGGGTCTTTCCACTTCCGCCACTCGCGCTGCGGCTTGTCATAAAGCGTGAAGGTCGCATTGGTAGCGGCAGCCGGCCCGGTTTGATCGGGGGTGCCGAAAGCAATGGAACCGCCACCACCTTCGACCGGCAAAGGCATGGCCGACCGCAGATTGATGTTGAGGAATCCGATCGAGCCACGAAGGCCGCGCTCCTCCCAGAAAACGGAGTTCTGACGGACGAGGTGCATGTATTCCGACTCGATGCCGACAATCAGCTCGAGGCTTTTCCCGTCCTTGGTCAGTTTCTTCTCGAGCACGACGCCGACTTGCAAGTCGCGGTAGAGCACGGGTGCGCCCTCTCCCGTTGTTGTGCCGCGCGAAAGGAGACGGAATTTGCGGCCCGCTTCGCTCTGCTCGACGACAAGATTTGGGTCTTTGGGCACGCGGCCGACGAAGCTTGTCTTGAGCGATGTCCCGCGGCCGGGTTCGCAATCGATGACCACGCCGGTGATGATGGTTTCGAGCCCACTCACGCCTTTAAGCGAAATTTCGGGTTCAACCAGGGTGAATCCCGACCCGGCGAGACGCAGGAAATCGAAGCCCGGATTGAGCCGCGCGACGACCTGGACTTTTCCATCGACGGTTTTGAGCTCTGTCACCATGCCGACCGGAATGCCGAGATAGGTCAGTCGCGTCTGGCCGGCCCGCAGGCCGCGACCGTTTTGAAACGTGATGGAAATGGGCGGTCCCGCTGCCTTGGCTAACGCCTCGCTTTCGAGCAGCGGCAGTGTGGCGCCGTCGGTGAGCAACGCACCACTCACGCCGAAATCATCGAAAGCTACCGCACCCTGCAGAAGAGTGTCCAAGCTCGTCAGATCGACGCGAATCCCACCCGGACCCATGGTGACGGACGAAGCGGGCACGGTCCAAAAACGCGAACTGTTCTTGAGCAGTGCACGCTTTCCGGGCTCCACCTCGACGTCGATGTAAGGCTGGCCCTCGGGCGTGAGGGACTGTTCGCGGACACGGCCCACTTGCACGCCGCGGTAAAGGACGAGGGCGCCGCGCATGAGCGGCTGGCTTTGTTCCGAAACCAGACGGATGCGGATGCCGTTTTCGTTGTCCGAAAGCAAGGGACTGTTCGCGAGTCCGGTGAAATGCAGGCGCCGCTTGCCCGCGCCCTTGCGGGCGTGCAGCGAGTTGCCTTCGATCAGCGAAGTCAATCCGCTGGCCCCTTGCAGGGTGAACTCCGGTTGCTCGATCCAGAAATCGGTCGTCTCGACAGCCAGACCCGCAGCGAACTTTTCCAGACGCACCGCGACGATGGCCTCGTCGAGTTCCTGGTTGAGATGCACCTTGGTCACCGTGCCGGCCACAATGCCGCGGAAGACGAGCGGCGTCTTGCCCTCCTCCATGCCGGGCGCATCGGTGAAACGGATTTCGATCTCCGGCCCGAGCGAATCGAGGTAGTCGAAATACATCCACGCCGCTCCCGCCAGAGCGACGATGGGGAAAAGCCACGCCCAAGAAATGCCGCTTCGCCCGCGGACAACTTGTCCGTGGTCCTTTGGTCCGTTCACCGACCCGCTCAAGCTCGTGCCCCCCGCCATATCATGCGCATATCATAGCTCGACGCGGCGAACAGCGTGCAAACCAGAACCGCCGCGAAAAACAGTGCTCCGAGTTCGGCCCTGACACTGGCCAGCACGCCGAGCTGTCCGACCGCCACCAGCACCGAGAGCAGGAAAATATCGACCATCGACCAGGTTCCGATGGTCTCGACCACGCGGTAGATTTTTGCCCGTCCGCGCTGGTAGTCCGGTTTGCCATCCATCCACAACAACCAACCGAGAGCCGCGAGTTTCAAAATTGGAATGCACATGCTGGCCAAAAACACGATGACAGCAGCAGGCCACAGTCCCACATGATAGAGCTCGAGCACGCCGCCCCAGACGGTCAGGGCGGCAGTGTCGCCGGGAACGGTCATGGTCATCACCGGGAGGAGATTGGCGAACGGGTAAAGAATCGCGCCGCTGACCACCAAGGCCAGCGCCCTCTGGCGTCTGATCCGCACGTCGATTTGCGGGCGAAAGCGCGAATCGCCTTCCTGGCCGGCGTTTTCGCGCAACTGCTCGAGGATTAGACAGCAGAACGAAAGCAGCACCACAAAGACCGCGCCTTTTTGCCATGTGACGGTGCCGAGCAAGTCGAGTCGCACCACAGCAACCATGCAGGCGACGAGGAATACCGGCACGAGATTCCACGGGGCAAGCTTCTCGACCAGACGCCAGATTCTGACATCCCCGGGCCACGACCGGCCGAGGCACCGCGCGGTCAGCACGTAGCAGGCGAGAACCAAATAAAGGGCTGGCGCCAGGATAGCGCAGAAAAACACCAGTGCCGCCAACGGCGCGTAATCCTGCGCAAGCAAACCCTGCACCCCGGTGAACACATGATTCGACTGACGCGCCCCGGCCACGTCGAAGGTCATCACGGGAAAAGCATTAGCCAAAACCAACAGGACAATCCCCGTCAGTGCCACGGCCAAGCCGCGTTGCCGTGCCGATGCGACACGAGGAGCGGCCAGCAATTCGCTGCAACGTGAGCAGCGGAGTTTTTCGCCGCGCGCGAGGAGACGGTGACGGTAGGGCGCCTCGCAGGCGTGGCACTCATCCCAATCGCCGGGTTGGGGCAGAGGCGGCACATGGACACTCGCGGCAGACACAGCCGTGAGCGAAGCAGAAAAGACGTGCAGGCGACAAGCCGCAAGCCATGTGCGTCAGGCGATAACCATGATGCGTTTCGCTGCGATGGCGGAATCAATCCGCTGCCGGCTGTGAACGCGGACTACCGTTTCGCCGCGTTCAACCGCATCGCCTTCTTTTTTCAAGCACTCCACACCAACGGAAAAATCCACGGCATCTCCCGCTTTGGCCCGGCCCGCCCCGAGCTCGACGCATAGCCGTCCGATTTCCAAGGCATCCAGTCTTGTCAGCGTGCCACGGGAAATGGCCGGTAAATCCGTGATGACGGGCGCGGAGTGCAACTCGCGAATTTTTTCGAGAGCCGAGGCATCCCCGCCCTGCGCTTCAACCATGGCGACAAACCTTTCCCAAGCGCTGCCGTCGGAAAGACGTTCGCGCAACTGCTCCCTCGATGCGGGCACCAACTTGAGAGCCAGATCGAGGGTCAGTTCGACGAGGTCCGGCGGTCCGCCGCCACGCAAAACTTCCACGCACTCGGCCACTTCAAGCGCATTGCCTGCCGTGCGGCCGAGCGGTTGATCCATCAGATTGAGCAGGGCGTGGGTTTCCACGCCGGCCCCGCGGCCCACCGCCACCATCGCATCGGCGAGTTGTCGGGCATCTTCATGTTTTTGCATGAAGGCGCCGCGACCGAACTTCACGTCCAAGACGAGACGATCGAGGGACTCGGCCAGTTTCTTCGACATGATACTGGCAACGATGAGCGGCAGCGAAGCCACCGTGCCAGTTACATCACGAAGGGCGTAGAGTTTTTTATCCGCAGGGCAAAAGTTTTCCGTCTGGCCCGCGATGAAACATCCCACTTTTTCCAACTGCGAAAGCATTTCAGGCCAGGCGAGCGATACGCGGAATCCCGGGATGCTCTCGAGCTTGTCGAGTGTTCCCCCGGTGAATCCAAGCCCGCGACCCGAGACCATCGGAACCCACACGCCTTCACAGGCAAGCAATGGTGCGAGAATCAGCGAAACTTTGTCACCCACCCCGCCGGTCGAATGTTTGTCGACCTTCGGGGGTGTCCCCGCCGGCCAAGCAAACACGTCGCCTGAATCGCGCATTTCCATGGTGAGGGCGGTGGTTTCCGCATCGTTCATCCCGCGGAAAAACACCGCCATGGCCAGCGCCGCTATCTGGTAATCCGGCACCACGCCGCGGACGTAGCCGCCGATCACCGCGCCGATCTCTTCCGCGGTCAGCGCACCGCCATCGCGCTTTTTCTCAATAAGGGACGGGATATGCATCGCCCCGGTGACAAACTTACCAACCAACAGGATGCCAAGCGGTCTTGAACTCGACTGTGTCGAGAATCCAATCGGGTCGATCGGCTTTACGCCAATCTGCAGGCGCAAGCGCGTGACGCGCATACCGCTTCATGTTAACCGAAGTTCCTTCGTGGAGCGTTTTGTCGAGCGCATCGTCCTCGCAACCGTTGACGATGGCATTCACATCCATGTGCGTGGCGGCAGTCGGGGCGATATCCGAGCGAAGGCCCGAGAGAATATTGACCACGCCGCCGGGCAAGTCACTTGTGGCCAGGATTTCACCGAAGGTCAGCGCGGGCAGTGGGTATTTTTCCGAGGTGACTACGATGCAGGAGTTGCCTGTAAGGATGGCTGCCGCAACGAGATGGACGAGCGGAAGGAATGATGGAGCATCGGGGCAGAAAATGACCACGACACCGGTTCCCTCGGGATAGGTGAAATTGAAATGCGGGGAAGACACCGGATTGACCGAGCCGAAGACGGCGGTGAATTTGTCCGTCCAGCCCGCGTAGTGGACGAGGAGTTCGACTGCATCGGCAACCTCGCGGCGCGCTACGGCGGCGGAGCACCCCGTGCTGCGTGCGATTTCGCGCTCCATTTCTTCGGCGCGCATCTCGAGCATCTCAGCCGCGCGGTAAAGGATCTGCCCTTTGAGGTAGGCGGCCGATCCGCTCCATTTGGGAAATGCCTTGCGCGCCGCGACCACCGCATCGCGGAAATCCTTGCGTGATCCCCGGCAAACCTGCGCCAGCAACGTTTTTCCGTCCGGGGCGAAGGCCGGAACGACTTTGCCGCTTTCGGAGCGGATGAAAGCTCCGCCGACATACATTTTGTAGGTTTTTAGCACCTGGAGGCGGCTGCTCCTTGCGGCCACGGGGGTCTTTGCCATAACGTGGCCAACTTACGGGATGAGTTTAAAGAAGGACGAGACAATATTTGTCGCCGGACACCGGGGCATGGTCGGCAACGCCATTCATCGCCGCCTGCTCAAAGACGGCTTCACCCGCGTCATCGGACGCACACGCTCCGAACTGGATCTCCTCGACCGCCGATCTGTTCGTGAGTTCTTCGAGCAGGAACGCCCGTCCATCGTAATCGACGCGGCCGCCAAAGTTGGCGGCATCCTGGCCAACAACGAGCAACCGGTTGAATTCCTGCTGCAAAATCTCACCATCCAGAACAACCTGATCGAAGCGGCCGCCGACACCGGAGCGCGCAAGCTCCTCTTCCTCGGAAGCTCTTGCATCTACCCGAAGATGGCGCCCCAGCCCATCTCCGAAGATTCGCTTCTCACCGGGCCGCTCGAACCGACCAACGACGCTTACGCCATCGCCAAGATCGCCGGCATCAAGCTCTGCCAATCCTACGCCCGCCAATACGGCAAGAATTTCATCAGTGCCATGCCGACCAATCTTTATGGTCCGCATGACAACTACGACCTGCGCAACTCCCACGTCCTCCCCGCCTTCATCCGCAAAGTCCACGAAGCCAAACAATCTGGGGCCAAAAGCATCGCGGTCTGGGGCACCGGGACCCCGCGCCGCGAATTTCTCCACACGGACGACCTTGCCGATGCCTGCCTCTTTCTGCTCGAGAACTACGATCAACCGGATCTGGTCAATATCGGTTATGGCGAGGATGTCACCATCCGCGAATTAGCCGAGACAGTTAGTGATGTGCTCGGGTTCAACGGCTCTCTCGAATTCGACGCAAGCAAACCCGACGGCACACCCCGCAAACTCCTCGATATCTCGAAGATAAAATCCCTCGGCTGGAGCCCTAAAATTCCCCTCCGCGAAGGCATCGCCGACGCCTACGATTGGTTCATCAAGAACCAGTCCACCGCCCGCCGATAACCTCCGACCATCCGGTTTCTCGGATCCCCGCAGATCTCTGCACTTCCACCCGCCACGGAACCCGCATCCGGTCCATCGGTTCCGCCGGCCCCACAGCTTGCTCCCCTAGTCCGCCCACAACCCCACTCTCCCCGCCTCCGTTTGCCACGACAACAATTCGATAATTGGCAAAAAGTCGAATGGTTGTCGCACACGTCTGTCCCGCAATTTTCCCGGCGGTATCATCAGTTGGACGGACTCTCCCAGAGCAGATCCATCGAACGGAGCAGTCCGCTGCCCCGCTTGGTTGCGCTGTGCAAGACGCGACGACCCTTCGATTTCTTCTTAACCATGCCTGCCTCGTGCAAACGCCGCACGTGCTCGCAGGCAGTGGAGGTTTCGACTTTGCAAAAATGAGCAATGTCCTCCAGCGGCAAATCGGGCTTCAGTCGCAACAGTCGGATGATCTCGATGCGACGATGGTTGCCCAAAGCCGCAGCCATCCGCGCCCTGCCCCGGTCACTGTTCGCCATAGGCGCGCCAATTTAGCACAATTCGACTTTTTGCCAATTGTCGAATTGTGCCCCAAACCTTCGATTTGCCCGATCCTCCTCTTGAACTCTACAGCACTGGGATTGCTTCCGGCGGTTCTATTGCGGAAGATGCCTTCCACCCATTTATGGCCTTCCTCCATTTGGTTCCCTCGGCCCCTTAGGTCTCATCCATGTCCCACTCACCCGAACCCAAAGGCAATTGGCAGCCTTACCTCGAGCTGCTTTCTTACATCAAACCCTACAAGGGCCGCTTCTTCTTCGGCATCGCCATGGGTGTGCTCTTTGCCCTGGTCAATGGCTCGATCCCGCTCCTTGTCAAATTCGTCGGCGACCGCATTTTCCCCGGCGGCGCTGACCATCAAAAGATCGCCGAAGCGGCAGCCGCAGGCATGGGCCCGGGCATCCAATCGGTCCTTTGGGCCTGCCTTCTTGTGCCGCTCGTCATGATCCTGCGCGGCTTTTTTTCCTACCTCAACGCCTACTCGATGTCGTGGGTCAGCTTGCGCGTGCTGAATGACATCCGCACCAAGCTCTTCACTAGCATCGTCCACCAAAGCCAAGGGTTCTTTGACCAAGCCCAAACCGGCCGCCTCATGTCACGCATCCTCAACGATACCAGCGTGGCACAAAGCACCCTTACGCAACTCAGCGTCAACCTCTTCAAACAGCCCATCGCCCTGCTCGCCGGTGTAGGCGCCGTCATGTGGATCGACTGGAAATTCAGCCTCGTCGCGCTCGTTCTCTTCCCGATCTGCATTGTGCCCGTCGCCATGTTCGGTCGCAAAATCCGCAAAGCCGGCCGCGCTGAACAAGAACTGGCCGGTGAAATGAACGTCATCCTCCAAGAATCCTTTTCCGGCATCCGCGTGATCAAATCTTTTGCCCGGGAGAAATTCATGACCGACGCCTTCGACCGCGCGGCCATGAATCAATTCCGCAATTCGATGCGCGTACAGAAAAACACCGAGATCACCACCCCCTTGGTCGAGGTGGTGGCCGCCCTCGGTGTCGGCTTGGCACTATTCTACGTCTTTTATGCCGAGCTGAGCGCCGCCAAGTTTCTTGCCCTCATGGCCGGCATCTTCCTCCTTTACGAGCCGGTCAAAGCCCTCAGCCGCATCCACCTCCAGCTGCAGCGATGTCTGGCCGCCACGACCAATATCTTCGCCCTCATGCGCGAACCGCGTGCCATCACCGATGCTCCGGACGCCACGGTGCTGACTTCCTGTCGCGGCGAAATCGAGTTCGACCGCGTTGCTTTCTCCTACGGACCAGAGATCACCGCGCTCGAAGACGTCAGCCTGCGCATCGCCCCTGGACAACGTGTCGCCCTCGTCGGAGCCAGCGGTGCAGGCAAGAGCACCATGCTTTCGCTAATCCTCCGTTTCTACGACCCGCAAAGCGGCACCATCCGTCTCGACGGACGCGATTTGCGCAGCCTCACGCACGATTCCCTGCGCGAACACATCGGCATCGTCACCCAAGACACCTTCCTTTTCCACGACACCATCTACAACAACATCCTCTTCGGCCGACCCGATGCAACCAAAGCGGAAATCGAGGAAGCCGCCCGCCAAGCGTTCGCCCACGACTTCATCCTCGCCCAGCCCGAAGGCTACCAGTCCGTCGTCGGCGACAAAGGCTGCAAACTCTCCGGCGGACAACAGCAACGCCTCTCCATCGCTCGCGCCCTCTTGAAAAACGCCCCCGTTCTTCTCTTGGACGAAGCCACTTCCGCTCTCGATTCGGAAAGCGAACGCATGATCCAAACCGCTCTGGAAAAACTCTCCGCCGGCAAAACCGTCGTCGCCATCGCCCACCGCCTCTCCACCGTCCTCAACTCCGATCTCATTGTCGTCATGTCCCAAGGCAAAATCGTCGACACCGGCACCCACGCCGAACTCCTCGAAAAATCCCCCACCTACCGCAGCCTCTACGAAATGCAATTCCACCATGAGCCCACGAGGAAGAGCGCTTGAAGTCTCGGCGCAACAATTTGACATTTTGCCAAAAGTCGAATTGTTGTTGCGGCCGGTTTGAGACGCGGAGTCATGGATGAGCGTTAGCGCGTTTGCTGCGATGAGGATTCTTTACATTGTCCGTCCGTTCGGGCCGCTTGGCGGGATGGAGCGTTATGTGTTCGAGACAGCTCGGGAAATGGTCCAACGCGGGCATGAGGTGGCGGCGCTTTGCCGGACGGTGGATGAAGCATCGGTTGCGGACAGCGGTGTTGAGGTTATCAAGCTGCAACCCAAGACAGCCAAGCGTGGCTGGCATGATCGCTATGTCTTCCGGGATGCGGTCACCGAGTTTTTTGCGGATCCGACCAACAGAGGGCGTTTTGACATCGTCCACTCCCACGAAAACACGATCGAGCAGGATGTCACCACGGAGCACGGTCCGTGCACGGCTTACGGTCTGCGTTTGAAACCGTGGAAGCGCTTAGACTTCAGTGCGCGCAAGAACCTGGCCATCGAGCGTCAGAAGTTCCACGGGCCGAATTTGAAAGCCCTCGTTTCCTGTGCACAGCGCGTGCAGGACATCGCAGTGCGAGAATATCCGCATCTAGCGCGAAAAGTCACCAAGGTCATCACTCCGGCTTACACCTACCTGCAGCCTGTCGCGAAAGATCCGGCGCGCCGGCCCCGCGTGCTGGGTTTCATGGGCCGTGACTGGAAACGAAAAGGCCTGCCTAAAGCGCTGGAAATTTTCAGCACCCTTCGCCGCGAGGATCCATCGTGGACCATGCTGATTGCCGGCTGTCCGGCCGATTCCCTACCGGCAAATATGGTCCGCGCCCTGCCTGAAGGCGCCGAGATTCTCGGTCGCACCGACCCGCAGGATTTTTTCGGCAAGATCGATGTGCTTGTTCACCCGGCAAGCGATGAGCCATTCGGTATGGTGATGTCCGAAGCGCTGACCTGCGGTGTTCCGGTTGTTTTCTCCGACCAGTGCGGCGCGGCGGATCATCTTCGGTCGGACGGCCTTCGCGTCTTGCCCGTTGCTGCGCCTGTCGCAGACTGGGCCCGCGCATGCTCCGACTTGGCTGGGTTGGCTTTTACGCCTCCAACTCCCCGCACCTGGTCGGATGCCGCGGCGGAGCATGAGGAACTTTACACAAGGGTTGCGTCGCTCAACGAGCGGTAATCTGGACCCTGAAAGGCGGCTTGCAGCTTGACATTCTGCGAAACATATTTATGTATGTTTGTATGCGAACAACGCTAATCATTGAAGATCCCCTCTTCCGCGAGGCCAAGCAGAAGGCGGCCGCGACCGGAACTAGCTTGAGCGAACTGATGAACTCGGCCCTGCGCCGTTTCCTTTTCACACCTATCGGCAAATCACTGGAGAAGACGGAAAGATTTTCCATGCCGGTTTTCGGGGATCTGGAAAAACTGTATCAAACTCCGGCGCAATTGGCGGAACTCCGTGACGAGGGGCGGTGACGAGGCATGCTGATGCCGGACGTGAACATCTTGGTCTACGCGCATCGGCGCGAGGATCCCGACCACGAATTTTACCGGTCTTGGCTCGAGGACTTGGCCAACAGCAACGAACCCTTTGCCATGTCGCCATTGATCGGTCCGGCCTTTGTGAGGATTGTCACACACCCCGGATTTCGTCCGAGTCCCACGCCCCTGCCGCAGGCCCTGGCGGTCGTCGACTCGATCCTGCGGGTGCCCTCTTGTTCGGTAGTTCCCTTGGGCGAACACCATTGGAGGACCGTCCGCACTCTCTGCGAGGCCGTCAATGCCCGCGGCAAACTTGTGGCCGACGCCCAACATGCGGCGGTCGCGATCGCCAACGGCTGCACTTGGGTGACACGCGACACGGATTTCGAAGATTTCCGTCAAGTCGGCCTGCGCGTGAAGATCTTGAAGCCGTGACTTGCGCGAGGAATTTCAACGAGCACTACATCTCACAATAGCCATCTGCTGTCTTGTGCTGAAGCGTCGGGCTGCGGCAGATCACCTTCGCTCGGACGGCCTACGAGTTCTCCGCGTCGATGCACCGGTCTCTGACTGGGCCCGTGCTTGCGTTGCTCTAACCGGACACACTTTCGCTCCGCTTGCCTCCCGAACTTGGTCCGATGTCGCCGCGGATCACGAGGAACTCTACACGAGCATTGCGACCCGGTGTTGACATGATGGCATTTCTCGCCATGATGACATCATGGTTAAAACGCAAGTTCAGTTGGAAGACTGGCAGTATGAAGCAGCGCGTCGGCGGGCGAATCAGTTATCCCGCAGCATGTCCGACCTTGTCCGTGAGGGATTGACCTTGGTTCTGCGAAGATTGGAGAAAGCGCCCGCAGGTGATCTCGAGTCAATCGCCGGCAAGTATGAGCCGCACGACACCAGCGATCTCAAAGACCACGATCGGTGGTTTGTTGAGTCGATCCGATGACAACTGTTTTCGTGGATACGAGCGGTTTTTACGCTTTTTTGGACAAGACAGACCCCTTCCATCGCGAGGCCAAGGCGCTCTTCCTGCGTGGTCGCGAGGAAAATTGGGGCCTGCTGACCTCAAGTTTGGTCCTGCAGGAGACGTGGGCGTTGATCCAGGCGCGACTCGGATGGGAGGCGCTCGAAGACTGGCTGTGTTCCCTGCTTCCCCTTTGCCAGGTGGTATGGATCGATGAGCGTCTTTACGAACTGGGTGCTGCGCGCGCGCGCCAAGCGAGGGAACGTCGACTGAGTTTGACCGACTGTGTTTCCTTCGAGGTCATGCTTGCCCATGGCTGCCGCGCGGCGATTGCCAACGACGAACACTTCCGACGGAATGGTTTCCCTCTTCCTTAACCCCGACGGGGTCAGGCAGACCGGCGAGAAGGTCCAATCGCCAAGCCTGGGCTGATTGACATTTCATTCGGCCCTCACATCATCATCAGCAATGCCAGAGCGTTTACCCATCAGCGTGTCGATGACGGCGAGAAACGAAGGGCGCAATCTGCCGCGCAGTCTCGGCAGCGTCGCGGGCTGGGTCGAAGAGATCGTGGTGGTGATCAACGACTGTGAGGACAACACGGCCGAAGTGGCGCAAAGCTTCGGCGCGAAGGTCATCGAGCATCCCTGGGCGGGCTATCGCGATCAGAAAAGATTCGCCTTGGCGCAAACCACGGGCGAATGGGTGTTGGCCTTGGATGCCGATGAAGAAGTCTCGGAACAGTTGCGGGCGGACATTTTCAATTTTTTCCAAGGCGAGCAACGTCGCTTCAATGGCGCCATTTTTCCCCGCAAAGTCTGGTTCCTGGGCAGGTGGATCACCCATGGCGACTGGTATCCCGATTTCAGCCTCCGGCTTTTTCGTCGGGGTAAGGGGCAATGGTCCGGTTCGCCGGAGCACGACAAGATCGAGTTGGAGGGCGAGGCCAAACGGCTGAAGGGTGACCTGCATCACTACTCACATCCGACCTTGAACAGCTACACCGCCAAAATCGGCGTCTTCAGCGATTACTTTCTCGAGAGGCAGTTGGCCGCAGGGAAGCGCTGGTCGTGGATCGATTGCCTGATTCGCCCGTGGTGGAGATTTTTTCGCGCATACGTTTTGCGCTTGGGATTCCTCGATGGGTTTCCGGGTTACTACATCGCAAAAGCGACAGCGTTCAGCACCCTGGTGCGCTACAGCCGTTTATACGAGCACGAGCGGGCCGACAAAACGTCTCGCTGAATCAGTTGGCACCAGCCGCAGACAAAAGCGTGGCGATTTCCTCATCGGAAAATCCTGCCGAAGCCCGCGTCCTTTTTTCGGCCAGCGCCGCGTGCAGGTAGGCGAGATTCTGCTCCAAGGTCACTCGACTTTCCTCCTTGTGCCACAGGTGGAGAACAGGCGCGGCAAAGCGCAGACTTTTGACCCGCACGCCGGAGTTGATCATTCGCACGGCAATGTCCGAGTCGTCCGGTCCCCACCCGAATAAACTCTCCTCGAATCCGCCGACACGCCAGACGTGCTTGGTCTCGACGGAAAAGTTGCATCCCCTCACCCATTCCCATTTGGTCGGCGCGGATTTTCGCCACGCCCCGTCGGGCAGATGAATCAGCGGCATCAGACGGTTGATATTCCCGCGGGCCCTTTGGCCCAACCACCAAAAAATACTCCGGCCCAGGCATGACTCTGAGCCGCCCTCGAGCCTTTGGGTCAGCGCCGAGTTGGCCAGCATGCGCGGTCCGGCCAGGATATATCCGGACTCCGCATAACGGACATGGTCGCGGACGAAACCTTCCAGCGGAACGCAATCGCCATCGGTGAAAATGCATAAGGGCTGGTTCACCGCGCGCACGGCCTCGTTCATAATGACAGATTTGCGGTAGCCGCGGTCTTCGTGCCAGCAGTGCTCCACGGGTAACCCCCGCGATCTCCAACTCTCAATGACATCGCGGGTCTCGTCCGTCGAACCATCGTCCCCGACAACAATCTGCCGCGCTTGAACTTTCTGGCGAGAGAGTCCCTGCAGGACGAGATTGAGCGCCTTGGGGCGGTTGTAGGTCGAGATAACCACCGCCGCATCAGCTGCGGCATCCGTGTGATTGGAGTACAGGGGTTCTTGGTTCACTGGCTCTGCTCCGTTCTCTTTGGCATCGTCGTCATTCCAAGTGCTGAAGTATAACCATCACCAGTGTCGGACAAGCTAACCAAAACCCCGGGATTTTACGAAGAATCGCGTAGTGCGCGGCGCGTCATGCTGCTCGATCTCGGGTTCCTCGGCGATTCGATCCACCTCCTGCCGGCACTATGGGTCCTTCGCCAAGCCTACCCGGAAGCCGAGTTACACGTCATGGTTTCGGAACACGTCACCAAAATCATGGAGGTAGCGCCGTGGATCGACAAAGTTTGGGGTTATCCGCGCTTTCCCCGCGGGCCGAAATGGTATCAGGACTTCGGACGCATCCGCCGACTCCGTGCAGCCAAGTTCGATGTGGTCATCAATCTCAACGGCTCCGATCGTTCGAGCATCCTCACAGGCTTGAGCGGAGCCCGTTGGCGACTCGGCCGCCGGCCTGAGGACTGCGGTCCCGCCTTCTGGAGCGCGATGTTCACGCACATGGTGGAACACCCTTACAAAACCGAACTCGTTTCCACTCAGCGGTGGAATTGCCTGAAAAAAGCGGGCTTTCCTGGAGTGGAACCGGAGGTTCACATCGAAATACCCGCGAACGCAAAAGCCTCCGCGTTGCAAAAGGGGGGAGGTGAAGGCGGTTGGATCCATGTGAGCCCGTTCACGACCGAAGACTACAAAGAATTGCCCGCGGGGCAGTTGGCTGAGTTCCTCAAGGAAATCCACAACCGTTTTCCCGACAAAAAGATGATCCTGACTTGCGCACCCAACGAACGCGAAAAGCGCAAGATGTCCGCTTTGTTGGCGACTCTGGATTTCCAGCCGTGGCGCGTTTTCCCGGGTAACCTTGATTTGCTTGAGTTGGCCGCTCTGGTCAAGGCCAGCTGCCTTCACATCGGTGGCGACTCAGGAGGACTCCATGTTGCTTGGATGACAGGCACACCGACTGTGACTTGGTTCCGCCGTTACGATGGACTTGCCGATTGGCGACCGGTTGGCAACCAACACCGTGACGTTGTTGGCGAGAGGGCTCCATCCGGGCTGGAAGGCATTGAGATCTCAGGCCTTCTGGCGAGAATTGAGGAGCTATTGACCCACTCCACACCCCGGTCTTCCTGACGCAATTCTCTCTGGTATGGACAACAACAAGATCACCTTCCTCTTTTTCCATTACGGCAAGCTGCCTCAGTATCTCCACAATGCCATCGAGCATGTGAGAGTCTTCAATCCGCAGGCAGAGATTCTTCTCGTTACAGAGGACGCCGAAGACGTATCTGCGCTCAGTCCTTTTGGTATTGTCCACCGCCGCACGAGGGAACTCGGATCGCCGGATCTGGATAAGTTCAGGCAGGTCTACCGCCACATCTCCTGCTTCAAGGAAAAATACGAACGCTTCGTTCTCGAGCGATGGTTCATGACCGAAACACTCCGCCGCGAGCGTCCCGACCGCACCTACGTCATGCAGGACAGCGACGTGGCCGTCTTTGGTGATGCCTCAAACCTGCTTCCGCTTCTACCCGATTGCCCGATTTCCATGAGCGGACCCAATCCGCATTTCACCTTCATTCGCGGTGATATCGGGGAATTTTTGCAGTTCATCCTCGACTACTATGCCGACGAACAGCGCCTCGCGGCGGCGCAGAAGCTATTCGAGGAGCGGCGCAACTCCGACAACATCTACAATTTGGGGGAAATGACTTTGCTTTTCGAATTTTTGGAGAAGTCGAATTCCATGCAGATGTTCGATACCGACACGCCGCATGGGTATGTGGATACCAACCTGCATATGCCGGAGAGGTTCGATTTCATGCAACTCCGTCGCCGCCCCCGCAAGAAGGTTCAGTGGAGGATCGAAGACGGACGGGTTGTTCCTTACTTTCTCCAAAGCGGAGAACCTAAGCGGGCTTTCCTCGTGCACTTTCAAGGCCCCGGAAAACGCGTGTTTTACCGGTTCAACCGGATCGGTCGGACGCCTAGGCGTCTTTTTGTCGGGTGGCTCAACGCGCTGTATCAGAACAAAGCGCTGGCGAGCTTGAGTTGATAAACAGTCCTACGCCCCAGCGATTCAACTCGGGTTGAAGTTGGGAGCACTCGAGCTGGCGCCAACATTTCGACGATTGGCAAAATGTCGAAATGTCAGGTCCAATTTGTTGGG
Source organism: uncultured Verrucomicrobiota bacterium (assembly GCA_903953565.1). GTDB lineage: Bacteria > Verrucomicrobiota > Verrucomicrobiia > Chthoniobacterales > JACTMZ01 > JACTMZ01. The sequence continues at coordinate 476 of CAJBKE010000012.1, read as the reverse complement.
GGTGCATAATACAGGTTTGGGGGCTAGCGGGGGCTTGCCAGCACAAAAAAACCGGAGCTCATGCTCCGGTTGGTGTGGATGGAAAGTTGACGAGAAATCTATTCGGGGCTCGGCCGCACGGGCCTGACTCCAGCAGCTGAGGCGTTCTTCATCCTTCGGCAGAAGGTGCGCGGTAGCTAGCCAAGCCGGCAATGACGAAGCCGTAGAAAGAGGCAATCACCTTGTAGCTGAATGGGCCTTGGGTGAGACCGAAGACCATGAATGCCACAACAAACCCGACTCCGATGGCGGCGGCTGTGTAGGCATCGCCGTCGGCGCGTCTTATTCGCGATGCAAAAACAATCAGCGGGCCAAGAAGCAAAAGAACCTGCGCGATGAATCCGAAGATGCCGTTGATTAGGAGTTCGTGGAGATATTGGTTGTGCTCACCGGTATCACACAGAGTGTATCGATGATACTCCGTGCTTTCGTAGGTG
>CAJBKE010000011.1 GCA_903953565.1 uncultured Verrucomicrobiota bacterium | reverse complement strand
CGGCGACAGCTTGAGACCCGCGTTGAATGCGCGCATGCAACCGCGTCACATGCGCGAGTTCTGCCAGATCTCCGCCGGCTGCCACGCTTTGCTCAAGCATGCCATGGAGGATCTCCATTTCAGCGCGCGGGCCCATGACCGAATCCTCAAGGTCGCCCGCACCGTCGCGGACTTGGCGGAGGCCGAGAGCATCGGCGAAGACCACCTTCTCGAGGCACTGCAATACCGCAGCCTTGATCGCTCGGTCTGGATGTAGGCGGATTTCGGCGCCGGGGACGGCGCGTTGGCAGGGGCGCTTCGGATTGATCGGCAGTCGCGTCACGGGGTGAACGCAAGGAGCAAGGAATCAACCGGCCCGCTGGGCCAAACGGGCCCCGCCCGGAGGCATCCACTGGGACCGATCAGGGCGGATGTTTCTATACGCCGGATCCCTCGTTTTCTCTGTCCCCCCACATTTTTAGCTGAAAGCAAATTAAATTGAACGACTGTTTGAAACGGTGGTCTGACCCATTAGCGACAACCTCAACCGGAAACTCACCACCATGGACACTCCAGACACCAACATCGGACTCTACCTGCGTGAAATCAGCCAAGTCCCGCTCCTGACCCCCAAAGAGGAGATCAAGCTGGCGGCCCAGATCAAGCGCGGCAGCAAAAAGGCCCGTGAAAAGATGATCACAGCCAATCTTCGCCTTGTGGTGAAGATTGCCCATGATTTCAGCAACTACGGGCTGCCTCTTCTCGACCTTGTCTCCGAGGGCAACATCGGGCTGATGAAGGCCGTCGAACGCTTCGATCCCATGAAAGGCGGGAAGCTGAGCACCTACGCTTCCTGGTGGATCAAGCAGTCGATCAAGCGCGCCCTGGCCAACCAGAGCAAAACGATCCGCCTGCCTGTCCACTTGGTCGACAAGATCGGCAAGATCCGTCGCGTGTCCGCTCAAATGACCGAGGAACTCGGTCGCGAGCCGAGCAACGATGAACTGGCCGAGGAGCTGGGTCTGTCCGAAGCCAAGGTGGCGCATTTGAAAAATGTTGCCGTCCGCCCGGCGTCGCTCGACGCCAAGATCAGTGCCGACGACGACACCTCTTTCGGTGATTTGGTCAGCGATGAGCGCGCCGAGGATCCCTTCGCGACACTGCGCGACAAGGATCTGCGCGAAGAAGTCGGCGACTTGCTTGATGTCCTCGATCCGCGTGAGCGCAAGATCATCTCCTTCCGCTTCGGTTTGGGCGGTGGCAAAGAACGCACACTCGAGGAAGTCGGCCACAAGTTCGGCGTGACCCGCGAGCGTATCCGCCAATTGCAAAACATCGCCCTGCTCAAAATGCGCAAGGCGTTGCGCAAACGCGAAGAGCTTAAATATCCCGAACCCCAGCCGGCTTAGCCGGTGGGGCGAGGGGAAGTTTGGTGGGGAACGGGTCCGCTAACCTGCAAGGGTGGCGGACCCGTTTGTTTTTCATTCTCCGGTAGGGGTGGCTGGCCCATCCGGCCCTACCACATATCCTCACGGCACGATGCGCAGCTGCACCGACTCATGCCGCCGGTCGCCCTCGAGAATATCGGTCACCACGACGAGATGGTCGTTCGGTTCGGCGAGGCCCTTGAGCAGGAGTGCGGCCTCGGCAGCAAAGACGTTCTTGTCCGGCTCCGGCAAGAAACCCATCCGCTGGGCCTGCACACCGTAGAGCAGCGCAAGGCGGCGGCAGACGCGTTCGTCTGGGGTGAAGGCGAAGATCGGCGCGTGTTGCGGCCGCAAGTGCGAGACGTAGAGCGCCATGTTGCCGTGGAAGGTGAAGACGACCATCTTGGCTTGGGGAAAGTTGTTGGCCAGCGACACCGCGGCGGCCACGGTTTTTTGCCGCGGACCCTCGACGATCGCCTCGCGGGCGAAGCCGGCGCCGCCGCTGCGTTCGATGCGGCGCGCCACGCGGTCGAAAATTTCCACGCACTGCACGGGGTATTTACCCACGCTCGTTTCGCCGCTCAGCATGATCGCGTCCGCCTGCTCGTAGACCGCGTTGGCCACGTCGGTGATCTCCGCGCGGGTCGGAAGGGGATTGGTGATCATGGACTCGAGCATATGGGTGGCCACGATGACCGGTTTGCCGACCTGCAGGCAGCTCTTGACGATGCGGCGCTGGATGATGGGAAGCTCTTCCATCGGGCATTCGACGCCAAGATCTCCGCGGGCCACCATGACGGCGTCGGCGGCCGAGATGATTTCTTTGACGAATTTGACCGCGTGCTGGTCCTCGATCTTGGCGATGATGTGGGCGTCACTGCCCAGCCGCTGCAATTCGGCGCGCATGGCGTCGACGTCGGACTTCTCGCGGCAGAAACTCAGGGCGAAGTAGTCCACTTCCAGCTCCACGCCCACGACTATGTCCTTAAGGTCTTTCTCGGTCATGGGCGGAAGGTTGACCTTTACCCCGGGCAAATTGATGTGACGGCGGGAGCCGAGCACGCCTTGGGTCAGGACTTCGCAGTGGATGCGGTTTTCTTTTTTGGCCAGCACCTTCATGTGGAGGTTGCCATTGTCGACCAGCACGACATCACCCTCGTGAATGTCGTCGATCAGCCCGTCGTAGTTCACGTCCACCGAGTAGAGCTCCTCGCTTTTCGCCCCGCGCACGGTGAACTCGATTTTGTCTCCCGGGTGCAGATCGAGGTTGGTTGCCACGTCGCCGGTCCGGATGGCGGGGCCTTGGGTGTCCATCATAATGGCGATATTCGCCGAAGTCTGGCGGGCTACCTCGCGGATGCGGGGGACGATGACGCGGACCCATTCGTGCGTGGCATGGCTCATGTTGAGCCGGAAAACATTGGCGCCGGCGGCGATCAAGCGGGTCAGCATCTCGGGGGAATCCGTGGCCGGGCCGAGAGTGCAGACGATTTTGGTTTTGCGCATGCGACAGCAAATCGCGCGGGCGGCGGCGAGGCAAGATCATCTTCGGTGCGCCCGAATTGAAGCTTGCCGAGGTCGGTGCCGGATCGTTTTCTTGGAGGTTTATGAACGATCCGTTTTCCGCCTTGCAGAAGTTTGTCCCCGCGCCGGGACGCGAAGGACTTTTTTATTCGCTACCGCGCCTCGAGGAATCCGGCCTCGGCCCCATCTCGCGCCTGCCGGTCAGCATCCGTATCGTGCTCGAATCCGTTCTGCGCAATTGCGATGGACGCAAGGTCAGCGAGAAGGACGTCCGCACGCTGGCCGCATGGAATGCCAAGAAACCCGCCGCGGAGGAAATTCCCTTCGTTGTGGCTCGCATTGTCCTGCAGGACTTCACCGGCGTGCCGCTCCTTGTCGATTTGGCGGCGATGCGCAATGCCATGGCCGCCGCGGGCAAGGATCCGGCCATGATCGAGCCGCTTGTCCCCGTTGATCTCGTCGTCGACCACTCCGTGCAGGTCGATTTCTTCGGCAGCGCCGAAGCGCTCAAGCTCAACCTCGAAATGGAATTCCGCCGCAACCGCGAGCGTTACCAATTCCTCAAATGGGGCCAGCAGGCTTTCAAAACATTCGGCGTTGTCCCGCCCGGCATCGGCATCGTGCACCAGGTGAATCTCGAATATCTGGCCAAAGGCGTTCTCTCGCAGGCCTCCGATGGAAGCCAACTTTACTATCCCGACACGCTGGTCGGCACCGATTCCCACACCACGATGATCAACGGATTGGGGGTCGTCGGCTGGGGTGTGGGCGGCATCGAGGCCGAGGCCGGTATGCTCGGGCAACCAGTCTATTTCCTCACTCCCGAAGTGGTCGGTGTTCATTTGAGCGGACGCCTGCGCGAAGGAGTCACGGCAACCGACCTCGCGTTGCATGTCACCGAGCTCCTGCGCAAAACCAAAGTCGTCGGCAAATTCGTCGAGTTCTACGGGGAGGGGGCCGAAACGCTGCCGCTCCCTGACCGCGCGACCATCGCCAACATGGCGCCGGAATACGGAGCTACCATGGGCTACTTCCCGGTCGATGCCGAGTCGGTCAATTATCTGCGCGGCACCGGCCGCACCGACGAGCAGTGCGCTGCATTCGAGGCCTATTTCAAAGCGCAGAAAATGTTCGGCATGCCGCGCAAAGGCGAGATCGACTACAGCGTCGATCTGGAACTCGACCTTGGATCGGTGCAGCCCGGCGTGGCCGGCCCCAAGCGTCCGCAGGACCGCATCAATCTGCCGGATCTGAAAAACACTTTTGTTTCACTCCTCGAAAAGCCGGTGGCCGACGGCGGATACAACAAGCCGGCGTCCGCGCGCGGTGCCGCGGCCTCGATCAAGGTGGTGCATCCGCGTTTCGAAATGCCTGCCGATGAGCAAAAGCAGGTCGAGGAGATGGAAGAGGATCGTCCGATGCCGGACCATATTCTTGGCCCTGGGGGGAACGGCGCAGCGACTTTGGATCACGGCAGTGTGGTCATCGCCGCTATCACCAGTTGCACGAACACAAGCAACCCGAGCGTCATGCTCGGCGCAGGACTCCTGGCCAAGAAGGCCGTGGAGCGTGGGCTCCATGTCTCCCCCGCGGTGAAGACCTCGCTGGCTCCGGGTTCGCGGGTGGTGCAGGACTACCTTCATTCCACCGGACTCCAGCCCTACCTCGACAAGCTCGGTTTCCAGATCGTCGGCTACGGCTGCACCACCTGCATCGGCAATTCGGGTCCGTTGCCTCAGGCGGTGGAAGAAGCCATCACCGGGCACGACCTCGTCGCGGCATCCGTGCTCTCCGGCAACCGCAACTTCGAGGCCCGCGTCCACCAGAACGTGAAGGCGAATTTCCTCATGTCACCTCCGCTGGTCGTGGCTTTCGCGCTGGCCGGAAGGGTCGACATCGACTTGACCAAGGAGCCGCTGGGCAAAGACAAGGATGGCAAGGACGTCTACCTGCGCGACCTGTGGCCCTCGCTGCAGGAAATCCGCGACGCTATGCAGTCCGCGCTCAAACCGGAAATCTTCCGCAAGCTTTACCGCGACTTCGCCGAGCAGAATCCCAAGTGGAACGAGATCCCGGGTTCCGTCGGACAGCTCTACGCGTGGGATGCCGACAGCACCTACATCCAAAACCCGCCGTTCTTCGAGAACTTCTCGATGACCCCGGGAACGATTGCGGACATCAAGGGGGCTCGTCCGCTCGGCATCTTCGGCGACTCGGTCACCACAGACCACATTTCACCGGCCGGCGCGATCAAAGCCGCTTCACCCGCGGGCAAATATCTGCTCGAGCACGGCGTCCAGCCGAACGACTTCAACAGCTACGGCTCCCGACGCGGCAATGACCGCATCATGACTCGTGGCACCTTCGCCAACGTCCGCATCAAAAACCTCATGGTTCCGGGAGTGGAGGGTGGGGTGACCAAATATTTCGGCCCCGGGAGCAAAGACGGCGAGCAACTGGCCATCTTTGATGCCGCCGAGAAATACAAAGCCGACGGCACTCCGCTCGTCGTCCTTGCCGGCCAAGAATACGGCACCGGTTCCAGCCGCGATTGGGCCGCTAAAGGGACGATGCTCCTCGGAGTGAAAGCGGTCGTGGCGCAGAGCTACGAGCGCATCCATCGTTCCAACCTCGTCGGCATGGGTGTGTTGCCGCTGCAATTCGAGGAGGGCACCAGCGCACAGAGTCTTGGTCTGGATGGTTCGGAGACGTTTGACGTGACTGGACTCTCCGAGGATGTGAAGCCGCGCCAGAAGCTCACGCTGCGCATCACCAAGGCCGATGGTAAAACGTCGGATATTCCCGTGGTTCTCCGTATCGATACCCCGATCGAAGTCGAATATTACCGCAATGGCGGCATCTTGCCTTTCGTGTTGCG
>CAJBKE010000010.1 GCA_903953565.1 uncultured Verrucomicrobiota bacterium | reverse complement strand
CGGCGACAGCTTGAGACCCGCGTTGAATGCGCGCATGCAACCGCGTCACATGCGCGAGTTCTGCCAGATCTCCGCCGGCTGCCACGCTTTGCTCAAGCATGCCATGGAGGATCTCCATTTCAGCGCGCGGGCCCATGACCGCATCCTCAAGGTCGCCCGCACCGTCGCGGACTTGGCGGAGGCCGAGAGCATCGGCGAGGACCACCTTCTCGAGGCATTGCAATACCGCAGCCTTGATCGCTCGGTCTGGATGTAGGTCGCAGCGCCACGGGCGGCAATGATCCTCGTTCCGCTGCATTTGCAAATGCTCCGTGAATATGCTCAAACCGCTACGCAGCCCGCTGGATCGTTGAGGCAATATTGCTCGGCCAAGTCAGGGGAGCCAAGCCGCACACGAAAAATTCACTGTTTCTTGACCGGGCCGAGGTTTTAGCCGGTAGTCAGGTCCACGGTCCGAGGCGGATCCAGGCTCGCTTACAGCTCCATTTGTTCGAGGCTGCGCCCCTTGGTCTCGCGGACGAATCTCCACGCGCAGAAGCCGGAGATGGCGGCGAAAAGCGCGTAGAGACTGTAGGCCCCCCCCAAGCCGATGGTGGAGAGAAGGACGGGGAAGGTCATGGTGACCACGAAATTGGTGCCCCACTGCGAGAGTCCTGCCAGGGACAGTGCTGCGCCGCGGATTTTGTTGGGGAACATCTCGCCGAGAAGCACCCACATGACCGGTCCCCAAGAAATTCCGAAGCAGACGATGTAGAGGTTCGCGCTGACCAAGGCAACACGCCCCGCGGCATCCCCGAGGACAAGGTTTCCATCGGAACCAACTTCGGCGGTGCCGAAGACCACGGCAAGAATGCCGAGGAAAAGCGCCATGCCGAGCGAACCGATGAGGAGGAGGGGTTTGCGTCCGACTTTGTCGATGAGGAGAATGGCTGCCACCGTTGCACTCACATTGATGATGCCCCCGATCACATTAATGAGCAGCGCATTGGCCTCGGAAAAGCCGGCCGCCCGCCAGAGCACCTCACCGTAATAAAAAACCACATTGATCCCGACCAATTGCTGCAAGGCGGCGATGGCAATGCCCACCCAGACGATGGGATGGAGGCGTTTGGTGGCGTGATTGAAAAGATCCTGCATGCTCGGACGGTGATTCGCGTCGAGGGTGGCCCGGATTTCCTGCACCTTGGCCGCGGCATCGGCCGGGTGGGAAAGCCCGGCCAGCACGACCTCGGCTTGCGCCATGCGGCCGACGGCGACGAGATAGCGCGGTGATTCCGGGATGAAGAAGAGTCCGCCGAAAAACAAGGCCACCGGGACTAGTTCCATCCAGAACATCCATTGCCAGGCGTGGAAGCCGAACCAGAACGGCTCCGATGCACCCCCGGCACCTAGGGCGATCAGATAGTTTGCCAGAAAAGCGAAAAAGAGTCCGAGCACGATGGCCATTTGCTGCAAGGTGGCCAGTCGGCCACGGTAGGCAGCGGGAGAGATTTCACTGATGTATGCCGGGCAAATCACGCTGGCGGCACCGACCGCGAAGCCGCCGATAAGCCGGTAGATGACAAATTCCAGCGATCCGGTGGCGATGCCAGAGCCCCAGGCGCTGATTCCGAAAAGAATTGCCGCTGCAAAGAGCGCCGCGCGCCGGCCGAATCGGTCGGCGATGCGTCCCGCGAGGAAGGCGCCTGCCGCGCAACCCAAAAGCATCGAAGCTACGTTGAAGCCGCTGTTGATGTCGTCAGCGTTGAAAGCTTTTTGGAGTGCACCCACGGTTCCGTTGATAACCCCACTGTCGTATCCAAAGAGAAAACCTCCGAGGGCGGCGACCGCGGAAAGCAGGGAGACACGAAGCAGGTGTGATGAGGAGGGTGCTGTCATAGAGTGGGGGTTCGCATTGGGTTGGGGCCGGTTATCTGTGTCACAAGGTGTTCCTCGGGTTGCAAAATAATCGTGCGGGGCCGGGACGCGGTGGAGACGGGTATGTCTCTGCCCGAAGTCATGGATACAAACAGGGCTGGCTGCGGCCGGAAAGAGGAGGAGAGCACAGAGGGAAAGACAAAGGCCAGATGGCTAGGGAGGCGGGACTTTTCAAAGCGCTACTTTTCCAGCACCCAGCCCAACCTGTAGAGCTTGGCCGTGTAGTCACTCCCGCCAAGCGGGTAAAGCGGCGTGACCCCGTTGGCCCTGTCCCCCGAGCGCAACTCCTTTGCGCTGGCGGTTCCAACGTGTCCGTCGGCATAGGCGAGGTTGATAACCGGATTAGAACTTCCGCGATAATGGGACCATATGTCGTTCGGCGTGTAGGTGTACGCGAAGTCCCAGAACACAACGGCCTCGGTGGCCTTGAAGCGAGGTCGTTTGTCTGCCGCGTAAAAGTTGTTGAATCTGTAATGGCCTCGGCCGATGGGAAACTCCCCGGTGGTGATGTCCAACTCTTTGCACATGTCGGGATTGCGACATGTCGCGGGGCATTGGAACATGCTGCCTTGAAGGGAAGTGTCAGTCGGAGTTTCCATATAGCGCCGTATTTCATCCCAGTGCCAGGGGCCACCTGCATTTTCCGTCCAATTTGGCATCCTGCCATTGTTGTCCGAGGCCATGGAGAGGGTGACGGTGACCATTTGCTTTAGATTGCCGATACATTTCGCCTTGTCTGCGTTGTTTCTTACCGCGGCGAATCCCGGTATGGCCAACGCAGCCAGCACCCCGATGATGGCGACCACGACCAGCACTTCGATCAAGGTGAAGGCGTTAAGGCTGTCGGAGCAGCGGTTCTGAAGGGTGGCGTTAGCCGGTCGCAATCTAGTTTTGCTGGTCACAGCTCGGAAAATGCCTGGGTTGTGCTTCAAGGTGAGGGGGACCTAGGGCATGGTCACCTTCAAGCGGAGAAACAATTTGCCGTTTACCGCATTGCTCTTGGGCACGGTGACGGTCATGTCATCCGGCAATGCGCCGTTTTCGTCGACTGCCACAGGCGTAACGTCATTCCAGGTGGTCAGGTCGGTGGTCCACTGCCCGATCTGAGTGGTGTCCGCCTCCGATTCATCATTGCGCGTGTAGCTGAGCACGAGGTTGTCGCCCACAGTTGCGATGGTCGGCAGGATTGAGAGGGACGGCACGACCGGGTCGCCGCCGGCGAGCACGTATTCCATCAGATTGGTGATGCCGTCGCGGTCCGGGTCGGCGGTGGGCAATTTGGATGCGGTGTCCGGCAGTAGGGGATTCGGGGTGAAGCTGTCGATCCAACCCACATAGGGATCGCTTTCCGTCACTGTTACGGTGCTGGTCTGGTTGTCGAAGGTAGCCTGTTGACTCGAGCCCAAGCCGCTGGCGGTGAAATTCTGGGCTCCGGCCAAAGGTCCCGGGAGAATCGCATAGTTCCCCGGAGCAGGCGGCACGGTGAACTCGGCTACCACGGTATTTGCGGATGCATCGACAGTGGCATTTAGTCCGATTTTCTCGATGCGCAAAACCCCGGCAGTTACTGTTGTGATTCCGGCGTAGGTATTCGGTCCGCTCAAAGTGAGTTGACCTGCTCCCAGCTTCTCTAAGCCGCCGGTTCCGGTCAGTAACTGGCTCGTAGCCACGCTGGACCCGTTGCTGTCAATTTTGAGTCTGCCACTCCCCAGGTTCGCCACATCCAGGTTTTCGATGAGGTTGCTCTCGTCCCGTTTGGCTTTGATGACACCCCCGTTGAAGTTCACCGTCGCGCTGCCGGTTCCGCCCGAGATTTTGTTGGCGTTCACGGTGCCGCCATTGAGGTTCAAAGTGCCTGTGCCATTGTCGCGACCGATTATTACTTCATTGCCCACGTTGAGCACACCCGTCCCGCTCAGGGTATAGATTCCCACGGAGTTCGTGTTGTTCTCGTTGCCGATGAAGACCTCGTTTTGCACATTCACCGTGCCGCCGCTTTGGGTGAAAGCTCCCGTCGATTGGTTGTGGCCGATCTGCAGTTTGTCGCTCGTGGTCATGGTGCCACCGGTCATGTTTACGGTTCCGAATGACCCGGGTTCCTTACCGATGAAGATGTTGTTCGAGACCGAGAGGGAGCCTCCGCTCAAGTTGTAGGTGCCCGTGCCGATCTTGTTGTCGTCACGTGTGCCTACACCGAATTCCTTGTTCACGATGATCACGCCGTTCGACTGGTTGAGGGTACCCGTGCCATTGCGGCGCCCGATATACATGTTGCCGTTGCCCGCGGTGTTGAAGGTTCCGCCGTTGATATTCAACACACCCGTGCCGCTCTCGCGGCCCACAACCACCTCATTGGAAATGGTGAGTGCTCCG
>CAJBKE010000009.1 GCA_903953565.1 uncultured Verrucomicrobiota bacterium | reverse complement strand
TGGGGGAAGGCGACCGACGGTCATAGACCGCCGCTACAATAACCGGAGGCAGTTGGCAGCTATCTTCCTCCGCGTCCTCTACGCTCCCTGCGGTTTTCTAGAAACGAATTTCAAACCCGCGCAACCCCGCAGGTTTGACGATATCCGCCACCACCTCGCCGGCGATATGTCCGGCCAATTCGCTGTCCCGCACCGCGTCGAGAAATCCATCCACCTCGTCCGGATCGCCCGACGCCACCAACTCGACACGCCCGTCGGGCAGATTGCGCACATACCCCGCGACATCGAACCCCGCGGCCACCCGGCGCGCCGAATAGCGGAAACCCACGCCTTGGACGCGGCCTTCGTAGAAGACCTGCATGGTCTTGGACATAACTCAGCCGCGGACCTGTCCGGCGCCCGTCACGAGGTATTTGTAGGTCGTCAGTTCCTCGAGTCCCATCGGCCCGCGCGCATGCAACTTGTCGGTGCTGATCCCGATTTCCGCCCCGAAGCCGAACTCGCCGCCGTCGCTGAAGCGGGTGGAAACATTCCAGAACACGGCCGCCGAATCCACCGCGGCGAGAAACTGGCGCGCCGCCGCTTCGTCCATCGTGACGATCGAATCGCTGTGGTGCGAACCGTAATGCTCGATGTGGTCGATAGCCTCTTGCAACGAATCCACCACGCGAATACTCAGGATCAGATCGAGATATTCGGTCGTCCAATCCTCTTCCGTGGCCGCCTTGACTTCCGCCCCGAGCACTTCGCAGGTGCGTTTGTCGCCGCGCAACTCGACGCCTTTTTCGCGCAAAGCTTTCGCCGCGGACGGCAGAAATTTTTCCGCCACGTCACGATGGACGAGCAATGTTTCCATGGCATTGCACACGCCGGGACGTTGGCACTTGGCATTGACCGCGATTTTTTCGGCCATGGCCAGATCGGCCGCTTTGTCGACATAGACGTGGCAAACGCCGTGGTAGTGTTTGATCACCGGCATGCGCGCGTGTTCCACCACGGCCTCGATGAGGGCGTGACCGCCGCGCGGCACGATGACGTCGAGGTAACGATCCATCTCGGCGAGCAATCGGACACCATCGCGGTCGGTGAAAGGCACGAGTTGGATCACGTCGGCGGACAACCCTGCGTTGACCGCCCCGACCGAAAGCGCCTTCGCGATGGCCGCATTGGAATGGATCGCTTCCTTGCCGCCGCGCAGGATGCAGGCATTGCCGGACTTCACGCAAAGCACCGCCGCATCGGCCGTCACATTGGGACGTGACTCGTAGATGATTCCGACCACGCCGATGGGGACGCGGAGTTTGGTGATCTTCATCCCGTTCGGGCGTGTCCATTCGCGAATAACTTCACCGCAAGGATCGGGCAGTGCGACCACCTCGCGCACCCCCTTGGCCATGGCACCGATGCGCGCCGAATCCAACCGGAGGCGGTCGACGGCCGCCGCATTCAAGCCGTAACCTGGCGCCGCTTCGAGATCCTTGGCATTGGCCGCGATGATGTCGCTTTCCGCCGCCTCGATGGCATCGGCCATGGCCATGAGCGCGGCATTTTTTTGATCCTTGTTGCACAGCGCCAAAATCCGCGCCGCCGCCCGGGCTTTTTTGCCCATCTCCAGAATTTGTTGCCCCAAATCAGCCATAGCCCGGCAATATCCGCCTCGCGCCGCCGTGCGTCCAAGCTAAATTGGTCGAACCATGCCGTCCGACGACCTTTTCGCCGCCGAGTCACCGGCTGCCATGCCCGCCCACGCGCCCTTGGCCGAGCGGATGCGGCCGCGGTCCTTGGAGGAATATGTCGGGCAGGAACATATTCTCGGTGCCGGCAAGCTTCTCCGCCGCGCGATCGAAGCCGACCGGTTTTCCTCCATCGTGCTCTACGGACCTCCCGGCACGGGGAAGACCAGCCTCGCGGAAATCATCGCGCGCACCAGCCAAGCCCGCTTCGAACGCCTCAGCGGGGTGGAGAGCACGGTGGCCGAAATTCGCAAGGTCATGGCGGCCGCCGCGATGCGGCTCTCGCGCGACGGCACACGCACGGTCCTTTTCATCGACGAAATCCACCGCTTCAACAAAGCGCAGCAGGATGTCCTGCTGCCGGATGTCGAGCGCGGCACCGTGCGCCTGATCGGCGCGACGACGATGAACCCTTTCTTCTACGTCAACAGCCCGCTCGTTTCCCGCTCGCTCGTCTTCGAATTGAGGTCTTTGTCCGCCGCGGACCTGCACGCCCTCATCCATCGCGCCATCGCCGATACCGGGCGCGGTCTGGGCGCGGCAAAGATCACGATCGACGAGGATGCCGCAGCGCATCTGGCCGACATTTGCGATGGCGACGCCCGGCGTTGCCTCAACGCCCTCGAGCTTGCCGCCCTGACCACCGAAGCGGACAAAGCGGGATCCATCCGTCTGACCCGCCCTATCATCGAGGAAAGCATCCAGCGCAAAGCCATCGTCTACGACGCGAAAGACGACGCTCACTACGACACGATCAGCGCCTTCATCAAAAGCATCCGCGGCAGCGATCCCGATGCCGCCCTTTACTGGCTGGCCAAGATGCTCCATGGGGGCGAGGACATCCGCTTCATTGCCCGCCGCCTGGTCATCGCGGCCAGCGAAGACATCGGACTGGCCGACTCGCGCGGCCTCCTCGTTGCGGTGGCCGCCCAGCAGGCCTGCGAATTTGTCGGATTACCCGAGGCCCAGATTCCCCTAGCCCATGCCACGGTCTACCTCGCCACGGCGCCCAAGAGCAACACGGCCTACATGGGTCTCCTCGCCGCGCAGTCCGATCTGCAAAAAGGCCGGACCCTCGCCGTCCCTGAACACCTGCGCGACAAACATCCCAAAACTTCGGGGGAGACAGACGCGGCCCCGGGCTACCGATACTCGCACGACTTTCCCGACGCCTACGTCCCGCAAGCTTACCTTCCGGAAGGGCGCGTCTTTTACGAACCCTCCGACCGCGGCGAAGAAAAACGCATCGCGGAACGCCTGGCCCACTGGCGGTCCGTCTTCCAAGGCGAGATCGACCGATAGCGTCGACCGGACAAGACTTACACGCGCCGGCGGGAGAGCTTCCCATTGACGGTCGACCGGTTAGGTTGCAGATCGCATGACCGCTCACCTTCTCACCAAACGCATCGCCTTGGGCCTGCTGGCCATGGCTCTTCTCGCCGGTGTCGCCGGATGCACCATTGTGGATCTGAAGGTGCAAGGACCATCGGCCCTGCGCGCCAAGAGCCGAGAGGTCGTGCAGGAAAACGGCCATGGACGCGCCGCCCTGCTCCTGCAGAAAGGCACGCAGTCGAGGGAAGACGAAGCAACCCGGATCACCGCACTCGTGGAGGCCGCGGAAATGACCGCGCAAGCGCTTCCGGGCAGCGCGGCGCAACGCTTGAATCGTGCAGCCACGGAAAATCTGGTTGCCGCGCTGCAGGCGCGCGCCTTCGCGCCGGTTGTTCTTGCCGACGGACGCACCCTCACCGTGTCGGGAGATTCTCCCAAGACGCTCGATCCGCGCACCGCGGATGAATTGCTCGCCGCAGCGGCCATGCAAATCGGAGGTCTCCGCGTCCGCAACATCCAGGAAGGCGCCGGCGTTCCCTACGTGGTGCGTTTCAAACCCACCTCGCCCGCCTTGCGCGCGCAGGCCGGAGTTCCGCCGCTGGCCGGAATATGCGAACCCGTCACGGCGCTCGTGCGCTCCGCAAAGTCGGGTCCGCAATTGGTTTTCTACCGCACACTCAGCGATGACAACACGACGATCGACGGACGCCGGGTGAAGCTAGCCGCCGATTTCACCGCGCCGCTCGCTTACATGTTATCCAAGGGACGCAACCGGAGCATCGATGTCCGTGCCCTCGTCCGCACCGATTTGAATATGGACGACGCGGGTCTTTACCAATTCTCGCGCTACGAACCGGGCAAGATTCCCGTCGTTCTCGTCCACGGTCTCATGTCCCGCCCCGAAACTTGGGTGCCGGCGGTCAACGAACTGCTCGGCGACGAAAAAATCCGCGAGAAATACCAATTCTGGCTCTTCCTCTATCCCACCGGTCTGCCTGTGTGGGCCTCGGCGGCCAAGCTGCGCGAGGACATGGACCGCTTCCGCACCACACTCGATCCACGACGAGCCAATCCGAACCTCGACCGCATGGTCATGGCCGGGCACAGCATGGGCGGACTCATCTCCGGACTGCAGATTCGTTCCGGTGGCCGTCATCTCTGGCAGCAATTCATGAAGACACCGCCGGAGAAGCTCAAACTCAGCCCGCAAACCAGAGAGCGGCTCCTCAGGATCATCAACTTCGGTCCGCGCCACGATGTGGCCCGAGTTGTCTTTTTTGCCACCCCGCACCGCGGGAGCGAACTTGCCGTGAATCCCTTCGCCGAATTCTTCGGACGCCTTATCCGCCTGCCTTTCAACGTCGCCCAACCCGACATGCTCACCATCCGCCAAGCCCTGCGCGAGGATTTGCGGGAGTTGTTTGTCGCGCCCGCCAACAGCGTCGTCTTCCTCCGGGCCCGCTCCCCCTTGCTCGCCGCCATCCTCAATCTGCCCATGAGACCCGGCGTCCCTTACCACTCCATCATCGGCGACCGCGGACGCGGGGACACGCCGGACAGCTCCGACGGCGTCGTGCCCTATTGGAGCTCGAAACTCGAAGGAGCCAGCACGGAAAAAATCGTCCCTTCCGGCCACGGCACGAACGAAAATCCGGAAGGCATCCTCGAGTTCCGTCGCATCCTTCGGCGGCATGCGGCGCTCGGATCCGGGCCGCTCAACGAGAGCGCTCGGGATTGAGCAGCTTCAATTCCGGAAGGACAAAAACACCGTCTTTGCGGATGAGCTTTCCGTCGAACCACACCTCGCCCCCGCCGTAATCCGCGCGCTGGATGCAGACCATGTCCCAATGGACCTGGCTGCGGTTGCCGTTGCCACCGACTTCGTAGGCTTGGCCCGGGGTGAAGTGGAAGGAGCCGGCGATTTTTTCATCGAAGAGAATATCGCGGATGGGATGCAGAATGTGCGGATTGAAGCCGAGGGAAAATTCGCCGATGAAGCGCGAGCCGGCATCGGCATCGAGGATCGAGTTGAGCTTGGCCGTATTGCGGCCGGCCGTCGCGCCGATAATGCGCCCCTGCTTGAACTCGAGGGCGACGTCCTCGAAGGCCGTGCCGTGGTAGATGCTGGGAACGTTGAAGCGGACCTTGCCCTCCACGCTGCGTTTGACCGGCGCGGTGAAGACCTCGCCGTCGGGAATGTTTCGGTCGCCGCCGCAAATGACTGATCCGATGCCTTTGATGCTGAAACGCAAATCGGTATCCGGGCCTTTGATCTGCACCTTGTCGGTCGTGTCCATCAGCGCTTTGAGCGCCTCCATTCCTTTGCGCATTTTCGCGTAATCGACCGTGCAGACGCGGAAATAGTAATCCTCGAAAGCTTCGGTGCTCATCTGCGCCTGCTGGGCCATGGATGGCGAGGGCCAGCGCAGCACGACCCAGCGGGTCTTGTTGATCCGATGGTTCATGACCGGACGCATCGTCGCGGCGATCATTTTGAGTTTTTCGGCCGGCACATCGCTCATCTCGGTGGCGTTGTCGCTGCCGCGGATCGCGATGTAGGCGTCCATCTTCTTAATCCGGGCCATCTCGACTTCGGCCGACACGGCAATCTGCGGGCCGGTGGCCCCGAGGGCCATTTCGCGCGAAACACGACTGTGATGCAGTTGCGTGAAGGGCAAAGCCTTGACCTTGCGCACCGCGCGCACCAGCGCGATGACCATGTCATCGGGAACATCGGAGGCTTCGATGAGCACTTTGTCCCCAGGTTGGAGAGCGGTGGAATGTTTGGTCAGGACCTCGGCCAATTTGTCGTAACGCGGATCGGACATTCGGACATTATGAACACGAACCTGCGGACGGGCAAAATCAAAGGAGCGGAGGGTGGATCGCGCCGTCCCGGCGCGATAAGCAACCGGAAATCGCGATGGGGACATCGCGATCCACCTGCGCCTTTGCCGTGGTTATTCAGGAAAGAGGAAGCAGCTCCGTCTCATGGGCGAACGGTCTCAAAATCGGCAAGCGCCACCCGAAAAAGCTGACCCTGCTCATTGCCGAGAACCAACGCATCATTCCCATCCCATGCCACCGCCTCGGCCTGCCAGGCAAAGATAGGTGTCTTGCGCACGGTTTTCCGGAAGATGCTTCCCGTGGCGCGGTCGAAGTCGAAAACCCAGAGGGCGGTGTAGGTCAGAACGGCGACCATTTTGCCGTTCGGCGAAGCGTCCGCCGCGGTCACCATGCCGCCGATTTCAAAGGAATCGAGGAGGCGCAACGGATTCGACCGGCCGGTCGATTCGCTTTCCAGACGGTAAAGCCGCGTGCGCTTGTCGCTGCGATGCTTGGTCAGAAAGTAAATCTTTCCACCGGCGGAGAAGACCGCTTCGCAGTCATAGTCCGGCGAATCCTCTTTCTGGTCGGCATAATGGACGCGGAGCGATCGCGCGGGAACAACCGAGCGGACTCCGGGCCGCGGTTCGGGCGTGAAATGGAGCATGAGCTGTTTGCGCCGCCCGGAGTTGTTGCCGACATCGGCGATGATGAGATTTCCGCGGTCGTCGAGGGCCAGATCCTCCCAGTCGAAATTTTTGCAACCGGTCACCGCGACGGGACCGGTCCACCCAGCCGCCAATTTTCCGTCGGCTGTCACCGGCACGATGGCTGCCCCGCTCCCGCCATCGCCCAACACCCAGAAAACCCCGCCGTAGCGCAGACTCTGCACCATGCCGGAACATTCGGTAACGAGCGACGGACTGATCTGCCCATCCGGCTTGAGAAAACGCAGGGCATTGAACGGAAATTGCGCGGAAACCGGAAAGATCAGCAAGAACTGGAGGGCGAGCGTCCCCGCGAGGCGCCGCAAAGACTTAGCGGAAATCCTCGGTTTGCGCGCGGCGGCCGGGGACGGCTGCCCTCCAGCGACAGAAAGATTCATCAATACGACTTGGCGAAAACGACGCGCCGCGCGCTCGGCTTTCCGCTGAAAGGACAAATCCCCGGCTCCGCGTCACCATCGCGCGGAATGCATCGTATCGTGACTTTCAACTCCTCTTTGATTTTCTCCTCGGTCTCGCGCGTGCCATCCCAATGGGCGAGAGCGAAACCGCCGTGAATTTCCGGCTGATTGGCGTTCTGCGGCGTGAAGAAGGCGCGGAATTCCTCCTCGGACTCGATCTTGCGTGTGTGCTCGTCGCGGAATTTTGCGGCCCGCTCGAGCAATCCGGCTTGCATCGACTGCAGCAAAGCGCCGGCTCCGGCGACGAAGTCCGCCATGGCTGGAAACTCTTTTTCTTTGGGACCGCGGTCACGGCGGCTGATCGCCACCGATCCCTTTTCGATATCACGCGGACCAATCTCCACGCGGAGCGGAACACCTTTTTTGATCCACTCCCAATTTTTCACGCCGCCACCCGCATCGCGGCGGTCGATTTCCACGCGGATCGGTTCGCCGAAAGCGGTTTGGGCGCGCAGTTGTGCGGCGAGTTTCTCGGCTGCTTCCAAGACGGCGGCACGGGATTCCTCCTTGGCCAGCACAGGGAGGATGACGATCTGTGACGGCGCAACCCGCGGGGGCAAAACGAGTCCGTCATCGTCGGAGTGCGCCATGATGAGCGTGCCGATCAGCCGCGTGCTCACGCCCCAGCTGGTTGTCCACGCAAGCTGACGACTTCCATCGCGCGCCGCAAATTCGATCCCGGCGGCGCGGGAGAAGTTTTGTCCGAGGAAGTGCGAAGTGCCCGCTTGGATCGCCTTGCGGTCCTGCACCATGGCCTCGATACAAAGCGTGCTGACCGCACCGGGAAATCTCTCGCTTTCCGATTTCTCGCCGGTGAAGACGGGCAATGCGAGGTGCTCGCGGGCGAATTTCTCGTAAACACCGAGCATTTTTTCCGTCTCGTCCACCGCTTCTTCCATCGTCTCGTGCGCCGTGTGCCCTTCCTGCCAGAGGAATTCTGCGGTGCGGAGAAAAAGACGCGGACGCATTTCCCAACGGACGACATTGGCCCACTGGTTGATGAGGAGCGGCAAATCCCGATACGACTGGACCCAGCGGGCGTAGGCGGCACCGATGATGGTCTCGGAGGTTGGACGGACAATGAGCGGCTCGTTCAATTCCCCGGCCGGCACCAATTTACCGTCCTTCTCCTCGAGCCGGTGATGGGTGACGACCGCGCATTCCTTGGCGAATCCCTCGACATGCTCCGCTTCTTTTTCGAGAAAGCTGAGCGGGATGAAGAGCGGAAAGTAAGCGTTCACATGCCCGGTCGCCTTGAACATGACATCAAGTTGACGCTGCATGTTTTCCCATATCCCCCAGCCCCACGGCTTGATGATCATGCAGCCGCGCACATCGGAATTTTCCGCCAAGTCGGCGGCTTTGATGACCTGCTGATACCACTCGGGAAAGTTGTCGGCGCGGGTCGGGGTGATGGCGGTCTGCATGGAGAAGTTGAGGGTTGAGGGATGAGCGTTGAAAGAAGGAGGCGGAGACTAGCGGGAGCGCAGGCTGTGGAGAAACTTTTTGAAGAACTCGACACCCTGTTCGAGGGCCGCGACCTCGATGAATTCGTCCTCGGTGTGGGCTTGGGCGATGGATCCGGGGCCGACGGCCACAGCCGGGGTGCCGGCCGAGGAAAAGATGGCGGCATCGCAAAACCAAGCGGCCCCGGCGGGTTTGCCACCGGCCTCGACCAATTTGGCGATGAGCGGATGACCGGGATCCGTGTCGAGCGCTTCGGATCCGGCAATTTTCTCGACGGTCAGGCCGGGACAGGCGGAGCGCATGACCTCGAAAACTTCGCGCGCGTCGCCGTTCTTCCACTGAGAAGGAAGAAGCCGCAGATCGATGACCGCTTCGGCATGGTCGGGCACGATGTTGAATTTTGTCCCCCCGCGGATTGTGCCGATGCTGAACGTGGGATGCGCGAGCACGGGATCGGAGATTTTTTCGAAATGTGCGGACAGCGCTTTCTCCAAGTTGAGCAACCCGGCAGCCAGCTTGGTGATGGCGTTCTCGCCGCGCTCCGGACACGAGCTATGCGCAGCGCGCCCCTTGGCAACGATGCGCGCAGTCACGTCGACCTTGTGTTTGAAAACCACATCCAAGCTGGTTGGTTCGCCAACCACGACGAAGTCGAACGTCTCCCGCGCGGCCAACGCCTTCGCCCCGTCTTGTCCGGCCTCCTCCCCCATAAGTCCGGAAAACCAGACCTCATGCGTGAGATGAGGCAGAAGGTCACGGCACTCGTGCAGCGCCCAAAGCATGGCGGCCATCGGACCCTTCGTATCGCTCGCACCGCGGCCGTAGAGCCTTCCCTCGCGAATCTCGCCGCCGAACGGATCGATGGTCATACCGGCCACACTGACCGTGTCCGTATGCGGAGCGAAAAGGAGCCGCGGTTTTCCTCCGTCCGCGGCAAATCTGGCCACGACATTCGGACGCCCCGCATGGACCTCGTGCAGCGTAGCCTCGGCGCCGTGTGACCGGAGAAAGTCGGCAATGAACTCCGCGCAGGCCTGTTCGCCGGTGCGATCCGTGCCCGGATCGCCGTCGGGATTGACGCTCGGAATGCGGACCAAAGCCCGGGCCAACTCCGTCACACTGCCGGGCGCGGAACTCATCGCTGGCCGGCAAAAGCTTCGAAGATGCGACGGGCCAACGGACGTGCACCGCGGTCGAAAAGAAAGCGCGCTTCTTCGCCCCCCGGCCATTCGAGGACCAAGACATCGGCGAGGAACTTCTGCTCGAGCCGGGCAATGGGCGACCCGGGCGGCAAGGCGCGTGGCCGCGAATGGCGCGGGACAAAATAAAGCATCTGGGCGGGACCGGCGGCGGAGACCAGCCAGCCGAAGCGATTACGCGGATAACCGGGGCCGGTTCCGCTGATGCAAGGCGCAGACCACTCGATGCGCCACTCCGCGCCCGCGTGATTCTGGACGGCCTCGCGCGAGGAAGAAGGCAGGTCGTCGGGCAGGTCGGCCACGACCATTTCCTCGGGCTCGAGGCGCAGCTTGCGTCCGCAGAGCCAGAGCTTCACCCACGTGGACCGCAACATGCGCGGGACGAAATACCAGATGGCCGCCAAGGCAATGACGGCCACAACCAGGGCGATAATGGGGTAAGTGAAAATGAGACCGAGGCCGAGCACGACCGTGGCATCTTCGGCCACGCTCAGGGCGATGTTGGAAATCGGTTCGGGCGAGGCATTGGCCTGCAAGCGCGTCGTCGCTTTGAGGGCGTGCGTGGTGAAGCCGAGCCACGCGGCGAGGAGGCCGACGATGACATTGAAGACCGGATTGCTCTCACCCAGGACCATGATGGCCAGAAGCGCCGCACCGACGGGTCGGATCGCGGTATGCACGGCATCCCACGCGGAGTCGACCCAAGGGATCTTGTCGGCGAAGGTTTCCATGGCAAAGAGAAGGCCGGACACGATCAGGACCCAAGGGTCGGCCAGCGCCTCGAGCCGCTGGTATTCGGGGGCGAGATTGATCCAGTCGAAACGGACGGCCAGCCCGGTGAGGAAAACCGTCAAATAAAGGTTCAGCCCGGCCAACGAGGCCAACCCCACCGCGACGCCAAGAAGTTGGAGGATTTCCATGCCAGCGCGACTCTACGCAGCCCACGCGCATAATCCAGAAAGCAAAAACCCCTCCGGCCGGAGCCGGAGGGGTTTTGTGAGTTGAGTTAACGCAAACTAACTTAGTAAGAGATGCTTGCGCTGATGCCGCACCACCATGTGTTAACGTCAGTAGTCGCTTGCGAGCTCCCGAAGCTCGGCAAATTCGCCCACTGGTATGAATAGGCGATGTAAGGCGAAACGCTGAACCAGCTCGTGAATTGGACGGGAAGAGCCAAACCAGTCTGCCAGTTGTTACCACCACGAAAGCCCGCTGCGGTGGTTGCACGGTTATTGAAGCCGAAGTTGAGACCGAACTGAGAATAAGGAGCCAGAGACACGGCACCATCGTAGGCAACCGGCACATTAGCACTTAGGCCGAAGTTCCAATAGGAAGATCCGGCGTTCGCAAAGCCGCCCGCTGTACCCCACTCGGGGCCAAGGTTGTAGTAGTAGGTTGTGTTCGGCGTGATCGTAATGGAGCCAACCTCAATGTCGTAAGCGGCGCCAAAATAAATCTCGTTTTGGCTGGTCGGGATATTCCCGAAAGCATCTACCGTATTCGGGAAGTAGTAATAGATCCATCCGGTGGAGAGAGTCAGCGGGCCAAAGGAGTGGGAATAGCCGACTGAGACGTCCAACTCTCCGTAGGTAGTTTGGGAGTTGAGGCCATTCCACCAAGAGCCGACGCCATACCACACGTTAGCCGTGAATTCGCCGTTCTCCCAAGGGGTGACGCCGAGTCCACCACCCATCCAGTAGATACCATTGCCGTTGCCAAGGACGTTAACGCCGCGGAACATATAGAGACTGTCCCATCCGGTGCTGGCGTTGAGAGACCACCATTTCTCTTCTTCTTCAACGACGACAACTTCTTTCGAGCCGACTTGACCGGCGGCAACCGACACGTTCTCGGTGGTTGTGCGACCGGCACTGATGGCGCCCGAACGAGCTTCGTCGAAGGCCTGTTGACCAGCGGAAGTGCCGGTTTCCGTTTGGGCCTGTGCCAGCGGAACCGCCAGCAGCATGCCAACCAACATTGTGAGGATTTTTTTCATGATGTTTTTTTGGTTTTTGTTTTTATGAGGTGGTCCGCCCGTAAACGAGAGACCGTATCGAACAATTAAGGAACAGCAGCTTCCGTGCCAGCGGTCAATAAATTATCCTCCCTCTGTCCGAGAGCGCTTTTCGGGGTTTCCGACCTTGGGAGGTGGTCAAATTCCGCCAGTGGAGTGTTGTTTGCCCGGACGCGCACCGAAGCGGCGTCAAGCCACCGCTTTGGGAGAGTCCCCTAAGCGCGGCGGGTCCGGAGGCCCCGCCCTACCTGAGAAGAGTGTCAGGCGGGGGTTTCTTCTTTGACCAGAAGGCTGATGTCGTTCGGATGGATGAGGCACCAGACTTGCTCGCCTTCGTGGAAATCGAGGCCGGTTTCGCCGGCGTTGGCCAAGAGGGCGGACAGTTCGAGGCCGCCGTCCGTGGCAATGGTCATGTCATCGACGGCACCCTTGAAAACCTCGCTGCTGACGCGGCCATGGAAAAGGTTGGTTTCGTCGGCGGGGCGTTCGCGGAAGAGGCGGATCTTTTCCGGTCGGACGGAGACGAGCATCTTGCTGCCGACCCGGGCGCCGTCGCCGCCTCTGATCCAGAGGTCGAGACCGCCCTCGAGCCGGCAGAAGAGGAGTCCGTCTTTGCGCTCAAGAACCTCGGCTTCGACGATGTTGGTCTCGCCGATGAAGCTGGCCACGAATTCGGTGCGCGGATGATGGTAAATCTCGGCCGCCGTGCCGATCTGTTCGACTTTGCCTTTGTTCATCACCGCAATGCGATCGGACATGCTGAGGGCTTCCTCTTGGTCGTGGGTGACAAAGATGAACGTGATACCCAGGCGCTTCTGCAGGTTTTTCAGTTCCGTGCGCATTTGGGTGCGCAACTTGGCATCGAGGGCGGAAAGCGGTTCGTCCAGGAGCAAAACCTGGGGCTCGCAAACAATGGCCCGCGCGAGGGCGACGCGCTGGCGCTGTCCGCCGGAAAGTTGCGCCGGCTTGCGGTCCTCCATGCCTTGCAGCGAGGTCATGGCCACGGCCCATTCGGTTTTCTCGCGGATCGCCTCTGGCGACATCTTTTT
Source organism: uncultured Verrucomicrobiota bacterium (assembly GCA_903953565.1). GTDB lineage: Bacteria > Verrucomicrobiota > Verrucomicrobiia > Chthoniobacterales > JACTMZ01 > JACTMZ01. The sequence continues at coordinate 48,698 of CAJBKE010000009.1, read as the reverse complement.
CATGCGCAGCCCGAAAGCGATATTCTCGCGCACGGTGAGGTGCGGGAAGAGGGCGTAGCTTTGGAAGACTTGGTTGACGTTGCGCTTGTAGGGCGGGTCGTTGGAAACGTCATGCCCACCGATGAGAATCTGACCGCTGCTCGGTTGCTCGAAACCGCTGATGAGGCGCAAGCAGGTCGTCTTGCCGCAACCGGAAGGCCCGAGGAAGGTCATGAACTCACCCTCGGCGATGTCCAGGCTGACGCGATCGAGGGCTAGGAAGTCACCGAATCGCTTGGTGACATCGCGGACTTCAACCATGGACTTCATTGGGGCAGTGGGGATCAGATGTTTTTGAACCACCCGATGCGGCCGGGTGCGATGTTAATGTTGATCTGCTTCACCTCGGTGTAAGCTTCGAGACCGTAGGTGCCGAGCTCGCGGCCGATGCCGGACTGTTTGTAGCCGCCCCACGGGGCCTCGTTGAATGTGGGGTGATACGTGTTGATCCAGGTGATGCCGGCGCGCAACTGCTTGATGACACGTTGGGCTTTGGCGCCGTCGGAGGTGAAGACCGCGCCGGCCAGTCCGTAAACGGTGTCATTGGCCTTACGGATGGCTTCTTCCTCGGTGTCGAAAAGTTCGACCACGAGCACGGGGCCGAAGATTTCTTCCTTCATGATTTTCGCGTTGGCCGGAACGTCGACGAAGACGGTCGGTTCGACGAAATTGCCGGAGGCCAACTTGCCTTTCTCGATGCGGTGGCCGCCGCAGAGAAGTTTGGCGCCTTCATCAAGGCCGGACTTGATGTAACCTAGGACTTTTTCCACGTGTGCCTGGGAAATGAGCGGACCCATTTCGGTATCTTCGTCCATGCCGTCACCCACCGTGATTTTCCGGCAGGCCCCGGCCAGGCGCGGGAGGAATTTGTCGGCAATTTTACGCTCGAGCAGGAGGCGGGAACCCGCACTGCAGACCTCGCCTTGACCGGCGAAGATGCCGAACATGGCGAATTCGAGCGCGGCGTCGAAATCGGCATCGGCGAAAACGATGTTCGGGCTCTTGCCGCCGAGTTCGAGGGTGACTTTTTTCAGGTTGCCCGTTGCGGCGGTCATGATTTTGCGTCCGGTGATGCCGCCGCCGGTGAAGGCGACTTTGTCCACGCGGTCGCTGGCCGCGAGCGTCGAGCCGACCGGGTCGCCGGGGCCAAGCACGAGGTTGGCCGCGCCGAGCGGGAAGCCGGCCTCTTCGATCAGTTGGAAAAGCTTCACCGCCGAAACAGGCGTCATCTCGGAGGGTTTCAAAATGCACGCATTGCCCGCGGCAAGACCCGGGGCGAGTTTCCACACGGCCATGAGCAGGGGGTAATTCCACGGAATGATCTGTCCGCAGACCCCGATCGGTTCGCGCACGGTCATGCAGACCATGTTCGGGTCGCTGACGCTGTAAGTTTGTCCTTGGGGCTTGCTGGCCAGGCCGGCGTAGTAGCGGAAACAACCCGCCGCATCGGCCGCATCGTAGTTCGCCTCGCGCAGCGGCTTCCCGTTGTTCTCGGTGTCGATCCTGGCGAATTCCGCCGCATGCTTCTCGACGAGATTGGCCAGGGCGAAAAGTTTCTCCGCACGCTCGGGTCCCGTGCTCTTGCCCCACGGACCATGATCGAAAGCCTCGCGTGCCGCGCTGATCGCGTCTTCCGCATCGGCCGCACCGCTGTCGGTTGCCTTGGCGATGACCTTGTTGGTCGAAGGATTGAGAATGTCGCGCGTTGCCTCACTCTTCGCGGCGACCCACTGGCCGTTGATGTGATTCAGGAGGGTTTTCATGGGACCAGCCTCAATCGGGTCAGCGCGGTTTCCACAATGCTGCGTTGAGGCAGGACCAAAGATGCATGATCCAGCCGAGAGTGCCGATACTGATGAACCAAAGAACACCCGCGCCGACAAAAAACAGAACGGCGGCGAGAAATCGCCCCTGCAGGAGTTGCCCGAGACCCGGGATAAAAAGGCTGGCCAGTGCCGAGATCACATTTCCCGCCGAGCCTTGGCCTGCTGTCATTAATTCAATAAACGCCTGCCCGGCCGTCTTGTCGACACCGCAAAATGCCGTCTCAAGCACCGCGCAAGCGCTCCACCACCGAGGTCGTTGACCTTCCTGGAACAAGAGGGAGGATTTTTATCCCGGACCCGGCTTCGGCCAAGGCTGCCCGCTCCTCGGGATCGAGCGAGTCTGGGGTGTAGTCTCCGCCTTTGGCATAAACGTGCGGACGGACCGTGCGAAGCACATCGGTCGCGCGTTTGCCGTCGAAAATCACCACGTAGTCCACACAGCCCAACGCGGCAAGCACCTCGGCGCGGTCGTCCTGCCGGTTGATCGGGCGGCCTTCGCCCTTGAGTTCGCGCACTGAGCGGTCGCTGTTCATGCCGACGGCCAACGCATCGCCCAATTCCCTCGCCTGTTGCAGATAGCGCACGTGTCCGGCGTGGAGCAGATCGAAACAGCCATTGGTGAAGACCAGGCGCCGGCCGGCGCGGTCCGCTTCGTCACGCAACCGCGCCAATTCCTCCGCTGTGACGATCCGACCGCGATGCATGACGCCCAAATTCGCATCCCCCGCGCCATTGCGCAATACCGGGGGCCGGGGTTAGGCTTTCGCTATGCGCATTGCGCGAGTAGCCGACTTGAGCGGCGCCATTCATCACGCTTGCCCGATGGACAAGTGCGGGACATTTGAAGAGCTGGCCGGATCGTGGGAGACGGGCTTCCGGCAGACCGGCGAAGTTGTTTCCGGCGCCCGCCTTCTTGCCCCGCTGGATCCGCCGGCCGTTTATGCCATCGGGCTCAATTACCATGATCATGCCGTGGAAACCGGAGCACCCATCCCCAGCTATCCCGTGGTGTTTCTGAAAAACATCCGCGCCGTGACCGGGCCGGGACAACCGATTCGCGTGCCGGCAAAACTCCGGAGTGACGAGGTGGACAGCGAAGCGGAATTGGCCATCGTGCTGTCCCGCGAGTGCCGCAATTTAACCCGCGAAAACGCCATGCATCACGTGGCGGGATTCACCTGTGCCAATGATGTCAGCGCGCGCGACTGGCAGAAAAAACGCTCCGGCGGCCAATGGAGCCGCGCCAAATCCTTCGACACATTCTGCCCGCTCGGGCCTTGGGTCGTCACACCCGACGAACTTCCCGACCCGCTGCATCTCTCCATCAAGGGCCGGCTGAACGGCCGCCTCATGCAGGACAGCAACACCTCGCAAATGATCTTCGGCATCCGCGCGCTGCTCGAATTTCTCAGCGCGGACACCACGCTGCCGGCCGGCAGTGTCATTCTCACCGGAACCCCGCACGGTGTGGGCATGGCGCGAAAACCGCCCGTCTGGCTGCAACCCGGCGACACCGTGTCGGTGGAAATCGAGGGCATCGGCACGCTGGAAAATCCGGTGGTCGAAGGAACCGAATGAGCACGAGTCCGGTGGTTCTGCCCCGCGGCACAGCGGAACCTCACCCGCCCGCACCCTGCCCGATCGCGCGTCTGGCCGCGCTGCTGCAGGAGGAACCGCGACTCGAGGCCGTCGCCTTCAATCCCGCCACCCGTCGTCTCTCGATCGCCACGATCGGCGGGGACAAAGATGGCCGCCTCGCGCAGCGCGTCACGAGGACGATGCTCGAGAGCCATGAACCATGCCCGCATTTCCGCCCGGAAAAATGCGAAGTCTGCGGCGTCAGCGCGGAGCATTTGCCCGGCACCTCGCGCATCCTTGTTTCGGAAAAACTCGGCACCACCATCGTGCGCAAAGCGACATGCGTCACCGCCATTTCGCTCTGGCAATGGGTCAAGCTCGTCTGGCCCGCGTATGCGCCCCGGCAAAAAGGGACGATCGAGGAACACAGCGAGACGGATTGGAAACCCATGGCCGCGCTGGCCGCGGGTTGCGCCGTGTTTGGACTGGGCGGTTGGGCGCTCGACCTAGCCCATGCCGCCGCATGGATGCCGCTTGCCGCGTATATCCTCGCTTATGTGTGCGGCGGTTGGGATGCGGCGGGCGATGCGTGGGATCGCCTGAAGTCGGGACAACTCGACATCCATTTCCTCATGCTGGCCGTGGCGGCGGGCGCCGCCTTAATCGGTGCGTGGCGGGAAGGCGCGCTGCTGCTTTTTCTTTTCTCCGCCTCCGGCGCCATGGAGCACTACGCCATGGGTCGCACGCGCCGCGAGATCGGCGCCCTGCTGCGCGGCGCACCGAAGACCGCACTGGTCATCGACGGAAACCGCGAACACGAGGTGCCGGTCGAGGACTTGCTGCCGGGCATGACGGTCCGCGTGGTGGCCGGCGGACAGATTCCTGTCGACCTGACCATCGTGCGCGGACAGTCGGAATGCGACGAGTCGAACCTCACCGGCGAATCCGTCCCCGTGCCCAAGACTCCCGGCGACACCGCGCTGGCCGGCACGATCAACTTGAGCGGCATGCTCGAGGGCTCCGTCCTGCGCCCGGCGGCAGAAAGCTCGCTGCAGCGCATTATCCGTCTCATCCGCGAAGCGCAGAGTCTGCGTGCCCCCTCCCAGACATTCACCGACCGCTTCGGCACAACCTACACCTGGACCATCCTGACCGCATGCACGGTGATGTTTTTCGTCTGGTGGCTCGGTTTCGGCCTGCCGCCGTTCGAGGGCACGGAGGAAACCCGCAGCGCATTTTACCGCTCTATGACACTGTTGGTTGTGGCCTCCCCCTGCGCGCTCGTGCTATCCGTGCCGTCCGGGATCCTTTCTGCCATCGCGGCCGGCGCCCGGCGGGGCGTTCTTTTCCGCGGCGGCGCGCCGATCGAGAATCTCGCCCTGGTCGACGTGGTTGCCCTCGACAAGACGGGCACCCTGACCTCGGGGCAACTCACGCTGGCCGGTGTCGAACTCGTGCGGGGCAGCGAAGAGAAACTGCTCGAAGTGGCGCACACTCTCGCCCGGCATTCCTCACATCCGCTATCGCGCGCCATCCGCCGCCTGGCACTCCAACGCGGCGCGGCCGACCACGGCGCGCAATCCCACGAAACCGTGCCCGGACGCGGTGTGAGGGCAAACATTGGCGGGGAAAAATGCACTCTCGGCAGCCGTGCCTTCGTGGAGACTGAGACCGGACTTGTTCTGCCCGCGGCATCGCAAGCGGCAGACGCCGCCGAAGTTTGGGTGGCTGGCGACGGCGCGATCGGATGCCTGCGCTTCCGCGACGAGGTGCGTCCGCAAAGCCGGGAACTCATCGGACGCTTGCGCGCGCGCGGTATCCGCACGGTCATGCTGACCGGCGACCGCCCGGGACCGGCGGAGGCCATGGGCCGCGCGGCCGGACTCGATGAAATCCGCGCCGGCTTGCTGCCCCAGGACAAAGTTGCTGCCGTCGAGGCGCTGAAGGAAGGAGGCAAAAACCGCGTGGCCATGATCGGCGACGGTGTGAATGACGCCCCTTGTCTCGCGGCCGCCGATATCGGGGTGGCCATGGGCGCAAGGGGTTCGGATGCCGCGCTTGAGCAGGCGGAGGTCATCCTGATGAACGACCGTTTGGAAAATTTCCTGATGGCTCTTGACTTGAGCACCGAGGCGCGCCGGGTCATCCGGCAAAACATGGTCATCGCCCTCGGGACTGTCGCCGTCATGGTGGCGGCCACGTTTATTGTTCCGGTCCCCCTCGCCCTCGGCGTGGCCGCGCACGAGGGCAGCACCGTGGTGGTAGTGCTCAACAGCCTGCGTCTCCTTTTCATGCGCCGCGCCTGACAAGGCGGAACCCGGTTGCTACCTTGAACGTCCATGTCCTGGCGGATTTTCACGCATCACACCCTGAAGACGCTGTTGCGTGCCGCGCAGGTTTTCTTCCTCGTGGTCGTGCCCGGTGTCTTGCTCTGGCTGCACTTCGCCGGATTGCCCCGCGCCTTCCATCCGTCCCTCGTCGACGCCGCGGCCCGCGCGGGGTTGCAATTGCAATTCGACCGCATGCGGCTCAGTCCGATCGAAGGTCTCGTCCTCGACAAGGTTCGGATGCGTTCGGAAAAGCTGCCCGACAAGCCGGAGGTCGCGGTGGACCGCGCGGCGGTTTCGCTCAACTGGCGGCGCCTGGTGCGCGGAGAAGTCGAACTCAACGCCCTCGATCTGCGCGGGGCACAACTTTTCCTGCCCCTCGTCAGCACGGGTGGTGTGACGCAGACCCTTCGCCTGACCAAAGCCCGCGCGCGACTCATGCTGGCCGACGGGGTGGTCAGCGTTCCCTTGGCGAGATTCAATCTGCAAGGCATCGACGTCGTCGCTACGGGGCAGGTCGCACTGGCCGGACCGGCGGGCGATGATTCGACCATCGCCATCCCTTCGGAGATCGCGAAGATTCTGGAAATCGTCGAAGGGATGGATTTCGGCGATAAGCCGCCCGAGCTGGAAATAGAATTTTCCGCACAGGCCGGTGTGGCCTCTTCCTTGCAATTGCCGCGCATCCGCTTGTTGGCCGAGCGCGCCAACTACGGCGCGGTGGAATTGCGGGACATCCGGATGGATGCGTCCTACGTCGAGCGCATCTTTTCCGTGGCGCGTCTCGCGGCGCGCGATGCCAAGCGCGGCGCCTTCGATCTGACGGGCCAATGGAACATGGCAACCGGCCGGGGACAAGCGGACTGGAGTTCCAGCCTCGATCCTGCGCCGTGGCTGGAAGAGTTTCGGCCCGGCGGCTCGTGGGGCGAATTGAAATTCGCCACACCGCCGACCGTGCAGGGCAGCCTCGAAATCGAGCCGGGCAGTCCGCGGCGCGTGCAAGTGCTCGGAACAGCCTCGGCTCGCTCCTTCTCTTTCCGCGGCGTCAAATTCGACAGCCTGGCCAGCGGCTTCGCCTGGCGCGACGGCGATCTTTACATCAGCGACGCAACCATCGGCCTCGGCGGAGGCAAGATTCGCGGTGATTTGATGAAGCAACCCGGCGACGTGCGGCTGCGCGTGGAATGCCACGCGGATCCCTCGCCCCTCACCGCATTCCTGAGCGAGCGCGACCGCGGCAATCTGGCCAAACTGCAATTGCGTTTCCTCGAGCGGCCCAAGATCCGCTTCGAAGCGCGCGGGGCAAAGCTGGACACCGCCAGCCTCAAGGCTGCGGGAAAGGTGCAGTTCGGGCGCACCTCCATCCACGACTCGCTGATGGACAACGCGACAGCGGACGTTGGCTTCCAGGATCTCGCCCTCACGCTGAGCAATATCCGCGTGACCCGTCCGGAGGGTTCGGGTTCGGGCGCATTCACCTACGACTTCGGACGGCGGCAAGTCCGGCTCGATAGTGTGCGCAGCACGATGAATGTCTTCGACGTCTTGCAATGGGCCGATCCCAGGGTTGCGGCGGAAACCAAACCCTACCGTTTCAAAGCACCGCCCGAAGTCACGGTCGGCGGCGTGATTGGACTGGAAGATCCTTCGCAGACGCGCCTATGGGCCAACTTCAACGCACCGCAGGGACTCGATTACGACCTGCTGGGCGAGACGCTCAATTTCGGCGCGACCACCGGATCACTCGAATTCGCGGGACGCCAAATCAAGGTCGATGTTCCCTCGGCGCGACTCTTCGGAGGCGAGGTGAAACTCGCGGCCGACATAGCCACCGGCCAGCCCGGCACACCGCAGAAAATGGACGTCGAACTCAACCGGGTAAACTTCGAAACATTGACCCGTCTCTACTTCGACTACAAAGGATCCCAAGGCCTGGTCAGCGGCCGCTACAAATTCACTTTCGTCCCTGGCCAGGCCGGGCAGATGCTCGGCAACGGGAATCTCCTCCTGGAGGACGGCGATGTATTCGCCATTCCGGTGCTCGGTCCCCTCTCAGCCGTGCTCGGTGCTGTCCTGCCCGGCGCTGGGTATCAGACGGCTCGCAAAGCTACCTGCGACTTCCGTGTGTCCAAGGGCGAGATCCGCACGGACAACCTCGATATCATCGGCCAAGGATTCAGCATGATCGGTCAGGGCTCGCTCTTTTTCCTGCGCGACGCGATGGATTTCTCGGTCCGCATCAACGCGCAAGGCGTGCCCGGATTGCTGCTCTATCCGGTGAGCAAACTACTGGAATACGTGTCGGACGGAAAGTTGTCCGATCCGCAGTGGCGGCCGAAAGCATTGCCCAAAGTCCCCTCGAGAAGCCCCGACGAGGAAGGCAAGAAGCAGGAAGGCGGCCGCGCGCCGTCTAGCGAAGGAGCAGGACGGAACGGGCGCGCTTGATCGCGTTGGTGATGCGGCGATGCAGGTGCGCCGGCACGCCCGTCAGTCGGCGCGGCAGGATCTTGCCGCTCTCGGTGACGAAGCGTTTCAGCAATTCGGGATTTTTGTAGTCGATGGCTTCGACCGTCAGGTCGATACGGCGACGCGGCATCGGACGGTTGGCCCGGCGCATGGCGGCGCGGCGTTTGGGTGTCTTGGGTTGCATGTCGGATTATTTGGTCTCGCGGTGCAGCGTGTGGCGGCGGAGATGCGGATTGTATTTCTTTTTCTCCAGCCGGCTCGGCGTGCGCGGGCTCTTTTTGTTGCGGGTGCTCATGTAGCGCGAGACCGGCTTGCCTTCGGCGGCGGCCTCGGTGCACTCGAGAGTAATGATGTCCTGTGCCATGGTTTTTCAGTCTTTGCTTTCGGCCGTGGATTCCTCGTCGGAGTCCTCGCCACCTTCCTCCTCGATCGTCTCGAAGAGACGGCCGATCGGTTGGCGAACACGGCTGAAGCGGTTTTTCTTTTCGATTTCGCCTTGGCACTCGACGGTGAAGCGCGCGAACGGGCGGGCTTCGAGTCGGGCCTTCGGAATGTTTTTGCCGCTCATCTCGCAGACACCGTAGGTGCCTTTGGCGAGCCGCTTGAGCGCTTCGTCGATTTCAAACAGCGCGTCCTGCTCCTGTGAAAGGAGACTAAGTGCGAAATCGCGGTCATAGGCATCGCTGCCCGCATCGGCTTGGTGCAGACCGTGCGCCGAGACCTCGTGGGAATCGTGGCCCGTGCGGAGATTGTCGCGCGCCACACCGGTCATGGAATCGAGCAGCGTGTCCTTGAGGGCAAGCAGACGGAGTTGCTGCTTTTTCAACCACGGATTGAGGCGGCGGGATTTGTCGACCGGCTGGCCGAAGGCGAGCAGGTCGCGCATGCCGACGAGCGGAGCTTTGGTGGCGCGGCCTTTGGGGCGCGCGGGAACTTTGACCGCGGCCGCTTTTTTGGCCGGTGCCTTGGGCGCGGCGGGTTTTTTCTTGGCGACAGGCTTCTTGGGGGCCGCAGGCTTCTTTTTCGCCGGGGCGGATGCTTTTTTGGCCGCCGGCTTTTTGGCGGATTTCGCGGGGTTTTTTTTCTTTGATGCTGCAGCCATGGATAAAATTTTCCGTTTGGAAGGGGGCGGGACACTAACGGCCACCGCTAGGGGGCGCAAGGCTTTTCGCCCCGCTCAGGAACCCGGCAAAGGCACGGGCCGGTCGCCCAATTTGTCCGTCGCTCCCTCCGTTTGAGCCTCTTCCTCCCCGGGAGTGAACGGTTTGCCGCCCTTGACCCCGACGGTCCCCCCCTCTTTTTTGGCCAGAGTCGGGCGTGAACCGGCCTCGCGGTAGGCCTGCTGACCGAGAACTTCCCCGCCGAGCCCGAGATGGGTGTAGAGGAATTGCTTCGGCAAGGTGTTCTGCAAGATGTGGATCTGGTTATCGACATCGAGCATCACCTCCGGCCGGCCGAAGGTCAGGAATTGACCGAGTTGGTGCGTGGCATAGACGCGGCCGCGTTCGCGGTCTTCGATGCGGACATAAAGCCGCGTGCTGCGCGACAACTTGTGGGCCAGCAAGGTGATGGTGCGTAGCTCGGGCTTGCCTTCGCCTCCGGGCAAACCAACCACTTCCTGCCAGATGGGCCGGCCATCGGTGATTTCGACGGCCAAAGGCGGCGAGCTGAAATACCGACCGAAAGAACTGACATAAACAGTCGCCTTCACCCGGTAGAGACCGAAGTCGTGCAAGGGGAAAAGCGGCGTGAGATTCACCGAGCGGGTCAACTTCTCGCCCGGGCCGACCGCGGCCGGGGCCAGCGCGTAGTCGGGATTGATGGGCGGAACGATGCGGCCTTCAGCCGTTTCGATATTGAAACCGAACCAGCGGTGATGATCAGAATTTTCGAGCAGGAGCGGGCGACCGCTGAGGTTGTTGATCGTCACCGTGGCGATGAGCGGCTCATACATGACATAAAGCTTCCGCTTGAAGGAGATGTCCACGCGGACCTGAGCCGCCGCCTGCTCGGCCGCGCCGGCGAGCAGCAGGGCACCCGCCACAAGGGCGAGAATCGAAGGGAAGCGAGGGGTCATTTCGGCGGGGTGTCGGACACGGTGCGAAACCCGAGTGTGTCCTGCGGCTGAAGGGGATCGAGGATGGCGCGCCGGCGTGTGACGTTATGCTCCGGGTTGTTCCAGTTGCCGCCGCGGATGACCGGCACTTCGCCGCCCATGCCGTCCTCGGACGGGGCCATGGTGGCCGTCCACTCGGAAACATTCCCCGCCATACCACGGATGCCGTAGATACTCGCATCGCCCTCCGGCTGGTTGGCAGGCGACCAGCGTTTGTAACCGTCGGTGCCGCCGCCTTTTTTCGGATTCGGATCGAAGTCACTGCCGGTGCTGGCGCGTTTCGGATCTTCCTCGTTGCCCCACGGATATTTGCGGCCGTCGGTGCCGCGGGCCGCTTTTTCCCATTCCTGCTCGGTCGGCAGACGGCGGCCTTTCCATTTGGCGTAAGCGTAAGCGTCGAACCAATCGACGTTGAAGACCGGCGAGTCCACATCGAGAGGCGCCTCCTTGTATTGTTTCCAGCGCACGGCACGGGTGTAATAGCCGGGCATGGGCGGCTCGAGTTGCTTGTTGTCGGCCCAATCGAGAGGCACGTGCGATTTGCCCTCCGGCATGTCGGGATGCGCGAAATTTTTCGCCTCGCCCGGATTCGCCTCGAGGTAGTCGAGAAATTCCTTGTAGTCGGCAATCGTCACCTCGTGCTCGTCGATCCAGAACGCGGGGAGATTCGCCTTTTCGCCGTCTTGGTAAATGAATTCGCCGGCCGGAATTTCGACCTGGCGCGAAGTGATCGTGCGGTTGCCGCCGCCGAAGAATCGGAAGAGCGCAGCCAGACCGACGAGGAGAAGAAGCAAAGAAAGACCGGCGGTGACCAGCAACCGCTTTTTCTGCTGCTGCCGCGAAAGCGCGACGATCTGTTTGGATTTGTCCGAGCGCGCCGTCACGCGCCCGACGTCTTTCGGCGCCGCTGCGGGCTTGGCCGCCGCGACCAGGGGCAAAGCAGCCGTCCAACCTTGGTCCGCATTGGCGGCCAGCGAGGCCACCGCAGCCGCGGCCGGACTGTTCGGTTCGGTTATGACAGCGAGCGCCGCGGCCATGGCACGCACTTCCTGCGGTTCGTTGACGTCCCCCGCCGTCGCCTGCGCGACATTGGCCAACCGCGGACGCATCGCGGCGTCCAAGAGGACATCAGACGGCAGGATGGGACGACGAGAGAGGCCGTGTTTCTTGAAATGCTCGGACACTTCTGCGGCCATGCGCAGGGCGTTGAGGATGACCCGTTCATCGAGCGGCTGGCCCGCCGCTGCGTAGGCCGCCAGCGTGTGCCCCGGCACGAGATCGGAAGTGAAAAAATAATGCCCGTCAGCCTCCCCGGCCTCGTGCACAGCGAGAAGATACGGGTGGGTGACTGCCGCCTTGGCGCGCGCGTCGGCCAAAAAAGCCTCCACCGCGCCGGATTGCCCGGCTTGTTTGCTTTCGAGCAAATGAAGCATGACGTGGCGCGACATGCTTTGCTGCCAAGCGATATAGTCGGACACATCGCCACTACTCCCGCCCGACTCCTGCAAATAGTAAGCCCCGATGGTGACCCCCACACCGGGTTCCTGCCGCAGCGATGGCGCGGCATCCACGGCAGGTGCGGACGGCAGACTGATCGCCGCCGCCAATTGCTCCGCGGTCACCGGCTTAGTCAGGACCGTGGCACCGGCAGTGCGATCGGCATAGGCGGAGAGATCGTAGCCGCTGACGAATATGGCACGCATGGCGGGAAATTCCGCGGCGAGCATCTCGCGCAGACGGAAGCCGTCCATCGGCTCCATGACCACATCAGTGATCAAGACATCGGGACCACCCCAAGACCGGGCTTCCTTCAACGCCTCGCCTGCGACCGAAGCGACGCGAACCTCGCACGACACCGCCGATTCGAGCAGTGCCTTCCACGCCTCGAGCACATGGCTCTCGTCGTCAACCAGAAGAATCTTGGTCACGGCAGCGTGCCGGTATCGCCGACAGCGGCGTTGTCGGGCAATTCGCTCAACGGCGGCGGAAACAGCTCCTGCAGGTCCACCGGATCGGAACGCGTGTCCTGCAACTGGCCGTTGTGGTAAATATTGACCATGTAGCCGTAGTAGGTGGGCGGCGGACCGCCGTCGGGCCCGACCCGCGGCAACTCGTATTTGACCTCGAGGATCTCGATACCCTCGTCTTTCCAGTCAACCGGCGTGGTGTACCACATCGATTGGACGCGGCTGGTGGTGGGAACGACCTCGCCATTGATCATCTCGTAAAATGTGACGTTGATGCGCACGTTGCGCCCGTCGATCAGGTCGCCCGGCCGGGCCTTCACGGCCAAGCGCAGATCTTTGACCCCCGACCCGCTGCCGTCCTTGAGGGTCAGGTCGACCACGCCGAGCGAGGAACCTGGCTGCAGTCCGACCTGGTCGCGCAATTCGTTGCCGGCCGCAGCCGCTGTCTCCGGGCGCAGGAGGCGCAGACGGATTTCCGCCACGTCGAGAAAGCGCCCCGCGTCCGGCCCGAGATCGAGAAGATTTTTCCAGATGCCTTGGGCAAGTTCGATTTGTCCGAGCTTCTCGTGCAGGCTCGCGACCCGATGGAGCAACTCCGGATTGCGGGGTTGCAAGGTGAGCGCTTCCTCCAGTGGAATCAAAGCCGCAGCCGGCGAGGCACCGCCCTCCAAGGTCTGCGCCTCGCGCATCAGCTCATCCAAACGCGCCTGCATGGCCGCCGGATCGGTCTCCGGAGGGGTCGGAACCGCCTCGGGCGTCGGCGCGGGCTCGGCGGGCTCGGCGGGCGCAACGGGCGTCGGCGCAACCGCGACCGCCGGCTCGGCGGGCGCAGGCGCAAAGCCCGGACCGAAATAGACCAGGATGGCAACCAATTGCGCCACGGCAGCCAGACCGAGCAAACTCGCGGCTACGATGAATGTCGTGCCTACCGGGGTTTTCATTGATGGCAAATCATGCCGCCCACGGCACGTGCAAGTCAACGGCCGTAAGCATCTCCGATCACGGGCCGACCACCGCGAAGGAACGGACCGGTCCGCGCGAAAGCAAAACAATGACCCTCTCGCCGGGCGGCAACGCCGCGGTTGCCGCGAGAAAGTCGTCCTTTGTCGTCACCGCGGTGTCATTGACCTGCTCGATGGCATCGCCCGGCTGGAGAATGGCATCGGCGGGAGCCCCCGGAAGCACCGACTCCACCACCACGCCCTCGACATTCTCCGGGAGCTTGAACCGTGCGACGAGCGCCGGCGTGACATCCGTCACGGAAACACCCGAGAGCGCGTTCCGTCCCGCCGCGGCCGGAGGTTGGGCCGGCATGGGTTGCGGCACGACACCGCCCGCCGGCGGGGCGGGCAGCAATGTGCGGCCGGACCGCTGCTCTTCGACCAAACGAACCTTCAACGACACGATCTTGCCATCGCGGAAAATTTCCACCGGTAACTCTTCGCCGATTTTCGCCTGAGCCACGCGGCGGCGCAGGTCGTTGAAATTCTGGATGCCGCGCCCGTTGAATTTGACGATGAGGTCGCCCGCGCGGATACCCGCTTGCGCCGCCGGCGTGTCCGGTCCGACCGCATCGACCAAGGCGCCGCGCGCATCGGGCAATCCGAGTTGCGCCGCCAACCCTTCGTCCAACGGCCGCAAGACAACACCGAGAACCGGACGCGCGCTGCCGCCCGGCTGAAGGATGTCATCGACAACACGCCGCACCGCATTGGCCGGAATGGCAAAGCCGATCCCCTGACTGCCGCCCGATTGGGAAAAGATGAAATTGTTGATGCCGACGATCTCACCGCGGATGTTGACCAGCGGGCCGCCCGAATTCCCCGGATTGATCGGGGCATCGGTCTGGAAAAATTCTTTGTCCGTCTCGCTGGCAAACAATCTCTCGCGGGCACTGATGATGCCTTGCGTGATGGTTTCCTGCAGCCCGAACGGATTACCCACGGCAAAAACAAGCTGACCCACGCGCACTTTTTCCGAGTCGGCAAAGGCCAGCGGACGCAGGCCGTCGGCGGCAACCTTGAGCACAGCAATGTCGAGCGCTTCGTCATAACCGAGCAATTCGGTCCCCAGGCGACGGCCATCGCTCAGGATCACCGTGACCTCGTTGGCCCCTTCGATGACATGCAAGCTGGTCACCACGTGCCCGTTTTCGGAAATGATGACCCCCGAGCCCTGCGGGTAAGTTTCCGAAGGCATGGGGCGGCGCATGCCGAAAAATTGGCGGAGCATCTCTTCGCGGGGATCGACTGCGCCCTGCTTGCGCGCGGTGATGCTGACCACCGAGGGAATCACCGCTTCGGCCAGCCGGCCGAATTCCGAGTCGAGGGCCGACAATCCGGGCAATGCCGTCGCACCCAAGGCCGGTTTGACGCTGGGCAGCGCATGACTGGCGGCGGGCGCCGTTGCGGCGGGCGGGGCGCCGGAGAATTGCCCGCTTTTCCACGCATAAAGGCCGGCCAAGGCCAACGTGATGGCGAGCACGAAGAGCAGGAATTGGAGAAAACTTTTCAAGCGGAAGTTGAATAGTGCCTCAAGCCGACCCGCGGCGCAACGCGTCCGCGTGCAACCAATCCCAAAGACGGTCAACCGAGGCCTGCACCCGCAACCGGGCCGCAGCCACTTCTTCTGCGGTCATTTTGCGCCCGGGCGGCTTTTCCACGCCGAAGATGTAGTATTTGATCTTCGGCTCGGTGCCGCTCGGACGGACCGCGCAGCGGCGGCCGTCGGCCAAGGTGAAGATGATCATTCCCTCGGAGGGCACACGGTCGCCCTCGACATCGTGTATGGTATCGACCGCGAAATTTTCCACTTTCACGACCTTGGATCCGTCCATTTCCGAAGGCGGACGGTCCGCATACGACGCCGCAAGCTTGGCAATTTGCGCAGCGCCTTCCGCACCTTCGAACACCAGCGATTCACCGCGCTCGAGATAAACACCCAGCGTGGCAAAAATTTCGTCGAGATACTCGACTGCCGTCATTCCTTGCGAGCGCGCATAAGCCACCACCTCGGCAAATCCCGCCACTGCCGCGTTCGCATCTTTGTCGCGGGCGAAATCGGAAAGCGTGTAGCCGTAGCTTTCCTCACCGCCCATCACCATCAAGGACGAATGCTCCAAGCGCAGCCGGAGCGTCTCATCTTCCGGCAAATGCGGATAGTCCGCACGCAACTCCCCCGGGATCCCCTCCTCGTATTTGCGCAACTTGGCCGCGTTGTATTTGAAACCGGTCAGGGTCTCCACGCAGCGCAGACCGAAATGCTCGGCCACCGCTTTTTGCAGGTCGGTCGTGACGTAGGTCTTGATGATGACCCCGCGCGACCTGTTCGCATCGTTGAGAATTCCCAACTCGAACATCCGCGCGGCCCGGTAAAAAGCCAGCATCGACCCGATCTGGTTGCCAGTCAAAAGCTCCATTTCCCCCGCGCGATTGCGCACCGCCACGCCCATGCGGTCATCGTCGGGATCGGTAGCCATGACCAGATCCGCGCCGTTCTTGTCGGCCAGCTTGATCGCCATGGTCAACGCCTCCGCATACTCCGGATTCGGTGACTTGACCGTCGGAAATCTGCTGTCCGGCACCAGTTGCTCGGGCACCGCCGTGGCATCGAAGCCGAGTCGCTCGAGGAGTGGCATCACAACGGACGCGCCCACGCCGTGCAGGGGCGAATAAACAATTTTGAGTCCGCGCTCGCGCGCGACCAACCCGGGATCAAGGACCACGCGCTCGAGACGGTCGAGATAAGCGTCATCCATCTCCGTACCCAGCGTCTCGCGCCGGCCTTGCTCCGCGAAGGGCAGAGGTTCGTAGTGCGCGCTCTTCACCGCGTTGACCTTGGCAATGATGCCGGAAGCGTGGGGCTCGACCACCTGGCCGCCGTCTTCGAAGTATACTTTGTAGCCGTTGTAGGCGGGGGGATTGTGGCTGGCCGTGATGTTGATCCCGGCCGTCGAACCCGTCTGGCGCACGGCAAAACTCAATTCCGGCGTGGGCCGCGGCTCGGCAAAGACCAGCGCGTCACACCCCGACTCGGTGATCACTTTTGCCGCGAGGTCGGCGAACTCCCGGGAGAAATAACGCGTGTCATAGCTGATGCAGATACGCGGACGGTGCGGCAGCTTTTCGCGCGCCGCCCATTCCTTGACGTAGGCCACCAGCCCCTGCGTTGCGCGGCTGATGTTGTAGTAATTCATCGCATTGGTCCCCGTGCAGGGAAACTCCGGACGATCCAAAGCCTGCGGCGCACCGCGCTCCGCCTCGGTCACCACCGCGCCGATCGTCTTGCCGCGCAAGCCACCCGTGCCGAAAGCCAAGGTGCGAAAAAAACGGTTGTTCAATTCGGCCCAGTCGCCCGCCGACGCCAATTCCGCGATGCTCGCCTTCTCGACTTCCTGCGGATGGCCGGCGAGCAGGGCTCGGATGTTTTCCAAGGACGAAGCGAGCAGGCCGCTTTTCGCGCCTTCCTCCAACTGACGGGGCAAATCACTCATGGGACGATTAATATAGGACAGCCGCACGGATGGTGGGAAGCCCGAGACCCGCGTTGCGGGCGCGCGGCCCTCCGCCTAGAGTTGGAGCCGATGAGTCTTTCCTCGTGGAGCGTGAAGAACCGCGTTGCGGTCAATATTTTCACGCTGGTGATCATTTTAGCCGGCTACTACGCGGCCGCCACACAGCTGCAGCGCGACCTTTTTCCCGACGTCAGCACGAATTTCATCCAGATCACCACCCTTGATCCGCAAACCGGGGCCCCCGAGGACATCGAACGCACCATCACCGTCCCCATCGAGGAGGAACTCGGCAACGTCAATTATCTCGAAGAGGTCCGCTCCATCTCGCAGGACAACTTTTCCAACATCTTCATCGAAGTCGACCCGGCCATCGAAGACATCCAGCCCGTCCTCAATGATGTCCGCCAGGCCGTCGACAAAGCAAAAGCCGACCTGCCCGCCTCGGCCGAACCGCCCATCGTCGAGGAGTTCGATATCCCCTTCCCTCTCGTCACTTTCACTGTTTCCTATCCCCCCGGTTTCGACGTCCGCAAAATTCGCCCGGTGCTCGACGAAATCGAGCGCCGCCTCAAACTCGTCCCCGGTGTCTCCAAAGTCCTCGTCGACGGACTCGAGCGCCGCGAAGTCTGGGTCGAAATCGATCCCTACCGCCTCCGCCTCGCCGATCTCTCTTTCCGCGACGTGACCGAGGCCGTCTCGGCCAAAAACATCAATGTCGTGGGCGGGCGCCTCGACGCCGCCGGCGGACAGCGCATCGTCCGCCTCCTCGGCGAAATCACCGAAGCCGCACAACTCGAGGACCTCCCCGTGGTCAAACGCGCCGACGGACGCACCGTGAAAATCCGCGACATCGGCACGGTCAAAGAAACAACCGAGAAAGCACAGACCTACGGACGCACCAACCTCCGCCCCGCCGTGACCTACACACTGGTCAAAAAGAAAGGCACCGATGTCATCGAGGCCGTCCGCGAAGCCCGCCGTGTCTTTGCCGCCGAAGCTGCCCTCCTCCCGCCGGAGATCGAGACGCAGGTCGTCGGCGACACCACCAAATACATCAATACCCGTATCGAAACCGTGATGGAGAACGGCATCCAGTCGCTCATCCTCGTCACCGTCCTTCTTCTCCTCTTCCTCGATTGGCGCCTCGCCCTGCTCGTCGCTTTCGGCATTCCGTTTTCCTTTGCCGGCACCTTCCTCGTCCTCTACGCCGGCGGCTTCACCATCAACATGCTCTCGCTTTTCGGCATGATCATGGCCCTCGGTATGGTGGTCGATGATGCCATCGTCATCGGGGAAAATGTTTTCCGCCTCTACAGCCAGGGCGAAAGTTCCGTGGAAGCCGCCGTGCGCGGCGCGCGCGAAGTCATCTGGCCCGTCTTCGGCAGCGTGAGCACGACAGTCGCCGCCTTCCTCCCGCTCATCTGGGGCGAAGGCATCATCGGAAAGTTCCTCGCCGTCGTTCCCGTCGTTGTCATCTCGACGCTCGTCTTCTCCTTGGCCCAAGCCTTCCTCGTCCTGCCCTCGCACCTCGCCGACTGCCTGCGGCCCATCCGTTCGGCCGCCTCTCGACGCGCCGAAGCTGCGAAAAATCCGCCGCGCGGCTGGCGCCGTTTGCGCTATGAACTCGGACTCTCCTACGAGGAACTCCGCGAAGCCGTCGACCGCATGGTCTCGCGGACGGTCGAGGTCTACACCCATCTCCTCAACCTCGCCCTGCGCGTCCGCTACGCCGTGGTCGCGGTTTTTATGGCCGCCCTCGTCTTCGTCGGCGGACTCGTCGCCGCCGGCGTCGTCCCCTTCCGCCTCTTCGCCACCGACTTTGCCGACACGATCAACCTCAAACTCGAACTCCCCGCCGACTACACCCTCGACCAGACCGCCGACGTGGCCGCTCGCGTCGAACGCGCCGTGGTCGATGCGCTGCCCTCGACCGACCTCGTCGCCGTGACCACGCGCATCGGTGCCATGTTCGACGCGACCGACCAGTTCCTCGAATACGGCAGCAACCTCGCCATGCTCATCGTCGACGTCGACGAACAGAATCCCGCCGCCCGCAAACCCTCGGCCATCGAGCGCGACCTGCGCAATGTGGTCAACTCATTCCCCGAAGTCATCACCGGCACAGCCAAAAAAGAAGAAGGCGGACCGCCTGTCGGACGCGCGGTGAACATCGAACTGCGCGGGGCCAGCTTCGACGAACTCAAATCCGCCGCCGCCGATATCCAGCAACGCCTCGGCGGCGTGTCCGGACTGGTCAACGTCGGCAGCGACCTGCCCAAAGGCAAAACCGAATTCCGCGTGCGCCTCGACGAGGACCGCACCGCGCGCGCCGGTCTCGACGCCACCCAGGTCGGACGCGATATCCTTGGCGCCTTCCGCGGACTCGAGGCCTCCCGCCTGCGCTGGGGCAATGACGAAGTGATCGTCCGCGTGAAAATGGACGAACGCTACAGCCAAGACCCCGGCATCGTGCGCAATCTCATGATCAAGGGCCCGCAGGGCATGGTCGACCTCGACACCATCGCCACCCTCGAGCGCGTCAGCGGCATCCCGCGGGTCAAACGCCTCGACCAAGAACGCGTCCTTACCGTTTCCTCCGACGTCGACTCGCGCGTCACCACCTCGGCCCGCGCCAACGAGAAGATCAAAACGTGGCTGCCCGAGGTCCTCGCCGCCCACCCCGCCCTGCAGATCGGCCTGACCGGCGAAAACGAGGACACGGAGCGCAGCCTTGAAGCCATGAAATTCGCCGGCCTTGTCGCCATCTTTCTCATCTACGCCCTCATCGCCACCATCACCAATTCGTTCATGCAACCGCTCGTCATCATGACCGTCGTGCCCTTCGGCATCGTGGGTGTCATTCTCGGACTCCTCTTCATGGGCGAACCGATGGGCCTCATGTCCGTCATGGGAACCATCGCTCTCGCCGGCATCGTGGTGAACAACTCGATCGTCTTCGTCGACTTCATCAACAATTATCGCACCGGCCGCGATGTCTCCCTCCCGCGCGTGCGCTGGCATTCCATCCTCGAAAGCGGCCGCACCCGCTTCCGCCCCATCTTCCTCACCACCGCCACCACGGTCGTCGGTCTTTTCAGTTTGGCCTTCTTCAGCAAAGGCCAGGAACAGTTCCTCGCCCCCATGGCCCAAGCCATCGTCTGGGGTCTGACCTTCGCCACGCTGATTACTCTGGTCCTGATTCCCTGCCTCTACGCCATCCTTGACGACTTCAACCTCGCCATGGCGCGCCGCGGCCGCAAAGCGGCAACCGCCAGCCCCGAAGGCTTTCCCTTCCAAGCCTAATCATCTAAATTAGCGGGCATGAGTTTCTCCCGTGCCCTGCTTCTGGCGTCCGTCATCCTCGTTGCCCGCGCCTCCGCCCAAGATGCGCCGCAACAAGCCCTCGAAGCCGCCAATGCGGTCTACACCAACGGTGACTATGCGGCTGCGGTCACCGCATACGAAAAAGTCCTCGCCGACTATCCGACGTCCCCCATTGTCGCCAACGCCCAAGTCCAGCTCGCCTTTTCCTACTTCCTCACCGGCGAAAACCAAAAGGCCCTCGATACGCTCAAGAAATTTTTCTCGGGTCCGCCCGCGCCCGCGGAACTGACCGAACTCGCCGCTTTCCTCGAGCCGCAGGCCCTGTCGGCCCTGGCCACATCGCTCAAACCGGAAGACCCGGCCCGCAAAAGCAAATACGAAGAAGCGGTCAAAAAATACAACGCCTTCATCGCGAAATATCCACGCTCGGGCGAACTCGAGTCCGCTTGTTTCGGCAGCGCCATCGCCTCGTTCCAGGCGGGCGATTACGCCGCGGCCAAGACCGCCCTCGAAACCAACCTCAAGCAATTCGCCAGCAGCCAGAGCATCCTCGAAAGCCAAAACCTCCTCGCCCTCATCTACGCGACGGAAGGGAGTAAAATGCTCAGCCAGCCCGATGCGGACAAACAGGCCGCCTTCGCCCTCTACGCCAAATCCGCCGAACTCCTCCGCGGAATCATCACCAAGAAAACCGACCTTGCCCTGGTCAACTCCGCCCAATTCCAGCTCGGCGAAATTCTTCTCAGCGAAGCCGCTTTTGCCCCCGACGACCGCAAACCCGCGTTGCTCGAGGAGGCGCGGAAGGCCTTCCGCGGCGTCCTGCCCAAGGACACCATCCTTGCCCTCCAGCAGAAAAAAATCGACGGCATCCCCGCCCTGCGCCGCGCCGCCCTCGCCGTGCGGAATACGGCGGAGCTCAAACGCATCGACCGCCAGGCCGAGCGCGACCGCCGCAAACTTGCCGAGTTGCAATCACGGCCCGACCAGACCGTCACCGCACTGCAGAAAATCGGCGAAAGCTATTTCCAAGGCGGACAGTATGACGAAGCCCGCGTCACCCTCGCCCACATCGAACCGCTTCTCACGGACGACGGGGACAAAAAGCGCAACCTTTACTTCCTCGCCATGACCTACGCGGTGCAGAACGCCGCCGATCCCGCCGTCTCCCGCTACGAGGCCTTCCAGAAAGCGCACAAAGGCGACCCGATCGCAGCCAACCTGCCGGTCGCCCTCGGCAACCTCTTCCTCGCCCACCCGGATCCGAAAGTCCGCAACCCGGAGAAAGCCGCGCAGTATTTCAAGGAAGCGGCGGACATTTATCCGAAGAGCCCGTTTCTCGGATTGTCCGTGGTCAACGAAGCCACCGCCCGCGCCCAGCAAGGCGATTTCGACGGCGCGCTGAAAACCTATCGCGATTTCCTCGCCACCAACCCGCCGCCCGAAGTCGGTGCCGTGGCCCAGATCGGCATCGGCAATGTGCTCAAAGAACAGGGCAAGTGGGATGACGCCATAGGCGCCTACAAAGAAGTCATCACCAAATTCCCGCAGGCCACGCAAGTCGAGGAGGCGGAATTCTGGGTCGCCGTCGGCACGCAGCAGAAAGGCGACAACCAAGGCTCGCTCCCGCTCCTCGATGCCTTTGTCCAAAAATATGCGCAAACCCAGCTGACCCCGAGCGCGATGTATTCCTCGGCCGCGGCCAAGCTCGCCCTCGGGCGCAACGACGAAGCCATCGCCACCATGGCCGAAATCGCCGAAAAATTTCCGCAGAGCCAACCCGCACCCTTCACCTACTTCCAGCGGGCCCAGCTCGCCGGCGCCGCACAAAACTCCGACGAGGTCGTCCGCCTCATGAACGCATTCGTCGAGAAATACCCCGACAACGACAAAGTCTTCTTCGCCTTCGACAGCATCGGCCAAACCGAGACCAACCGCGGCAACCTCGACGCTGCCGTCGCCGCTTACCAAAAGTTCGCCGAGAAATACGCCACCGCACCGAAGGCACCCGAGGCCATGCTGAAAATTGCCGACCTCCACCGCGCCGCCGCGGAGAAGCTCGGTCGCTACGGCGCCCTTACTCCGGAGGAGCAGGAAAAATGGAAGGTGGCCCTCGCTGCCTCCGTTGCCGCGGGGGAAAAAATGGCCGCCACCTACGCGGACAGCCCGCAGCTCGGACTCGGACTGCGCTCGCTCCTCGCCGCCAAACAAATGGAACTCTCCGCCGCGATCATCGATGCCGCCGCGGTCGAAAAATATTTCGAAGACCTCGCCGCCTCCGCACCCGAAGCCGCCAAAAGCAAAATCCTTTTCGCCCGCGCCGCCTTCATCAGCGAGAAGGACCCGGCACGCGCGCTGGAGGAAATGAACAAAGCTTACGATGCTTCGCTGGTCTACGCCCCGTCCGACCTCGACCTCTACGGCCTCGCCCTGCTCGACAACGGGAAGGCCCCCGAAGCCAAAGCTGTCTTCGAGAAAATTTCCACCGATTACCCCAACCCCGCCGGACAAGAACCCGCCCAAGCCCCGCCCGCCATCCAGGAAGCCCAGGCTATTTCACTCTTCGGACTCGGCCGCGTCGTGCAGGAACAAGGTGACGTCGCCGGCGCCGGCGCGCTCTTTGAAAAACTGAAGTCCCTTTACCCCTGGTCCCCCAAAGTCCTCGAGGCCAATTACGGCATCGCCGCTTCCCTGCGCGAACAAGGCAAGACCGACGAGGCGATTACTCTCCTCACCCAAATCATCCGCGCACCCAATGCCCCGTCCGAACTGCGCGCCAACTCCATGCTGCTCGGCGGCTTCATCCAGAAAGACAAAGGACAGCGCGACGCCGCCATCGATTACTTCATCAAAATCTCCGCGTTCTACGAAGGCGTGCCCAAAGCCGCGGCCACCGGATTGTGGGAAGGCGGACAACTCCTCGAACTCCAAGTCGCGGAGTTGCAGGCGAGCGATCCGGAAAAAGCCGGCAAACAGAAAACCCAAGTTCTCCGCGCCTACAAAGAACTGGCCGAAAAGTTCCCCGAATCCGAATTTGCCCCCAAAGCCAAGGAACGCCTCTCCGCGCTCGGCGCCCCGTGAGCAAAATTTCCCCCGGTAGGGCCGCCTCGCCGAGGCGGCCGCCACCCACCCGACCCGCCGTCCACATTCTCGACGTCCTCCGCACCACCTACCCCGACGCCCACTGCGAACTGGACCACAAGGGCGCATTCCAGCTCCTCATCGCCACCATCCTCTCCGCGCAATGCACCGACGTGCGCGTCAACATGGTGACGCCCGCCCTTTTCAAAAAATACCCGGACGCCAAAACACTCGCTGCCGCCAAACAGGAAGACGTCGAAGACGTCATCCGCTCCACCGGTTTCTTCCGCAACAAAGCCAAGAATCTCATCGCCGCTGCGCAAGCCCTCGTGCGGGAACATGACAGTGAAGTTCCGCGAGATCTCGACAACCTCACTCACCTCCCCGGCGTCGGACGCAAAACCGCCAATGTCGTCCTCGGCAACGCCTACGGCATCGAAGCCGGTGTCGTCGTCGACACCCACGTCGCCCGCCTGAGCAAACGCCTCGGACTGACCAAGCACACCGACCCGGTCAAAATCGAAAAGGATCTGATGAAAGTTATCCCGCAGGACGCGTGGACCCTCTGGAGTCATCTCCTCATCTGGCACGGCCGCCGCCGTTGTTCGGCAAGAAAACCCGACTGCCCCAACTGCGAACTCCGCACCCTCTGTCCCAGCGCCGGCAAACTCTCCCCAAAATAACTTCCCTCCACCACTCTTTTAGCGGCGGTTTATGACCGTCGCCACCTTCCCACCCCATCCCCGCAAATCATCCACGTGACATTTCCGAAAAAACCGGCACATTCCATCAAGAAGAATAAACCCATGAAAACCCTCCTCTCCCTCCTTCTCCTCATCCCCTTCACCACCTACGCCTCGCTCGAAGAACTCGTCGGTCCCGAATTGATCAACGCTGCCGGCGAAAAAGTGCCCACCTCCTCGCTCGCCGGCAAAGTCGTCGGACTTTATTTCTCCGCCGAGTGGTGTCCGCCCTGCAAAGCATTCACCCCGGAACTGGTCAAGCTACGCGACAGCGCTGCCGACAAGTTCGAAGTGGTTTTCGTCAGCAGCGACCGCAGTCCTGAAGCGCAGCAGAAATACATGAAGGACTACAAAATGAATTGGCTGGCCGTGCCCCATGACTCGCCGCTGCGCGAACAACTCCAGCAAAAATACGACATCCAAGGCATCCCCTCCCTCGTCATCATCGACGATCAGGGCAACCTCATCACCAATGAAGGACGCTCCGAAATGAGCGATGCCGACCCCGCCGGAGCCCTGAGCAAATGGATCAGCGCCGCCGGCAAGGCCAATTGATCAGCCGTCCCCGCTGCACCATTTTGGAGTGCGGTGACCAAGTCACCGCTTTACACGCCGCGAAAACGCACGACCTTCCCAACAGGTAGGGCGCGGCAGCCTGTCCGCCGTGTGCGGATCCCCGACGCGCCGAGATCCTTCCGCAACCGCCGTCACCGCCGCCAGAGCACCGCAAGCGAAGCCAGCGATGCAACGAGCATCAGCGTGATCAAGGACGCCGCAAACAGTTTCGGCTCGCCCCCGGCATAAGCCATCCATCCGGCACTTGAACGCCAAGTAAAAGCCGCCGCCAGCACGATCGTGCTGATCCACGCCGCCATCTTGGCCCAAACAAGGCCACGCAACATAAGAACACCCCACACCACCGAAAGCCCCCCGAACGTCCCCCCGGACATCAACGCCGTCTTCGCCCCCGCCGGATTGGACAAATACCCCGCCACCCCGCAAAGGATCAGGAAAATCCCGAATCCGACGAACCAGCGTCCGCTAAAGCTCATGCCGGACATCCTCTCCCGAGGATCCGATTCAACACAAGGTGGATCGCGATGTCCCCATCGCGATAGTCGACGCACCTATCGCGCCGGGACGGCGCGATCCACCTTAGTCCCCCGCCCCCTTCGTTACCTTTTGTTCAAAACTCCTACCCCAACTTCTCCGCCAAAAGATCACCCACCATCGCCGGGTTGGCCTTGCCTTTGGAAAGCTTCATCACCTGCCCCTTGAGGAAATTGAGCGCAGCCTCTTTACCCGCCTTGAAATCGGCGACGGACTGCGGGTTCGCCGCCATCACCTCGTCACACAGGGCGCCGATCGCACCGGCGTCGCTCTCCTGCTTGAGACCTTTCTCTTCGACGATCGCCGCCGCATCGCGCCCGGTGGCGAACATCTCGGCAAAGACTTCCTTCGCTTGCTTGCCGTTGATTTGCCCGCCGGCCAGCAACGCCACCAATCCATCCAACTGCGCGGGCTTGATCGGACAAGCAGCGATCGCCTGGCCTGCCGCGGAAAGCGCGCTCTGCAAATCGTTCAGAATCCAGTTGGCGATTAGTTTGCCGCGCGGGGAGCCCGAGGCGGCCTGCTCGAAGTAGCCGCCCAGCTCGAGGTTGTCGGCCAGCACAGCGGCATCGTATTCGCTCACCCCGAAATCCTTTTCATAGCGCGCGCGTTTTTGGGCCGGCAATTCGGGCAACAGCTCCTTGGCCGCGGCGAGAAGCTTCTCTGTTTTGACCGGCATGAGGTCCGGATCCGGGAAATAGCGGTAATCGTGGGCAGACTCCTTGATGCGCATGAGCTGCGTCTCGCCCAAGTCATCATCCCAACGCCGCGTCTCCTGCTGCAGCGAACCGCCGCCACGCAAGACCTTGCTCTGACGGTCAATCTCGTAGGCCAAGGCACGCCGCACGCCGCTGATCGTGTTCAGATTCTTCAGCTCGATCTTGGTGCCCCACTTTTCTGTGCCGGCGGGACGCACGGACACGTTGACGTCACACCGCATCTGACCTTTTTCCATGTCGGCGTCGGAGACATCGGCATACTCCAGATGCTGTTTGAGCGAGGTGAGGTAAGCAAAGGCCTCTTCGGGATTGGCGATGTCGGCCTCGGACACGATTTCCATCAGCGGCGTGCCCGCGCGGTTGAAATCGATGCCGGAGGAATTTTCGAGGTGGAAGCTTTTGGCCACGTCTTCCTCGAGATGGATGCGGGTCAGACGAACGACTTTGTCCTTCGTCGCAATATTCTTCTGCGCGTCTTTGGGGTAAGCCAGATCGTGCAAGGGCACGCCGCCGCCAAGGCAGAGCGGCATGTCGTATTGCGAGATCTGGTAGTTTTTCGGCATGTCCGGGTAGTAATAGCTCTTGCGGTCGAACTTGCAGACGTCCGCAATTTTGCAGCCGAGCATCAGGCCGGTCAGGATGGTCAGCTTGAGCGCTTCCTCGTTCATGACCGGCAGGGCACCGGGCAACCCGAGACAGGTCGGGCAAGTATGCGTGTTGGGCGTGGCGCCGTATTCCACCGGGCAGGCGCAGAACATTTTGCTGCGCGTCTTCAGTTGCACATGGACCTCGAGTCCGATGGTGGCGATGTAGTCCTGACTCATGGTGTTGGAACAGGCGAAGGTGCCGATTCCTGCAGCGCGTAGTCGAGCGCTTTTTCCAGTTCGAATCCGGTGAAAAACTTTTGCACCTCCGGGTCGGACGCCACCTCGGCCAGCTTGGGACTGGTCAGGAGCGACAAATAATTCCCATCCGACGCCGCACCTGCCACCGCGGGATCGGTGAAAAGCTCCAGAATTTTCGGCTGGGTGAGAAGTTCCTGGGTCTGGGGGTAAGCAAAAAAACGCGCCGTGGCCTCGGGTGACTGCGTGACCCGCATGATCCTGGTGATGAGTCCGTAGATGTTGGCCGGAACGATATCCACCTTCTCGACCAAGCCGCCCGTCGCACCCTCTTCGAGCGATTCCTTGATCGCCACCAACTGCTCGTCGCCCGGGGCCACCTGCCTGGCCTCGGCGACCGCGCCGAGCGTGCGAAAAATGGAAATGCCGCCCCAAAGAATGAGGAGACCGAAGATCAGCCCGAAAAATCCTCCGCCCGCGCCATAGAACAACCGCACCAGACCGGGAGGTTGCTGCGCAGTCTTTTTGAAGAGCATCGATGAGAGCGCCACCGCGGCGAAATAAAACACGAGGGCGGCAATGAGCCCGAAAATCAGCCGTCCGCCGGGGTAAGGCAGAGGAATGATCCGGTCGGAAACAAATCCGGTCATCCAGGCAAAGATCCATCCGACGCCACCCGCCACGAGCAGAGCCACCACACTCATCCCATGCCGCATGACCCCTCGCCGCCATCCGCGCCAGATTTCAAAAAGAAGATAAAGCCCCGCCGCGAGCCAGAGCCAGGCGGAGGGAACAGGCAATGTTGGCATGTTCATCTTTATTTGCAGCGGCGGTCTCTGGTCGCGGGACACTTCATTCCGCCGCCACCTGCTCAGCTCTTTCTTATCCTCGTCACCGCGCCGTGCGCTTGAACACCGCGACGTCCTTCCGCGTGAAGGCGACCAGCTCCCAACCCTCGGCCCCGCGTGCGTTGAGCATCTGCTCGAGGCTGCGGTTTTGCAGGCCGGCACTCACCACCATGTATTCCCACTTCGGCCCCTTGGCCTCGGCCACACCCACCGAAGCCAAACAAACGCCGACCAAAAACAATTTCCGGAGAGATTTCATAGTGCCGCGATCTTGTCCCAGCCGACCCAGCTGGCACGAGCCGGAAATGGCATCAATTCCCCAACCCCTCCCGCAAAATCCGCGCGATCTCCCGCACGCCGTCCGGATGCTGATGCACATCATGGCCCGAAGGCACGATTTTCTCGCTGACCGCCCCCGGATAGTGCGCGCTGCGGAAAGGCACGATTCCGTCGCCGCCATCCGGCGCATCGTTGCGTCCGCGGTCGCCGATGATCGAATGGAGCTTCACCCGCGGATCCCGCGGTGCCGCGAGGATGGCCTCGAGCAAGGGCGAATTCTCCCGCAAAAAACGGATGCTGTTGGCCGGTTCTTCCAAATCCCGCCGCACCTCCGCGTGCGCCTTCGAGATAAGCAAATCGCGATAGCTCTGAATTTCCGGCAGCGCGAAACGCACCTGCGCGGCGAAAAAACGCGCTCCCGCCCGCAAGGCCAGCGGACTGCCCCGGTGCGGCACGCCGGCGAAAACCACCCGCGACACATCGGTGCGCGGCTCGAACACCATCAACTCCTCGATCTTCCGCCTCGCCGGCTCACTGATCGGCAATTCCGCGATCGGAACCTTCGAAAACCTCGCCCACAAGGACTCCCCTCCCTCGCGCACCTGCAGACTCGAAACCAAACCACCCATGCTGTGACCGACGAGGACCTTGCCGCGCATCCGTGCCCGTGCGCCTCGCGTCGTCACCCGCGTCGCCAGCTCGCCATTGAAACGATCCAACTCCGACCGCAAATGCGCCGCCGATTTCCAGACCGGCAAGCCCGTCGGATAAAGCATGAACCAGAATTGGAAATTCCTCCGGATCTCCGGGTCCGCCACGAGCTGATTGACCGCGATCCGCCACGTCTCCGGCCGTGACATCAACCCGTGCACGAAAACCACCGGCGTCTTGTCCGGATCAAAGGGCTGGAACTGATACAGCCCCGCACGTTCCATGTTTTCCTCCGGACGGAAGAGCGACACCAGATCGAACGAACGGTTCGTACCCTTGGCAATGATCATGGCCAGCGGCGCCGAAAAATCAGCCGCCAGCTGCCGCTCCCGCCCCGCCACCGGCCAGCGGTCGCGTTGCATGGTCCGCACGAATCGCCACTGCGCTCGCCCGTCATCATCGAAGGTCAGCAACGCCGTGACCGGAATCGCCATCCCCGCCGGCGGCACGCCCGGTTCGCCACGCAAAAACTGCGCATCAGCACGGAACCACGCCACGCACGGCAAGCCCAAGCCTGCCTGCCTCACCCGCTGTGGCACGCCGCCGATCTCCACCTGGTCGGCCGGAACGATGGTGTCCGCCGCCGCCGGATCCAACACATCCCGCCCGGTCCGCACCAATCCGTCCGACCCCGGCCCGGACCAATCGGATTTCTCGCCGAGACGGACCAACCGGCGCAACGCCGCACGATAAACCAGCGCATCCGTTTCGTTACCGCGCAGCATCCCTGGCCAAGCCGCACGTGCCGCTGCGACCAAGGAACGTCTTTGTTCGTCATCCGCGCCGCGGCGCGCCAGCACCTGCCAGGGCGGCAACTCCCGCGCCACCCCGGCCCGCCGCAGTTCGCGTTCTTCCGTCCGCTGCTCCGGCAGAATGCGCAAATTAACCGCCGCGCAACCGCTCAGGACGCAAGCGCAACAAACCGCAAAGCCGAAACGAAGACCGTTCACCCGCGGCAAATCTGCGCCACAACAACTACGCTTCCTGCGCTTTCGGCAGCGCCGTGCCGTAGGCGATCAGCGTGGCGCCGGTGAAAATGCAATTGATCCCGAAGAGCAGCCCGATCGCCCAGATGGCGCTGCCCGGAAATTGCGCGATGAGCATGATACCGAGCACAAGTGCGGCGAGGCCATTGAAAACCACCCAGCCCCATGCCGGATTCTTGCCGCGCAACTTGAGACCGAGCACCAGCCCGTAAATTCCTTCTATGACAAAAATCGAACCGAGCACGAGGGTCAGCAGCAGCACGCCTTTCAACACATTGGCCACCAGCAGCAGACCGACCGCGATGCGCAACGCCGCCGAGAAAAAGTCATAAAGCCGATGCTGCCGTGCTTTGCCGAAGACCGCGGCGAAGAAAAGCACAATGCCGCTGGCCAAAGCGATGATACCGACCACCTGCGTCACCGCCAGCGTGGCCAACCCGGGACGCCCCATGGCGTAGAATCCGATGAAAATAGAGAGAATGCCGCCAAGGATATACCAAATGCGGCTGTGCTGATGCGTGGTGTTTTCCATACCACGAGCCTCGTCTCCGCGGAACCACACCACAAGGTATAAGATGGCTTGAGTGCCTCCCCCATGCTAGTTGTCCTCTGTCAACTTGGCGCAATAACCGCAGCGCAGAAACCTCCCTCCGATGAGCCGAACCATCTTCCATCTTCTGCTTTCCGGCACGATAGTCGCCGCGTTTTTGCTGACCGCCTGCTCGCGTCCGCCGCAAACATCGACGGAACTCGTCCGCCCTGTGCGCACGCTGGTTGTGGCCGGCGGAGGAGACACCGGCAGTCGCACGTTTCCGGGCCGCGTCGATGCGTCCAAACAGGTCGAACTCACTTTTCAAGTGCCCGGCCTGCTCGTCGATCTGCCGGTCCGAGAAGGACAACGCGTGGCGCAGGGCGATTTAGTCGCGCGGTTGCGTCCGGATGAATTCCAGGCGCGCCTCGATGTGCTGCAGGGACAACTCGCGCGCGCCCGCGCCGACCTGCAGGCCCTGCAAGCCGGCGCCCGTCCGGAGGAACAACAGCGCCTCGAAGCCCAACTCCGTTCGGCCGACGCCACGCTGGCCAATGCCCGCGTCGATCTCGATCGCGCCACGCAACTGCTCCGCTCGCAAACCATTTCCCGTCTAGAATTCGACCGCGCCGACACCGCGTTCCGGGTCGCCTTGGAAAATCGCCAAGCCGCCCGCGCCTCGCTCGATCAAAGCCTGACCGGTCGCGAGGAAGACATCCTCGCCAAGCAATCTGAAGTCGCCGGACTCGAAGCCCGCGTGGTCGAGGCCGGGATCCAATTGGCCGACACCACGCTCACCGCGCCCTACGCAGGGGTCATCGCCAGACGCTTTGTCGAACAAGGCCAAAGCATCCGCGCCAAACAGCCGGTGGTGAAATTCCAAGACGTCGAGGAAATCGAAATCGCCGTCGATGTCCCCGAGTCGGTCATGGCCTCGGCCCTGCGCACCGCCGACATCACCGGGCTCACCGCCGAATTCAGCGCCGCACCCGGCCGCAGCTTTCCTGTGCAAGTGCGCGAGATCGCCCAGCGCGCCGACCCGGTGACGCAAACCTTCAATGTCCGCGCCACCATGCAAGCTCCCGCGGACCTCAACCTGCTCCCCGGCATGACCGCCACCGTCACCATGAACTACCGCCGCGCCGCCGTGCTCGGTCCGAACATCTCCGTGCCCGTCTCCGCCGTGGTGCAGAACAGCAATGGTGACTCCATCGTGTGGATTATTGGTCCCGACGGAACCACATCCGCGCGCCCCGTGCGCACTGGTGCCATTTCCAGCGGGCTCATCGAAATCACCGAAGGCCTGCAACCCGGTGACCGCATCGCCGCGGCCGGCGCCAGCCATTTGCGTGAAGGCATGAAGGTGCGCGATCTCGGAGACGCGCTGGGCGGCCGGCCATGAACCCCGGCGTCTTTTCGGTCCAACACAACCGCGTGGTCCTCGTGGCCATGGCCTTGGCTGTCCTTGGCGGACTCGTCGCCTACCGCAACCTCGGACGCCTCGAAGACCCCGAGTTCACCATCAAGCAGGCGCTTATTATCACCCCCTATCCCGGAGCCAGTGCCACCGAGGTCGCGCAGGAAGTGACCAATCCGATCGAAATCGCCTGCCAGCAAATGAGCCAACTCGATTTCGTCGAGTCGGAATCGACCCGCGGACAATCCCTCGTCACCGTGCGGATCAAAGACCGCTATGACAAACACCGCATCCAGCAGGTTTGGGACGAATTGCGGCGCAAAGTGGCCGATGTGCAGAGCCAGCTCCCGCCCGCGGCGCGCGGACAATCGGTCATCATCGACGACTTCGGCGATGTCTACGGCATCTTCTTCGCCCTGACCGGCGACGGCTACTCCTTCCCCGAACTGCGGCGCTACGCCGATTTCCTGCGCCGCGAATTGCTCGGCGTGCCCATGGTCAAGAGCGTCGTTCTCTTCGGCGAACAGCAGGAGGTGGTCTATCTCGAGATTTCCCGTCTCCGCCTCGCCCAACTCGGACTCGACGAGGAGCAGATCTACAGCAAGCTGCGCGAGCAGAACATCGCGGCGGATGGCGGACGCGTCCGCGCCGGAGATCTCCACATTGCCATCGATCCGACCGGCGCCTTCACCTCGGCCGAAGACATGCTCGAAATGATCATCGGGTCGGACCGGAGCGGACGCCAACTCCGCCTCCGCGACATCGCCACCCTGCAGCGCGCCGACCGCGAGCCGCCGCGCCGATTGCTGCGCTACGACGGCAAGCCGGCCATCGGCATCGGCATCTCCATCGTGCCCGGCGGCAATGTGGTGGAAATGGGAGCCTATGTGCGGGAGAAACTCGCCGAACTGGCCGGCACGCAGCCCGTCGGCATGGAAATCGGCGAGATTAACTTCCAACCCGAAGCCGTTGCGGCTGCGACCAACGAGTTCGTTTTCAACCTGGCCAAAGCCGTCACCATCGTTTTTGTCGTCCTCTTCTTCGCCATGGGCCGCAAAACGAGCCTCATCATTGGCGGAGTTCTTTTCCTCACCATCATGGCGACGTTCCTCGTCATGTATCTCAAAGGCGACCTGCTCATGGAGCGCATCTCGCTCGGCGCGCTGATCATCGCTTTGTGCATGCTGACCGACAACGCCATCATCGTCATCGAGGGCATCAAGGTCGGCATCGAAAAAGGCCGCGACAAATTGCAGGTCGTGCGCGAGGTCGTGGCGGAAAACCAATGGCCGCTCTTCGGCGCCACCGCCATCGGCATCATCGCCTTCGCGGCCATCGGACTTTCCGAAGACAACACCGGGGAATACACCAACTCGCTCTTCTGGGTCATCCTCATCGCCCTGAGCCTAAGCTGGGTTTCCTCGGTCACCGCAACGCCGCTGCTCAGCTACATTTTCTTTCGTCCGCTCGCCCCCGGCAGCGCGGAAGCCGCGCGCGATCCCTACGATGCCCTGCCTTTCCGCATCTACCGCAAACTCCTCACGGCAGCCCTGCGTTATCGCTGGCTTGTCGTGGTGCTCGCTGCTCTCGGACTTGGCGCCGGACTCTACGGCTTCCGCTACGTCGATCAGAGCTTCTTCCCCCCTTCCACGCGACCGCAGTTCATGGTCGATGTCTACCTCCCGGCCGGCACCCACATCCGCGAGACCGAAGCCTTTGCCGAGAACTTCCGCGAATACATCCAAAAGCTCGATGGCGTGACCCACGTTACATCGCTCATCGGCGGCGGCGGATTGCGTTTTCTTTTGGTCTACTCGCCCGAGCACGAGAACCGCGCCTACGTGCAATTCCTCGTCGATGTCGATGACTGGCGACAAATCGATCCCATCGCCGCGGCCATCCAGCAGGAATTGGACACCAACCGCCCCGGCGCCAACGGCATCGCCAAAAGATTCCTCCTCGGTCCCGGATCCGGCGGACGCATCCAAGTCCGCTTCAGCGGCCCCGATCCCGCCATGCTGCGCCAACTTGGCGAACAAGCCAGGCAAGTCCTCGAGGAAGACGGCAATGCGGTTGCCGTGCGCACCGATTGGCAGGAACCGGTGCAAGTCATCCGTCCCCAAGTGCTCGAACAACAAGCACGCCGCAACGGCCTGACCCGCGTCGATGTGGCCCGCGCGCTGGAAACCAGTTTCGAAGGCCGCCCCGTCGGACTCTACCGCGAACCCGGCACCGAAGGCACCGGACTCTTCCCGCAGGAAAACCGTCTCCTCCCCATCATCGCGCGTCCTCCGCAGGCCGAACGCGAGGATGCCGCCGCCATCGGAAACCTGCAAATTTGGAGTCCCGCCGCCGCGCGCATGATCCCGCTGGCCCAAGTCACCGCCGGCACCGAAGTCGCCTGGGAAAATCCCGTCATCGCCCGTCGTGACCGCTCACCGACCCTTACCGTCCACGCCGATCCCCGCCGCGGATTACCCAGCCAACTCCGCGAACGCGTGCGCGACCACATCGAGGACATCGAACTCCCGCCCGGCTACCGACTCGAATGGGGCGGCGAATACGAAGACTCCGGCCGCGCCCGCAGTGCCCTCGCCGAACCGATTCCGTGGTTCTTCGCCATCATGGCATTCATCGTCGTCGCGCTTTTCAATTCCATCCGCACCACCGTCCTCATCTGGCTCGTCATGCCCTTGTGCATCATCGCCGTGACCGCCGGACTTCTCCTCACCGGCATGCCCTTCGGCTTCATGGCCTTGTTGGGACTTCTCGCCCTCGGTGGTGAGCTGATCAAAAACCAGATTGTCGTCGTGAGCAAAATCAAGACCCTCATCGACAAAGGAACCCAGCCCTACCGCGCCATCCTCGAAGGCTGCACCAGCAAAATGCGTCCCATCTGCATGGTCGTGCTCACCACGGTGCTCGGCATGATCCCGCTGGTCACCGATCCGTTTTTCTCCTCCATGGCCGTGACCATCATGTTCGGCCTCTCCTTCGCCGCCGTGCTGTCCCTGCTCGTCACCCCCGTCCTCTACGCCATCTTCTACGGCATCCGCGAAGACGCCTGATCGACGAAGAGGCAACTCGGCCTTGTGCTTTAAAGCTGAGACGGGAAGTTCTTGCACCAAGCCCGAAAAGTTTTTCGACTCTTCGCCATCCTCGACAGCGACGGCTAGCCTCTCCGAGCTGTATAGCTCGGCCGGAGCAACGCGGGTCGCCGCGAGGCGATCTGCCTACGCGGGATTGAATTGAGCGTGCCGACGCGCAGAACGTGGTGATCCGGAACCGGCCGTCTCCGGTGGCCGAGACTTGCGGTTTGCAGGATCACGTGGCTACCCACCTGATGAACCGTGTTCTCCCGGTCATTGACCATCGCACGGGGGGCACTTAAAGAGAGTCATGGCGAAAAATGAACCGTCCCCCGCATCCCTGCCGCCCGCGCGCCGCAGCCGCTCGGCTGCGGCCTCACGGCGTGCGGAAATGCGCCGCATCGAGCGGATGACGGTGGAGGAGCGCATTCACGCCGCGCTCACCATGAGCCGGCGCTTTGCGTGGCTGCAACCCACCGCCCGCACCCGCTGACCCGGTGGAAGACGCCGATGCCATCTTGCGGGCGGCCGAGGAAATCCTCGACTGCTTGCACGCGCACCAACTTGATGCCGTCGTCATCGGCGCGGTGGCGCTGGCAGCCCACCGCTACGTGCGCCAGACCGAAGATCTCGATCTGGGCGTCAATGCCAACGTGCGCAAGCTGCGTGAACTCACGGACTCGCTCCGCAAGGCCGGATACCAAGCCGAGTTGCACGAACCGGATGCCGACGATCCCTTGGGCGGCGTGATCGATATCGAGGGTTCCTTCGGTTTGATCCAGATCATCAGCTACGCGGACAAGTTTCCCGCGGTCATCGAGGATGCTTTGCGCGAAGCGCGACTGACCGCGCGTCCCGACAGCGCTCTCAAGCTGGTCCCGCTGCCACACCTGATCGCTCTCAAGCTCTATGCCGGAGGCACCAAATCCCGGGCCGATGTGCTCGAACTGCTGATGCGCAATCCTGAACTCGACTTAGCCGGCGTGCGCGAACTTTGCCGGAGCTACCGCCTGCGGGGATTGGATGAACTCATCAACGAGGCCCGTTCGGCTGGCTGAGGTCTGGTAAGTGGATCGCGACCTCCGGGGCGATGGTCAAAGGGCCAGACGCGGGCAGCCTCCAGATCTCCGGCATTGCCAACGCGCCCACCGCCGCCGAGGCGATCAATTTCTCCACGCAGTCCGCCGCACCCGTGCCGGAGCCCGGCACTTGGGCCGCCGCCGTGCTGTCCCTGCTCGTCACTCCCGTCCTCTACGCCATCTTCTACGGCATCCGCGAAGAGGCCTGATCACTGTTGTCGGGAAATTAAGAGGTTCGCCACGAGTCGGCAAATACCGTCGCCCTTGCGCGGGCGGATGGGCCCAAAACCGCTGGCGGGCATGGCTACTCCCACCAAGGTGTTGTGCGCCGCAGAAAACTTGTTGCAAACGGGAATGATTGGGCGTTATCTTGACCTACTATGGCATCCTCCAAAGTGTTTTTTTCGCGGGTTTTTTGTTCTGCCCTCCCTTGCATTGTAACCGTTTTGCTCGTTGCCTCGCCGGCGCACTCGGCTCTTCTCTTCACGGAAAACTTCAACTACACAGTCGGTAGCAATCTTGCCGGGCAAAACGGTGGCAGCGGTTTTTCGGGGGCATGGAGCGGCGGAAGCAGCACCATCGTGGCCGGACTCGGGGGCACGGGCAACGCGGTGCAGATCGGCTCGAGCATCGCTACGCGTTCGCTTTCCTCGACCTTCAGCACCTCCGGCAACACGTTCTACATTTCCTACCTGATGAGCGCGTCGAATTTCGCCGGGGGAAACTACACGGGGATCAGTCTCTGGGACGGCGGAACGGAACAGGTGTTCTTCGGCATTCCTTATGGGGCGGGGAACTTCGGCTTCGACGCCCGCGGCGGCACGGGTGTCGGCGGCATCAAGACGATCGACTTCTCCCCTTCGATCAACACGACCTACCTCATCACTCTCGGACTGTCGCCCAGCGCGACCTCGGGCAAGGTGGACATCAAAATGTGGGCCACGAGCAATCTCGGCATCGATCCCAACACCCTGATCGCCGGCGCGGCCAATGCTTCACTGTTGGGGGCGCGAAACAATTTCAGCTTCAACACGCTTAAGCTGAACGGCGACTACGCCGGCAGCCTCAAGGTCTCCGGCATCGCCAACGCGCCCACCGCCGCCGAGGCGATCAATTTCTCCACGCAGTCCGCCGCACCCGTGCCGGAGCCCGGCACTTGGGCCGCCGCCGCTCTTCTCGCGGGCGGTGCCGCCTTCGCCCGCTGGCGCCAACGCGCCAAAGTTGCCTGACCTCGGGCAAGCAGCGGCATGGGCGCCGCCTCCAACTTGTTCCCGCTCAGTGGCCGCCAGTGCGCAACGGGGCGATGAGAGCGTATTCGGCGGGGCTGAGGAGGTCGGGGTGTATGCCGCGAACCACCGTAATCGCGTTTGTATCACCCGCGGCATGCAGCACGGCCGCACTGATCGCACGCAGGCCGGGCGGCAACTGGTCCACGAGGACGTCAAAGTTCTCGAACACAGCGAGCGCTTCCTTCCCCTGCCCCGACTTGAGCAAAGCCAAGGCGTGGTTGAAACGCGCGCCGACATCGGTCGGGTTCGCGGCCACAATTTCAGAGGTGACCGACGGATCGACACCCGGGCCAGCGAGCAACTCGAGATAGATGCCGTAATCGCGCACGGAGGTCGCCGACGGGACCGCCTGGCGCGCGGCGGCGTAGGCCCGATCGAGCGTGGCAAATTGTCCGCGCCGGGCGAAACGATCGCGGGCCAAACGAAAGGCGCCGTCGGCCACCGCGGAGTTGCCGCACATTTCGACAATGACCTCGTCGGACAACTCGCGCAGATCCTGTTGGTCGGCCAACTCGAGGGCTTGCCCCACGCGGCCTTCGGCCACCGAGGATTGCAGCGCGGCGCGGGCCAGTTCATCGGCCTCGCCGGGGCGTCCGAGCTCGCGGGCGGCGCGGGATTTGACCATGAGGCGCACCGTATCGGGCGCTTTGCTCGGGGCCTCGGCCAATTGGTAGACCTCTTCCCACCGATCGAGTTCGCCGAGCGCGGAGGCCCGCAGGCCGAACATGGCTTCATCCTGCACGGCTTCGGCCGCGGAGGCCGTGATGAGCACTTGTTCGTTCATGCCGCGTCGGAGCATCCAACCGGCGAACGCAGCCTGCTGCGGCAGGGGCGCGCCGATGTAGAGAATGGCGAGTTTGTTGTAGAGCGCATCGGGCTTTTCCGCTCCGGAGACGGCGAGGAATTCGGCGGCGGGCAGGAGCGCGGGATTCGAGGCCAGCGGATTGCGCCACGCGGCCTCGGCCCATGCCGATTTCTTGCTCGCTGGGAAAAAAGGCGCCTCCAATCCCAAGGCCAGCGCCTCATCGCCCGCCGGTGTGCCGACCAACCCGTCGATAAGCGCGCCCATTTCCTCGGCGGCGGCGAGGTCAAGCGCCCCGGGCTGTGCGGGAGGTGCGAGAAAGACGCCATGCCGCGAGGCAAGCAGTTGCAGGAGCTGCAGACGCAGACGCGGCTCGTCATTCGATGACGCGGCGGCGCGTGCTTGGGCAATGGCTTGCTCCATGTCCCCGCGGCGCAGACTTCGGCGGGAACGCAACTCGGCTGCGCGATCGGTCTTCCCCTTCTTTTCCAACGCGGCCAGCGCGGCGGCAAATTGCTCGTCGTTGCCGTGCAAGGTCATCACCTCGGCGCGGGCGTCGATTTCGTCGTCCGCGAGATCCGGCCCGGCCGCGACCTCTTCCCACATTTGCACCGCATCCGGATTGCCGAGACGGCTTTCGATCAGCGCCGCGGCACGCTGCACCGCCGGATCGTCGGGTCGCAGGCTCATGGCCGAAAAAATCTGCAGCCGGGCAAAACGCGCATTACCCTCCTCCGCGTTGGCCAACGCCTTGGCGGTCAGGTCCCGCGCCCGCCAACCCGCGAAAAGATAAAAACCAAGCACGCCGAATGCGATCAGAGCCAGGACCAGCACGGGCATCCAGAGCATGACGCGCTGCAACAACTCCCGCGGCAGGCTCAACCCGCTCTTCCCGAACGGTCTGGTCACCTCATTCCACCAGCGGCGGGGAAAATCCGTGACCGAAGACCAAACGCGACGCGGCAGTGATTCTTTGACCCAAGACATCTGTGACGGTGTTTTAACAGGTCGGTCGAAGTGCGAGAAGCACGCATGCCGGGAGGACGCGGATTTCCTGCTTCACGGGTAAAGAAAAAAACCCTCTAAGATGCACCATGCGCACCATCCTGAAGATTGCGGCCATTATGGCCGCGCTGCTCGTGCTTGGTGCCGTCTGGTTGCTGCGACTGCTCCCGC
Source organism: uncultured Verrucomicrobiota bacterium (assembly GCA_903953565.1). Classification (GTDB taxonomy): domain Bacteria; phylum Verrucomicrobiota; class Verrucomicrobiia; order Chthoniobacterales; family JACTMZ01; genus JACTMZ01. Next base: position 9,845 of record CAJBKE010000009.1, on the reverse strand, counting down.
TCGACGACCTTGTCTCCGCACCGGATCCGGCAGGCTCCTACGACGAAGCGATGGAACGCTGGGAACTTACGCAGGCCAAGGAAGCAGATCTTCCGCTGCATGAGGGCGGACGAACCATCGTGCTCAGCCACGGCCATCCGACCGAACGCGTTTTCGTCCTGCTGCACGGACTGACCAACGCCCCGCGCCAATTCCGAGAACTCGGGGAAAAGCTCTTCGCCACCGGTGCCAATGTCGTCATTCCCCGCCTCGCTCATCACGGCCTCGCCGATCGCATGACCGAAGCGCACGCTGCTATGAACGCGCAGGACCTCATACGCTACGCGCAATACGGCGTCGACCTGGCACAAGGACTCGGCCAGAAAGTAACCGTGGTTGGTTTGTCGATCAGTGGCATTTCCGCCGCCTGGCTGGCGCAAAACCGCGAGGACATCGACGAAGCCTTCCTCCTCGCCCCGCTCTTCGGACCCGCCGTGGTGCCCGATCCGCTCACCCCGGCCTTCGCCGCCGCGCTGACGCGCCTGCCCAACAAGATGATGTGGTGGGATCCGCGCGTGCGCGAAAACCTTCCGGGTCCGCCCTACAACTATCCGCGTTTTCCCACGCGCGCACTCGGCGAGGCGCTGCGCCTCGGACTGCAAACCGCACAGCCCGATCAGTCATTACGCGCCAATCGCCTCGGCGTGATCCTCACGGAGAACGACAAAGCGGTGAACAATGCCCGCACCAGACGCTTGGTCGAACAATGGCGCGCCGCGTCAACCGACACCGAGTTTTTTATCTACGAATTCCCCGCCTCGGAGAACATTCCGCACGATTTCATCGATCCGCTCCAACCCGACGCCCGCACGGGCAAGGTCAATGCGCTGCTCGTCGAGTGGCTGACCGGCATTGAAAAACAGGCCACCGATTAACACGGATAAAAGGCAGGATGATAATTTTCCGCCGGGTGACCCCGGCAGAAAATAAGTGACGCCTCAGAGGCTTTTACGCAGCCGAGTTCACGCTTGCAGGATGATTCCGTTTTGCGCCGATGTCCGTCGCCGGAAAAGTAATCCTCTTAGATCTTCCTCTATTTGCCGACGGCCGTCTCGAAGACTCGGCTGTGGCTAAAAAAATGCTTGGCCTGCCTATCGAGGAATCACACGCCGAGGTGCGCGGCCAGCTTCAAGTCTTTGGCAGTCTTCATCAGCCGGACGTCTTTGCTCCAAAGCCCGTTCCCCTCCACCGCGCAGCAAGCCAGGAGGTGAACGTCGACAAGTCCCAAGCCGCGGCCGTGCAGACGATGCCGCTCGATGAAAAAGAGCACCTCATCATTCGATACCTGTGCGACGTGCGGAAGATTGGAAAGCAGAGACAGAATCTCCCGTCGATTCCGTAGGTTTCCGCAAGCCAGTTCACCGATAACCAACGGGTGCATCACCAATTCGACATCTTCCAGCAGGCGCGCCAACCTTGCTTCGCCGGCGCGGAAGTGGTCGATCCACACGGATGTATCGACCAGAACCATCAAGCTGCGCGGCGGCGCGGCGAAGCTTTGGCGTTCCGCTCGGTGCCACCCAGAGCCGCGAGCCGAGCGGCACTCATCTTGGCGATGAGAGCCTCGAGACCGAGGTGAACGAGCGCCGTCTTCTCCTTGACGCCCGCGAGAGCGGAGGCTTTGGAGAGAATCTCTTCATTCAGGATCAGTGTCGTCCTCATGCATATGAATATGGCCTTCCCATATGCTACCGTCAAACACCGTCTTCGCCCATGCGTAGTGAGACCTGTGTTTTGCGCCGATGTCAGTCGGCGGAAAACCTAATCCTGTCGTTTATCCGCGTTAATCCGTGGCTAAAACTTTTCGGGAATTTGCTTACCCCAGTCGCACCGGCACCCCGCGCTCGGCGAGAAATCGCTTCACGTCCCCCACCGTGTATTCCCCGAAGTGGAAAATGCTCGCGGCGAGGACAGCGTCTGCCCCGGCGTTCTGCAAGACATCGGCCATGTGCTCGAGTTTGCCCGCGCCGCCGCTGGCGATGACCGGAATGCTCACCGCCTCACTCACCGCCCGCACCAACTCCATGTCATAGCCTTCCTTGGTTCCATCCGCATCCATGCTGGTGAGCAAAATCTCGCCGGCCCCCAATTCCTCCACGCGCTTGGCCCACGCCACCGCCTCGAGGTCCGTCGGATTCCGTCCGCCATGCGTGAAAACCGTCCACCCGCCTTCCGGACGGCGCCGCGCGTCAATGGCCACCACAATGCACTGCGACCCGAAACGCTCTGCGCCCTCGCGCACCAGTTCCGGACGCTGGATGGCCGAGGTGTTGACGCTCACCTTGTCCGCGCCGGCCCGCAACATGGTCTTCATATCCTCCACCGTGCGGATCCCGCCACCGACGGTCAGCGGCATGAAACACTCGGAGGCGGTCCGCTCGACCACATCGACCATGGTGGCGCGATTGTCGGAGGATGCGGTGATATCGAGGAAAACCAACTCGTCCGCGCCCTGCGCATCGTAGGCCTTGGCGCACTCGACCGGATCACCGGCATCGCGCAGCTCGAGAAACTTGGTTCCCTTGACCACGCGTCCGCCGGTCACGTCGAGGCAGGGAATGATTCGTTTGGTCAGCATGGTAGGAGAATGCCTCCCTCAGCGATCTCGCGCAATGCGTGGATATTTGCTTTGCCTCGGGCCACTTGTTTTTTACGTTCTACCGATGCGAGGGATCATCAGTTCGGCCGTTGTGGCCATTGCCCTGATTTTTCTGACCGGCTGCGCCGGTCCGGGCGGTGTCGGACGCTTTCGCACCGTGGTGGTTGATGCCGGCCACGGCGGAATCGACAAAGGTGCGCGCGGCGTGGATGGCTCGCTCGAAAAAAAATACGCCCTCGACACAGCCAAGCGTGTGGAACGCGGACTCAAGCGCAACGGCTACCGGGTGGTCATGACGCGGAAGGGCGACTACTTCGTTCCGCTCCCGACCCGCGCCGCCATCTCCAACCGCCAACGCGGCGCGGTGTTCGTCAGTATTCACTACAATTGGGCCCGGAACTCAAGTGCGAGCGGCACGGAGACCTATTACTACAACGCGCGCTCCTATCCGCTGGCGGCCAACATCCAGCGTGAATTGTCCCGAGTCTCCGGCAACCGCGGCGTGAAACGCGCGCGCTTCCACGTTTTGCGCAACAACGCGCGACCAGCGGCGCTGGTCGAGTGCGGATTCCTCTCCAGCTCCTACGAAGCGCGCAAAATCCGCTCCGGCGGCTATCGCCAGCGCCTCGCCGATGCCATCGTCCGCGGCATCGTGCGGTCATCGAGGTAGGGACGGGCGGCACGCGAACCGCCCGGCGCCTATTTCGCACCGCAAAGTAGGCGGGCTAAAAATCCCGTGGAGGAGACGCCGTGATCGGCGGAATGCGCCGGCCGAAAACCTCGGCAAAAGACTGCGCTTTGCGGTCGCGACCCGGGGCGAGGTTCTTGAACAGTCGCACGTAGGAAATACTGCACTGCAGGCGTCGCTGGGATTGGTCGATCTTGGGGTTGAGTTGGATCACCGCTTGCGAGAAAGGCGGTTGCTTTTTGCGGCGGAGAACTTCTTTCCGCACCTCCGCGACCGGGCGCGAAGTGTCTTTGACCAGTTTGTCCATCGCCTCGAGATCCTTGCGGGTGACCGGTGCCCAGAGTTGGCGCCACTGCTCGGGTTCGATGCGGGCAACGAGGGATTGGACGAATTTTTTGTCGCGTCCGTCCTGCTCCCAGAATCCAACGATCAGGACAAAGGGCTCTTTGATGTCGTATTGCCGCAGCGCATCGCCAAGCAGCACCGGTTCGCCATATTGCGTGGCCTTCGGGTTGACCGGAATGCGTCCGTGTTGGGTGTTAGCCGACGCCGGGATGTCCCACTTGTCCGTCGGGCCTGACGGACGGTGTCCGCCGAAGAAGGTGTCGGCCACCCAGTGCTCGAAGCTCAGTCCGTGCTGCTGGACTTCGGTGGCGCAGCCAAGTGAAGCGACTAGACACAAGATCAGACAAAGAACGGCCTTCACGGGACGAAGGATTAACAGAAGCCAACGAAGGTAACAAAGGATGGTCCTCAGGATCGGTTGACTGTCGGAGCAGCAGCGTTCACATTAGTCGCATGAAAGTCGCTCAAAAGTCGCCTGCTCCGCGTCAGACCCTGACACTGGCCCGCAGTGCATTCCGCATGTTGGACAGCATGCGCGGGGAACTGCCGAAATCGGTCTTTGTCGAGGAGTTGCTGACCAAGGAAAAGAAACGTCGTGAGCGCGAGGCGTTTTACCGAACCGCGGTCACCGCCTACACACCCAAGGTGCGCGAGGAGACGCTCAAACTTAACGAAGAAATTCCGATCGCTGCGGAGTGATACCAATGCTTAACCGCTTTCAAACTTCGAGCAGATGGTGGATCGCGATGTCCCCATCGCGATTTACAAATTGTAATATCGCGCCGGGACGGCGCGATCCACCTTGCCAGATGTCGGCAGCATTTCCGCGGCACGAATGAATCTGCCTTTGTATTCGTCCACGGCGGACATCTCGCGACCCAATCTCGTCGGTTTGCAACATCCCGGCTTGGCCGCTTTACCCACGCAACTGGTTTGTCCGCTCCGCAAAAACCTCTCGCTCACCCCGCTGCGTGTGAAGATCCGATGGGGTGGTGATGATTATGTGGTGGCTTGCGATCTTCTTCGACCGGTCAATACCACCGCGCTGAAACGCGTCGGCGAGTTGGACAGCACCGCGTCCGCGGAAATCCTGCGCACATTCCAGCTTCTGCTGGCGGGCGACGATTGAAAGAAAAACTCAGGCCGAGCGACGGCGGCGCAGCACGTGCGCACCGAGGCCGGCAAGCGCGATGGCCAGCAGCGCGTAGGTCGAGGGTTCCGGCACCACCTGCACTTCCATCATCAGCGCTTCGCTGGAATTGTATGGCTGCCAGCTCACCCCGTCCCACTGGGAGTTGCTACCCCAGGAGAATCCACTCCCGAACGTGGTTCCGGGGGGCGCATTGGTCACCGGGACCTGATTGGTGCCGGAGTCCCAGACGAAGTCCGAACCGTCAAGGCCACTTGCCACCACCCAGTAGTTGATACCGGCTGACAAGGTGAGGGCGGAAGCGGATGCATACCGGTTGAGATAGGCATTCGACGTGGTTGGAGAAGCGACAAGCGTTCCGTCGGCGATATCGAATGCGCCCTGAAAACCCAATTGCGTCACCAAATTGTTCGACGGATTGCCCGGATCGAAACCCGGGGCAGCCGAACTTCCCGTGTAGATACTGAGTGGCATGGCGGCCGCGCCGGAAAGCGTCTGCGACCACAGGGTGACCGTGAGCAACTGGTTGATGTAGTTGCTGCCGCCGGAAGTGAATCGCTGGGCGGCGAAGTTGCCTGAATTGGTCAGCTGCGCGGACCCGAACGGCCAATCGTTCCACCCGCCGTAAGAATTCTGTCCGGGAAGATTGTTGACCAGGGTCGATGCCTCGGCCCGCGCAGAACTGCCGGGCGAGAAGAAGATTGCCGCGGCAAGGATCGAAGCTACCGCGAGAGTTATTGGTCTCATACGTCGCGAAAGATGCCACGCGCAACACGTCCCGCAATCCTAAAAGCCATCCCCGGGTGGCATAAACCGGCCCGGGACACGGATGAGGTTGGATTTCGGTCAGCTTATCGGATTCGAGGGCATAGGGGGTAATTCGCGCTGCCAATCAGGAAACTTTTCCGCGCCTGCGCCAGCGCATGAAGGCCGCGCCGCCGGCGAGTAGTGCCGCGGCAGCCCAAGTGCCGGGCTCCGGCACCGCGTTGGAAGTGAAGCGCAGGTTCAGGTTGTTACCGCTTTGCTCGATGGAGAATGTGCCACCATTGAGCGGATTGGAAAATCCTGCCGAGGTGATTGTCGGTGCGGTGTTGATGATGAACTGATCTGTGCCGGTAAATCCGGTGATGCCGCCCGCCGCTGTGGCGATCGTCCAAACGCCGGGGCCGAAGTTGAGCGCGTCGCCGTTCACATCGGGCCCGATCTGTTCGAGCGACCAAAGATTGATCGTGTATTCGCTGCCGATGCTCAACGCACTCAGATTGAGGGAGCCGGAGATCGCAAGCAGATCCCAATCCTGACCGGCGACGCCGGTGGCATCGTAGACTTGCCAATCGTAGAAACCGCCAGAATTCCAAACCGCATTGCCCGTCACAATCGCAGTGCCCGGTGAGTTGCCCGGGCTGATCGTGCCGCCAGCGTTGACGATGAGTCCGCCGATCGATCCGCTGCCGCTCAAGATACCGCCGTTGTTCACCGAGACCGTGCTGCTGTTGGCAGCCCCATTGACAACCAACTCGCCGCCGGACACCGTGGTCGCACCGGTGTAAGTGTTGCTTGCGGTGAGGACTGTTGTGCCGCTGCCGAGTTGGTTGACCGTGCCGTTGCCCGAGATGGCGGCCGAGATGGTCGTGCTGTCGGCCTGGTTGAAGTTGAGCGTTCCCGTCCCGGCGCCGAATACAATCCTCGGCGTGGAGACCGTCCCCGCTTCGTCGTTGGTTCCGTAACGGCCGATGTTCAGCGTGCCCGAGGAACCCGCGTATTTTCCGATAGTAAACGAGGAATCCTCGGTGGGATCGACCAACATCAAACCCCCGTCGGCCACGGTCAGCACTCCAGCACCTGAGCTGCCGACCTGAACGCCAAAAGTGGCTTCCCAAGTCGATCCGCTACCTGTCACCAACACATTGTTGCTGCTGCTGCCCGCATTGGCGCCGATCTCTCCGGAATTCGAGGTGACATATCCGCCGCTGCTGATCAACAGGCTGTTGCCTGAGCCTCCGCTGCCGACCTCGATTTTACCTCCGACTAAAGTCGATCCGGCGCCCGTCACCTGCAAACTGTTGCCCGCGGAAGTGGAGTTGTATCCGATCACGGTGTCGGAGTCGATGCCCTGCATGAAGCCGCCGTTGGCGATGACGAGGCTGTTACCCGAGCCGCTGTAGCCGACCGTGACGCCGTTGTTGGTGAAGGTCGAACCGCTGCCAGTCACGAGCACCGAGTTGCTGGACGACCCTGCATTGTAGCCGACAACCGTAGAGTTGGAAACTATGCCCGTAAGCACCGCGCCGCCGCTTGACACAACCAGACTATTGCCGGACCCGTTCTCACCGACGATCATGTTGCTGTCACTTCGCCACCTCGATCCGGATCCGTTGACCGTGACTGAGTTGCTCGATGCACCGGCTTGGGAGCCGATGATGCCGCTGACAAAGTTCTGCACCTGGCCGCCGCCAGAAATGACCATGCTGTTGCCGGTGGTGCTGTCCCCCACCACGACATTGTTCGAGGAGGTAAGCAGCGTGCCCGGGTTCGCCACGAAGAGGCTCTCGTTGGATATCCCTCCGGTTCCGATGTCAACGTTAGCTTCCGCTGTGGTGCCGTTCGTCAAGGTGGCGGAAGTGACCTCATAGATCCATACCATGCCGTTGGCGGTGAAGTTGGGAATGGATGAGTTGTTGACGTATTTCACCGCATGTAAAGCCGATGCGTCGAGATAGGAACCACCTCCACCGCCGCTACCGTAATTGTTTCCGTGGGTAGCAACTCCACCTCCGCCTCCCCCGCTGTAGCCTCCTCCGCCTCCTCCTGGAGGACTGAGGTTCGCCCCGGTCTGCCCACCGCCGCCGAAATAACCATTCTCCGTATAAGGGCCGCTGGTTTGGGGATTGTCGTAGCCTCCGTAGCCACCATTGACGTAGCTAAACCCTCCCTGGGCTGCAATGTCACCGTGGTTTATCGCAGCAGTGATTAAATGCGTCCCTCCATTTCCGTAAAAACCACCGCCGCCACCGGATCCCCGTGCAGAAGAATCACTCCCAATCGTTCCTCCATATCCGTTCGTGCCACCCGATCCCTGCTGATTGGCTCCGAAATAATAGGCATCATTCCCAGATGTGGTGAGGCTCGCGTTGGCTGAATTCCAATCGGTATAATTTTTCTGACCTGAACCCCCACCACCGCCTGCCACCACGAGGGGGTTGGTCGAGGAAGTGACCACGAATGTTCCGCCAGCGCCAGCTGCTGTATAACCTATATTCCCACTACCCACCAAAATATTAAGGGTAGTGTTGGAGGTGAGGTAGAAAACCCCTCCGATCACTGCTCCAGCCCCACCAGTCGAGCCACCATACGCCCGAATACTGTAGTAACCAGTATTCGGCGCCGTCCAATTGGTGATCGAACCTGCGTAGCCTCCAGTATACCCAGGTGCGAGCACGGGGTTTGTGGAGCCGATGGTCCAGCTCGTCGTAGGCTGGGCCTGCAGGGCGGACGACAAGCCACTGGCCAAGCCCGCGGCAAGAATGATCGATTGAATGGTTTTTTTCATGGGGTTTGGTTTCTTTGCGCCAAGGGGCGGGCTTAAATTCGGATATTAACGGGCAAGGTAGCCAGCAAATTGGTTTCCTCAAGCGGTTTCGGGTAAATTGCAATTTTCCTCTCGCAGCCCGCATACCGAGCCCTGACGACAAAAGCTAAGAGCTCTCACAGAGACACGGAGAGCGCGAAGAGAAATGGCGCGCCAGCGGGAATCTGCCCTACCCCTTCGTTTCCTTCGTTACGTTGACTCCTTCGCTCCCGCTCATGTCGCCCTGCGGGTCTCGCTTCGGCGAGATCTTCCCCGAGCGCCCGAGCACTCCGGTGATCTGTGCAAAAACTCAGGCCGAGCGACGGCGGCGTTTGACACCGAGCATGGCGAGGTTGCGCTTGAGGCCGGCTCCTGCAGCAGTCAGAAAAGAACGCCCGCTCATTGCCGTGCGGGTATCGCTAGGAATTACCAACCCCCGATGGTCATTCAGGAAGCTTTGTTCCGCTTGCGCCAGCGCATGAACGCCGCGCCGCCGGCGAGCAAGGCTGCCGCGGCCCACGTGCCGGGTTCGGGCACCGGCGAAGGCGCCCCGGGGCCGCCGGCTGCGGTGAAGACGAGGTTCAAGTCGTTGCCGCTTTGCGCGAGGGAGAAGCTGCCGCCGTTGAGTGCATTGGCGAAGCCTCCTGTGCCGTTGATTGCTGCGGTGTTGATGACGAATTGGCTACTGCCGGTGAATCCACTGATGCCGCCGGCTGCGGTGAGGATGGTCCAAGTGTAATTCTGGTTTGGATCGAAGTTGAGCGCGGGGCCGTTCGCATCGGGCGCGACGCCAGAGAGCAACCAGAGGTTGATGTTGAACTCGCTGCCCACGGTGAGGGCACTCAGGTCGAGCGTGCCGGTGGCGCTCATGAGATCCCACCCCGTGCTGGTGCCGGCGCCGCCGGGTTGGACGTCGTGAATCTGCCAATTGTAGTTGGCGCCTGCGTTCCACACGACATTGCCGGCCACGGAATGTGTGCCGGGCGAGTTGCCCGGATTGATCGTGCCGCCAAGATTGAGAACAATGCCGCCGACCGAGCCGGATCCTGACAATGTTCCCCCGTTGTTCACGGTGACCGTGCTGTTGGCGATCGAGCCGTTGACAACGAGGTCGCCCGCCGCCACCGTCGTCGGTCCCGTGTAGGTGTTGTGTCCGGCAAGGATCGTCGTCCCGCTGCCGAGTTGGTTGACCGATCCGTTGCCGGAGATGGCCGCGTTGATCGTTGTGCTATTGCTCTGGTTGAAGTTGATCGTCCCGGTGCCGGCTCCGAAGGCGATCGTGGGCGTGGAGACCGTTCCTGCCGCATCGTTGGTGCCAAAGCGCCCGATATTGAGCGTGCCCGAGGAGCCATGATTCGCGGCGATGGTGGTCTGCGGGGCGGCCACGTTTCCACCGTCGGCCACGGTCAGGCTGCTGTTTGTTCCACCCCAGCCGATAAAGAGAGGAGACGCAGCG
>CAJBKE010000008.1 GCA_903953565.1 uncultured Verrucomicrobiota bacterium | reverse complement strand
ACGCTCGACGAGCGCTATGACGGAAACAAACGCAATCCTTTCAACGAGGTGGAGTGCGGCGACCACTATGCCCGTTCCATGGCCTCTTATGGTGCGCTCATCGCCATCGCGGGGTTTGAATACGACGGTCCTGAACGGCACATCGGCTTTGCGCCGCGCCTCACGCCGGAAAACTTCAAGGCGCCATTCACCGCGGCCGAAGGGTGGGGGAGTTTCAGCCAGAAGATCACCAGCGGGACCCTGCGCGCGGATCTCGCGGTGAAGTATGGCAAGGTGCCGCTGCGCACCATGTCGCTTGTTCCGCCTGCGGGGCAGACGCACCAAAAGGTGACTGCGTCCGTCGACGGCAAGCCGGTGCCTGCGACCTTGCGCGCCAAGGATGGCAGGGCAGAAGTGGTGTTCGACTCGGAAATCACGATTTCCGCGGGGCAGGCACTAGAGATTACACTAGGTCCGGGTGAGAAGTGACCGCCGTGCTAAATCCCTTTGGCACTTACCTGAAGCTGTTTGGCGCCACCACCAAGGTTCCCTTGGCCGGAAAACCCACATATTCTCACTTGATGAATTTCCCCCGGCCTTCCCTCTTGCTTCTGACCGTCCTGACACTCCCGGCGCATGTCGTTTGCGCGCAGCTGGCGGACAAGACGATCGACTTTTCTTCTCCGGTCCAGTGGGGGCCCGGGTCCCTCATGATGCAGTGGGGCGCGACCCCGGGTCAGTTGCAGCTAAGAGGCGACGAGGGAATGTCGGACAAGAGTGGGGAGTATTTCGCGGTGATCAAGGCCGGCCAATGGCAACCGGTCGAAAGTGAAACAGACCCCTACTTGCGCAGCATCGTCAGCCGCACAGTCTGGCCGTTGGGCGCCGTCTCCGCGGACGACGTAGGGAAGACGATCAAGTTCAGCGGCCTCTTCGGCTGGTATGGCGGTGAACCGATGCGTGTGCAGGACCTCATCATTTCGGGGCACGGCGGCTTCGTTGTCGGCGGCCAACTTGCGCAAGGCCTGGAAGGAACGCGGGATTTCCTTTTTGAATCCGTCGGCGAAAAAGACTGGGGCGAGATAGTCGTCAGCTACACCATCAAGCCCGAAGATGCCGGCAAGGATTTGAGGGTCGAGCTGCAAGTGCAGACGAAGCAGGAAATGCCCGGCCTGCCGACTCTGGCCACCTCCGACTGGAAATTCACCGTTTCCAACTGAGGCTTCGGGCCTGCGGCCGAATTCTACTTTCTCCCCCATGAATAACTGCCTCACCCTTCTCCTAGCCACATTCACGGCGACAAGTTTGGTCGCCTCCTCCGAACCCATGGAAAACACACCCTCAAACTTCGGCGAAGACGTTGCCTTCTTGAAAAAACATACCGACGCGATCGTTCTGCGCCGCGGTGACGCGGCCGTGGCCGTTGCGCCGGCGTATCAAGGGCGCGTCATGACCAGCACGGCCACGGGCGACGGCGGCAACAGTTACGGTTGGCTCAATTACAAACTCATCGCCAAAGGCGTCGTCCCGCCGGAGGAAGCCAAGGGCACGCTCGAATCCAAAATCCATGTTTTCGGCGGCGAGGAGCGGTTTTGGCTGGGGCCCGAGGGTGGCCAGTTCGGCATCTTCTTCGCGCCGGGAGCGAAGTTCGATTTCGCGGACTGGAAGACACCCGTCGCCATCGATACCGAAGCCTTCGACAAGGTGTCTTCGGATGAAACAAAGGCCGTCTTCGCTCGCAACTTTATGGTGACGAACCAGTCCGGCACAAAGTTCGACGTCGGTGCCGAGCGCACGGTGCGCTTGCTCGATCGTGAGCAGACCGCGCAGGCCTTGGGTGTGACAATTCCCGAAGATTTGCCGTTCGTCGCCTACGAGACAGTCAACACCATCACCAACCGCGGCGAGAAGGCGTGGGATGCGGACACCGGACTTCTCTCGGTCTGGATTCTGGGCATGTATAAGCCCTCGCCGTCGACCGTCATGGCCATCCCGTTCCGCGCGGACGCTGAGGGGCCGGTGGTCAACGATGCTTACTTCGGCAAGATCGCGCCGGACCGGCTCAAGGTCGGCAAGGGCGTGGTCTTTTTCAAAGGCGACGGCGCCGCGCGCGGCAAGATCGGCATCCCGCCGTCGCGATCCACGCCTTTCGCTGGCAGCTACTCTCCCGATCTCGGCGCGCTGACCATCGTGCGTTGCGAGCCGGTGGAGAAGGACGGCCGCTACGTCAATTCGATGTGGGAAAAGCAGGAGAACCCCTACGCCGGCGACGTGATCAACGCTTACAATGACGGATCCCCGGCCCCCGGTGAACCTCCTCTCGGCCCCTTCTACGAACTGGAAACCTCTTCGCCCGGCGCGGAGCTGGCGCCCGGAGCCAGTCTGACGCACAAACAAGTCACCGTGCATTTCGCCGGGCAACCCGAACAACTCGATCCCATTGCCGAAGCAAAGCTCGGTGCGGGCATCCGCGAAATTCGCGATGCTTTCGCTGGGGCGGCTAAATGACCCATGAACGCTTCCCGCTTATTCACCACGGCTGACGGCCGTAATCACTTCGTCACCTTCGCTCTCGTCACGTCCCTGTTTTTCCTCTGGGGATTCTGCAATGGGATGATCGACGTGATGGACAAGCATTTCCAAGAGGAGCTGGGGCTCACCTTGGCGCAATCCGCCTGGGTGCAGTTTGCGCACTATCTCGGATACTTTCTCATGGCATTGCCCGCTGGTTGGCTGGCAATGCGGCTCGGTTACAAGGGCGGTATCGTTGCTGGGCTGCTCATGGTGGCTGTCGGGGGCCTCTGGTTCATACCTGCCACGCAGATTGCGCAGTTCTGGGCCTTCCTTCTCGGTGTGTGCATCATCGCCGCAGGGCTTACCTTTCTCGAGACCGTTGCCAATCCATACACCACCGTGCTCGGAGCGCCCGCTTATGCGGCAACCCGCATCAACTTGGCCCAATCCTTCAATGGTATCGGGTGGGTGTTTGGACCGATGGCGGGCGCCATGTTTTTCTATGGCACGGACCACACAGGGAAGAGCACGGGTGCGGAGACATTGTGGATTCCCTACGCGGCGGTCGGCGTCGTTGTTCTGCTGCTGGCCGTGATCTTTGCACGAGTCAAGTTGCCCGACATCACGCCGGGCGAGGGCGAAGCGGGCTCATCGGCCGGTCACAGCGCAACTGCCTCAGTCGTTGCGCGCCCCGGACGCGGCGTTGCCATGGGCTTGCTCTGGCTCAACCTGCTCGTTCTCTCGGTTTCACTGGGCATGATTGCCACAGCGGTGGCCTCCATCTTCAATCAGGCGATTTTCGGCAAGGTGCTGCTCACTGTCTCGCTGGCCGCTGCGGCACTGCTTAGCGTGTTGCTTGCGGTGCGCGCTGGACGGATCGCGTCCGATAGCATCTGGCTGAAACCTCACTTCTCGGCAGCCACTCTCGCGCAGTTTTTCTATGTCGCCGCGCAATCCGGCATCTTCGCTTATTTCATCAACTACATGACATCCCAACCGCCGGTTGTGGTCTCCAACGCCACCGCATCGACGTTGGCCTCGGTGGGATTTCTGTGCTTCCTCGTCGGACGTTTCACGGGGGCGGGCTTGGTTAAAAAATTCCGCGCGCACCGTGTGCTTGGGCTCTACGGCGCCTTGGGTGCTCTGCTTTGCGGGCTGATCGTCCTCAAGTTGGGATGGATTTCCACCGGTGCTGTGTTCGGGGCCTACTTTGTCATGTCCATCATGTTTCCGACAATTTTCGCGCTTGGAATCGCAGGCCTCGGCGCCGGGGCGAAGCGGGCAGCGTCCTATCTGGTCATGGCCATCATGGGCGGGGCTATCGTGCCCAAGCTCATGGGACATATCGCCGACCTGACGAACGTTTCCTTCAGCTTTATCGTCCCGCTCGTCTGCTTCCTCTTTGTATGTGCCTATGGGGTTCTGTGGCGGAGGCTGGGCGGGACGGAGTCAGGCGCTGTCTGAGTTGCCGTCGATCGACCGTGCTTCACGCAGGTTTCTCGGGCAAGCTCTGGCTGCGCACCATGGTCAATGACGCACCCTAAGAAGCACTCGAGTTGTCGACGCAGCGTGGCGGTGCTTTCCGCTGTCGTCGCCTTATCAGCATCATTGCTTGGGATTTGGTTTTACGTCGCGCCTTCGAGCCTCCTGAAACTGCTCGCTCCGGCGCCTCGTCTGGAAATGGTGGAGCTTGCCGGAAGTTCGGCCAGCGGAACGGTGATCGATTTGCAGGGCGGATGGTTCAACGAAGGGAAACCAACCGAGATTCTCATTCGCTCGCAGGAAGCACGCGACGGTTGGGATGTTCCTCAACGCATCACCATCCGCAACGGACGTTTGCGCGGAGCGATCCGCATCTCCGGAATGGGGCGCAATGGGGAAGCGCCGCGCGTGCGCGAGTCTTCCGTGAGCGAGGGCCACACGGAACGCGCCCAAGCGGCGGCGCCCCGGGAAATCGTCCTCGAAAATCTGCAGATCGAGGCGGAGCACCGCATCCCGCTCTACTTGGGGCCGGGTGTCACTGGCGTGACCGTGAAAGACTGCGCGTTCACTGGTTCGACGGTTTCAACGGTTGTTTATTTCGATGCCGAAAGTGCGGGTAACAGAATAGAAAATTGCACCTTCGACCTCCGTGCGGCCCGCGAGGTTATCGCCGTCGATGGATCAGCCTGCAATGTTATCGAAGGAAACCGCTTCGTCCGCGCCGCTTTCGGCGGCATATACCTTTATCGCAACTGCGGTGAGGGGGGCACGGTGCGCCACCAAACGCCTCGCGAAAACCGCATCGAGAACAATACCTTCGATCTCTCCGGATTGCGTCCCGGCAGCTACGGGATCTGGCTCGGTTCCCGTCAAGGGCGCCGCAGTTACTGCGAAGCCGATGCCGGTTACAATTTCGGAAGCAGTGCCGACAACCGCGATTTCGCCGACGACAATACGGTGACGGCAAATGTTTTCACTCCGGCATCACCGCGCGCGATCCGCGATGACGGGGAGCGCAACCTGACCGCAGCGCGTCCTCCCAACATCGTCTTCATTCTCGCGGACGATGTCTCGGCTTGCGAGTTGTCGCCCTACGGCGGCTCCATTCCCATGCCCAACCTGCAGAAGTTGGCCGACGACGGTGTCCTTTTCCGGAATGCGTGGTCCACGCCCGTGTGTGCCCCGTCGCGTGCCATGATGATGACCGGAAAATACCCGCACAATACCGGCTACTATGAGAACCCGGTGTGCCCCGAAGTCCCGTTTTGGGAAGATTCGCGACATCTGCCGGTGCTCAAGATGATGAAGGAGGCTGGTTATGCCACCAGCATGATCGGCAAAAAGCACCCCGGGGATGGTCCCGATGCGGGTGTTCTGGGGGCGGAGGACTGGCTGATTGCGTGGTATTGGCCGGGGCATGATGGGCCGCGGCAAAATCATTGGTCGCCCGACCGGAACGACATGTATGGCGTCTCTTGGTATTGGCACCCGGGTCTCGTCCGCAATGGCAAGGGGGTGCCGGCCACGCCGGATGACTTCGGGCCCGATCTGGAACTGAAGCATTTGTTGGAGTTCACTGCGCCGGACCGCGACAAACCGTTCATCGCTTACTGGGCGACCAATCTCGCGCACAAAGCGCACGAGGAGGTAGCTGGTTCGCTCGAGGGACGCTGGTATTACACCGATGTGCCGGAGTTGGACAAACAAGGTCGTCCGACCGGCGGCAAAGTGCCCGGCGCGCTCGAGTCGAACATGCAATACCTCGACCATTTGCTCGGCCGTCTCCGCGAGGGATTGGCCAGGCAGGGAAGGGCGAAGGACACCATCATCTTCTTCTCTGCCGATAACGGAACGGCTGAGATCCGCGGC
This sequence comes from uncultured Verrucomicrobiota bacterium, assembly GCA_903953565.1. Taxonomy (GTDB): domain Bacteria; phylum Verrucomicrobiota; class Verrucomicrobiia; order Chthoniobacterales; family JACTMZ01; genus JACTMZ01. Next base: position 41,214 of record CAJBKE010000008.1, on the reverse strand, counting down.
AGCAATGAGGTCATGGACAAAAACAGCTACGACCGCGACAACGGCATCCGCGTGCCTTTGGTCGTGGGCGGCGGGCCGGTCAAGCCCCGCGATTCCAGCGAAGTGCTCGTCGACTTCACCGATTTCTGGCCGACTTTCGCCCAGCTCGCCGGGTATCGCGGACCGATGAACACCGACGGCCACAGCTTCGCCCCGTATCTTCTCGGAGAACCGTTCGCCCCGCGCGAGACCATCCAAATGGCCATGAACAATGCGCGTTGGGTGCGCGACAAAGACTGGCTCCTCGATGGGCGAGGGCGCTTCTATGACACTCGTGGCGCGGCCAACCGCGACGAATACCGCGATGTGAGCGATTCCACAGACCCGGAAGTCATTGCCGCCCGCCAGCGCTTCGAGACATATCTGAAGGCGATCCCGCTGCCCGATGAAAACGACCCGGCTACCCGCCGCGCGTGGGAGCGCTTCCGCAGCATGCCCCAAGGCAAACCGGTTGATGTCTTCCGTCCGGCTTACTTGGAATAAACCCGCGTAGGGTTTAGCTCTGAAAACTTGCCAACCATGAAAATCCGCAAAGCCTCGTCTTGTCGGTTCGTGCCGGCGCCGACACGGAATGCCACAAGCCGCACAATCCAATCTGGCCCGAGTTGGAGAAGGTGCTCAAAGGCCACGGCGTCTTGAACTACTCGATCTTCCTGCACACCGAGACTCACCAGCTTTTCGGCTACGCCGAAATCGAGAGCGAGGAACAGTGGGTGCCCGTTGGCTTAACGGAGGCGTGCCAAGGATGCTGGCAACACATGGGCGATGCTAAGTTCTCGGGTCGATTGACACGAACTTGTAAACTGGTAAGCTGTATAACATGAAAGCAACCATCGATATTCCGGATGATCTTTACCGTCGTGTGAAGGCCAAGACAGCTCTTAAAGGGCGGGCTGTGCGTGATGTGACCATTGAGTTGTTCCGCAACTGGGTCCAAGAGCCGGGAAGTGCCACTCATGCGGCGGGGGAGTCGCCGGTCAGCTGGGTGGATCAACTCCTTGAGCATGCTGTGCCGGTTGACCGGCCCGGTCCCACCGCGCGGGAAATCCTCGAGAAGGACCGAAACCGTCTGGAGCGTGCCGCCCGATGATCACGATCGATGCCAGCGTCTGGACGGCCTTTTTCGAGCCGAAGGACGCTTTCCACATCGAAAGTGTCGCCTTCCTGCGGGAGTGCGAGCGGCGGCGCGTTGAGATGTTCGCTCCTTCGCTGGCCATCGTGGAGACAGCATGTGCGATGGCCCGCAGACAGCAGGACGGTGCCAAGGGTATAGCCGTGGCCCGGAGCCTGCAGGCGATTCCCGTCCTGCGATGGGTGGACGTGGATATGACATTGATCGACGAAGCGTTGACTTGCGGGACGCGTGGCCTGCTGCGCGGGGCAGACGCCATCTACGTCGCCGCCGCGGCGTCGACGGGAACGACGCTTGTCACGTGGGACAACGAACTGATCGAGCGGGCCGGTGGCGTGACACCGTCGGATTGGTGCTCGCGTAAGTCCAAGTGAAAAAGCGCCCGTCCGTGCCCCCGCGGAGGACGCGCTGACCAAGATCACACGGTCTCGTACACCAACAATTCATGAAAATCCGCAAAGCCTTCATCATGTCAGTCAACGCCGGCGCCGAGGAGGAGTACGAAAAACGCCACAACCCGATCTGGCCGGAGTTGGAGAAGGTCCTCAAAGACCACGGTGTCTCGAACTACTCGATCTTCCTGCATCCCGAAACGCACCGATGAGATGCAACGCCAGTTGCCCGAGGCGGCAGACCGATCCGTCCTGCTTGCCGACTATTACCGCGTCGACTTGCGACACGGACGGAGCATCTTCCCTATTGGTTCGGGAGGCATGTTGCGGAAGACGGAGGGTGGGGTTCCATAAGCTTCCTTGAAGCGTTTCGAAAAATGAAACGCGTCGTGAAAGCCGAGTGACTCGGCGATCTGCCCCAGGCTGAGTTCTTGTCGCCGGAGCAGATCGACAGCCATGGCCAGGCGGTGTCGGCGCCGGAACTGGGCTGGCGTTTCCCCGGTCCATTTCCGGAAGGCGCGGCGGAATGCGTCGGCGTGGAGGCCGCACTCCCGTGCGACGGAGGCTGGGGTCCGCTGCTCCGGTAGAGCAGCCAAAGTCCGGCGGGCTTTTTCCAGCCACACCGGCATGCCCTGTTCATTCGGTCGCTGTGCCAACCATCGCGCCAGCATCTCGTGCACATCCGCGGCTTGTTTGATTGAACCCCGCAGGTCCTCGACCTTTTTTCGCAATAGGGAGCGGAGGAAATCCGCCTCGCGGCGCGCGTTCTGCAGGCGCCAGACGGGGTGAATCGGATCCAGCCCGTGGCCTCGCCAGGCGTCGAAGGCGGCCCCGCTGAAAGCCACGAAGACCTCATCCCAAAGTTTGCCCGGTGCCGGTCCGTAGTGGTGGGGAACTTCCGGAAAGACTAGAATTACGCACCCCTCACACAATCCAATTTCCCGGCCGGCCGCATCCCGATAGACGCCGTTGCCGCGCGTGATCAAGACCGCGGCATACATGCCGTATTCGCGATAGCCATCCCATCCCGTTCCTTGGCTTTGCGGGAGTTCACCCCCGAAATGCACACGCCCGAGAGGTGTGTGCTGCTCTGGAAAGGAATACAGTCGATACCGGTCGGGGACTTTCGCCATATCCGGAAAATACATGCGATCGTGCGGTCGTGTCCATTCCCGCGGATGTCTGCCTGAACTACGTTTTTACCCTTATGGACCACGACTCCCCCACGGCGTTTGCTCCGGTCACCAAGCCACCGGAGCGTCTCGACTACTCCCTCACTGGAAACAATGCAGCCAAGGCGATCGAAATGGGTCTCGCCGAGGCGGATTGGTATCAAACCCCGGTTCCGCGCAAAGCGTTGCGCGGCCTGCTGGAGCGGCGCGATGGGCCGGCGCTGCGCGACACGCTGCTGTGGTTTGCGCTATTGGGGCTCACGGCGTGGGGCACTGTTGCGCTTTGGGGCAGTTGGTGGGTTGTGTTGCCCTACGCTCTGTATGCCGTGCTCTACGCCACAGCTTCGGACTCTCGATGGCATGAGGCGGGTCACGGAACCGCATTCAAAACGGACTGGCTGAACAACGCCCTCTACGAACTGGCGTCGTTCATGGTCATGCGCGAGTCCGTGGTCTGGCGCTGGAGCCACACACGGCACCATTCAGACACCATCATCGTCGGTCGGGATCCGGAAATCCAAGTTTCCCGCCCTCCGGACATAACGTCGCATCTCATGAGCCTTTTCGCGATCGGTGTTTACCGCGGGTATTTCCCCGGACTAATCGGTCATGCGTTCGGGCGTGTGACGCCGGATGAGAGGACGTTTATTCCGGAGAGCGAATTTCCAAAAATTTTCCGCAACGCGCGTATTGTCCTCGGTATCTATGTCGCAACCATTGTCCTCGCCATCGCGCTGAAATCCTGGGTTCCGGTCTTCCTCGTCATCCTCCCGCATTTTTTCGGCACGTGGCTCATGATTGTCCACAACACGACACAGCACGCCGGGCTGGCGGAGAACGTGCTCGACCACCGGTTGAACTGCCGCACGGTTTTCATGAATCCGTTCAGTCGCTTTGTTTACTGGAACATGAACTACCACCTCGAGCATCACATGTTCCCGTTGGTGCCTTATCACAACCTTCCGAAACTGCATGAGCTGATCAAAGACGACTGTCCGCCGCCTTATCCGTCGCTGGCAGCCGCTTGGCGGGAAATATTGCCGGCTGTGCTGCGGCAGGTGTCTGATCCGTCCTACCACGTGAAGCGCAAGCTCCCGCCGCCCCGGAACAGTGGCGCCGAGCAACCGCAGGGAAACGACGCCAAGCCCGATGCGGCGGGCTGGATCGAGGTATGTGCGGCCGCCGATCTCGATGCTTCCGATGTGCTTCGTTTCGACCATGGGCGCAAAACCTATGCCCTGATCCGCGACGAGCGGGGTGCGCTCCACGCCACCGATGGCATCTGCACCCATGGCAACACCCATCTCGCAGGCGGCCTCGTCAAGGACGGCATTATAGAATGCCCCAAACACAACGGCCGGTTTCATCTCGCCGACGGTTCGCCTGCCCGGGCCCCCATATGCCGCGGGCTTGCCACTTACCCGATCAAGGAGCGTGGCGGCCGGTTATGGCTCAACGTTCTCCGCGCGGGCGGAGCGGGGTCCCGTCAGCAAGCGACGCTGCAGTTTCGGGTTGTCAGCAATCGGAGTGTCGCAACCTTCATCAAAGAACTTGTCCTGGAACCGTTGGATTCTTCCGCAAAGCTTGATTTCACTCCGGGCGATTACTTGCAAATCGAAATCCCGCCTTACGATCGCATTCGCTTCCGGGACTTCGACATTCCCGAGCCGTTTGCAGCCGTCTGGCGCCAACAGCACGTCTTCGATCTCGAGGCCGCCAATCCCTCGTCCGGTAAGCGCAACAATTACTCACTGGCGTCAAATCCGTCCCGCGAGCGGACGCTCCGATTCAATGTCCGCATCGCCACCCCGCCGCCCGGACAAGATTGCCCCCCGGGTATCGGATCCTCCTACGTCTTCAGTTTGAAGCCGGGGGACGAAGTGACCGCAGTCGGGCCTTTCGGTGACTTCCACGTCAAGCCGACGCAGAAGGAAATGGTCTACATCGGGGGCGGTGCGGGCATGGCGCCGCTGCGTGCACACCTCAGCCACTTGCTTGAGTCCGCGAACTCGCCACGCAAGATTAGTTATTGGTATGGAGCCCGTTCGAAACAGGAGCTCTATTACGGGGAATACTTCGAAGATCTCGCGGCTAGCCACGGCAATTTCAGTTTTCACCCGGCGCTCTCCTCGCCGCTGCCGGAGGACAGCTGGGATGGTCCCGCGGGATTCATCCATGAGGTCGTTCTCGACCGGCATCTTCGTCACCATCCGGACGTGCGTGCTGTGGAATTTTACCTCTGTGGGCCCCCGATGATGGTCAAGGCGTGCCGGAAGATGCTCACCGAGCTCGGCGTGAGCGCGTCCCAGATAGCTTGCGACGAATTTTGAAACGCCCACGTTACCTCAACGACGGATCGGTTGATGCCCCTAAGCTGCGGGTCTTCCTCAACCTAGATAATCTTGTCGATCTGCGCCGCGATTCGATCTGGACCGGCGTGGCAAAGGAAGAGCTGCTCGAGCGACTGGCCGCCGACGGTTTCGAGGGTGTCCAGCTCACGGATGACGGTCCTCAGCCGCCCGGTCCGCTTGCCTACTGCGGGCTCGGACGGATCAATCAGCCCGGCGAGGCGTTGCCCCTCGCCGAGAAGCATGCGGCGCGAGGCGACCTATGCTTGACTGTCCACGTTGGCTGGGGGATCGAGGACGATGACGATGTTTTTCGCCTCGTCGAGGCCATCCTCTCTGCATCGGAAAGAACCGGACTTCCGATTTTTATCGAAACCCACCGCGCCACGATCACGCAGGACATGTGGCGCACGGTTCAGATCACCAAGAAGTTTCCCGAGGTGCTCTTCAACGGGGACTTCAGTCATTATTACTGCGGACAGGAAATGGTCTATGGGGGGGTGGAGATGAAAATGGAGTTCATGGCGCCCATCTTCGACCGCATCGGCTTCATGCACGGGCGCATAGCGAGTCCCGGGCATATGCAGGTTCCCATCGACAAGACCAACTCCCGTCCTGCTGCGGCCGTCGGGGTGGTGGATTACTTCGCCGACTTCCGGACGATCTGGGCGCGGGCGATGCGCGGATTCCGCAACTATGCGGGTCCCGGCGATGTGCTTGTCTTCGCGCCGGAGTTGCTCGGTGGCGCCCACTACTATGCACGGCTCTTCCCCGGGTCGGACGGGATGGTGGTCGAGGAATCCGATCGTTATGCGCAGGCGCTTCTTTACGCCAAAATTGCGCGTTGCCTGTTCGAGGACGCTAGCTCGCAGGAATAATCGACCTCGCGCGTCAGTGGGTGCCGGTTTTCCCGCCAAGGTAGTTGCCGTAGCCGACGATGATGGTCGAGGCGACGAGGACGAAGAGGCCTAGTAGAACCAGTGTCATCGTCCGGCGGCTCGAGCCGCGCCATTCGTGGAGTGCCAGTCCCCACAGCGTGCTGAAAATGATGATGGAGGCCATGTGCAGCGTCCAACTGGAGAAGGCGTAGGTTCCCATCTTGGTCTCGCCCATGCTGTAGAAGAAAAACTGCAAATACCACGTCAGCCCGGCGAGGGCGCAGAGGAGGTAATTGCGCACGAGCGGTGCGGGTCCCTCCGGACGCACTGGGCCGGTCGAGGAGCCGTGGGCGGCGGCTTCGCGGTTGGCTGCGATCTCCGGGGCGTCCGACATCATCACCGCCTCCGCCGCGCCCATTTCGGCGAGATGCGAGGGACTCGTGTTGAGGTATTGGTGGGTGGAGCGGTTGCGGACATTGAGCGCCACGCACCAAAGAAAATTGGTGGTGAATCCGCCCCAGAGCACCACGACGAGCACGGGAAGGTTTTGCCAGAGAGGGCTGCCGCCGGACGCCTCAAGCGCTTGTAGCGTGATTTCACCGATCGGTCTTCCGGCCGCGAGACCGTAAGCGAAGCACGCGCTCATGACGCCGGAGAACGCGGCAACGAGCATGCCTCTCTTGAAATTGAACTCTTTGACCGCGGCGAGTTTCTCTTCGTCTGAAAGCTCCGATTCCTTCGACATGCCGGCCGCGCCGCTGATGCCGATACCGAACAGGCACGCGGCCACGCCGGCCAGGACGGTGAGGCCCGAGGCCGAGGCGAGCAGTGCGCCGAAATCCCCCGCGACGATCGGCGGCATGAGCGTGCCGAAGGCGGCGCAGAATCCGAGCACGACGGCCATGCCGAGCGCGATGCCGAGGTAACGCATGGTGAGGCCGAAGGTGATGCCTCCGATGCCCCAGAGCACGCCGAAGAAATAAGCCCAGAAAATCGCCGTGCGCGGTGCCGCAGCAATGTGCCCGTAAAGATCGGGGACGAGCAGTGCTCCGATGAGCGAAGGAGCGACGATCCAACTGAAAAATCCGCCAACCAGCCAATAAGTTTCCCAGGACCAGCGCTGCACCGCGCGGTAGGGAATGTAAAAACTTGCGGCGGCCAAACCGCCGATCCAATGCAAGATGACTCCGAGGGCGAGGTTCACGGCTGGGGGAGTTTTAGCAGCGCGCGTATCCTGATCAGCACACGCGGACTACGTCCATCGCGAGGAGTGCGCCGAGCTTGGCCATACGATCTGCAAGATGACCGACGCCGACCGCGCAGTGGTGGGCGGGGCCCTGCGCGTTCCATCGTTCGACGAAGGCGCGGGCACCGATGGGGAAACGGTAGCGGCTGTTCGTGTTGCCGATTTCGAGGATCGGGCCGGCCACGGACTCGCCTTCGGCCACGAGCAGCTTGAGTGAACCGTCGGCATACTCGACGACGGAAAGGAGTGTGACTGGTCCGTGCTGCACGCTCATCTCGACGGAAAGTCCTTTGCCAACCTTACCGTGATAGACTTCCAGAGGGCGCACTTTGGTTTGGCCCGAGGCGATCTTGATATGGCCCGGTCCATCGTGGCCCATGAGCACGACGTCGTCGTCGAAATCCATCGCGTAATATTCGGTGAACGAACCGCCCGCGCCGAAGCTGTCCATGATCTTCATCGCCTGCGCATTTTTCACTTCGTATTCGCCGGCCACGGGGATGCCGCGGGCGGTGAGCAGCGAGTTGCCGAGGATGACCGAACTCATCACGTCCTCGTGCTCCTCGTTGCCCGTGCCCATGTGGTAGTAGGCGAGGGAACCGAGATTTTTCGCGGCGACGAGTTTGTCCAAAGCCACTGAAGTGCGCGCCGCACGTTCGAGTTCGACCGGGGCGCAGTCGGGTTGGATGTCGAAGGCCTGGCGGAATTCGGCGAGCTTGGCTTGCGTTTCTGCGGCGGTGACTCCGCGGCGCATTGCGGCAAGTTCTTCGACTTCGACGATCTCGAGGTGTCCGCCGAAATACGCGACTTGGCGTGTGGTATCGGTATGAATGTCGAGCATGCCGTTGTAGTAGTGGCCCATGAGCCCGAGGCGGTTGTGGGCCATGGTGTTCGCCACGCGCGCGGCCTCGATCCAATCGTCGATTTCCTGCCAAGCCGGATCGCCGGGTTGCAGGGTGCCGGTGACCTGATGGAACCCGATGCGTGCGCGGTTGAAGGCGTTGGCGATCTCCGGCACCGGACAAGCTCCGCAGTGGGCCAGCCATTCGCCGGTCATTTTCGTGCGGTCGCCCATCTTGTTGAATGCTTTGTAGTCGAGCGCGGCGACCGGTTGCAGGTTGAGGATGATAACGGGGACTTTGGCCCGTTGCACAACGGGCAAGACCGTCGAACTTAGCGCGTAGGTCGTGACGTGCAGGAAAATGACATCCACATCGGCGCGACGGAAAGCATGTCCGGCTTCCATCGCTTTTTCCGGCGAATCGACGAGGCCTAGATTGCACACTTCGACGCCGGGCCGCCCGATCTTTTCCGCCACTTGCTGGAGGTAGCCTTCGAGTTTCGGCTTCAGACCTTCGAATTGCGGCCAATAAGCCTCGAGGCCGATGCCGAATAATCCGACGCGGAGCGGATGTTTATCCATGCTGTTTATATGAGCCGCGGGTTGCTGCGCTACAACACAAAGAGCGCAACAGCTTTGACACAAAATTCACCAACTCTTTGGTTTGGGGTCACGGCGATGAGTCGGTTATCTCGAGGCGGAGAAAAATCTTGGGTTCCGTGTCGGTGGAGATCGAGAAATCGCGGCGCTCGCATCCGGAGGGTGCACCAGCCTGGCTGGACGACGGCGTGCCCGAGGGGTTGTTGACCAGGTCGGTCCAAGTAATGAGATCCGTCGAGGACTGACCAACCACCGTAAGCAGAGGGTCGTTGGTCCGAACGATGGCGGTAAGTGCGAAGTTGGCATCCGAAAATCCCGCGGCGGATTGCTCGCTGAAACCAGCCGGACTCGCAGCTCCTCCGACGGCATACTTCGTGAGCAACCCCGGAGTCATAGGAACCTCGCCGCCGGTCCATTCGTTGAAAGAGGAAACGTCATCGGTGATCGTCGCGGTGACGGCGGCAATGGCGATGCCGTTGTAGCCCGGGTCGGTGCTCGCGGCCGCGTGGGTGATCGTTCCGCTGTGGGTGCCTTCCGCCAGCGCGTCGTTGACTGCGGTGACGGTGACCGTCTGCGGGGTGCTCCAGTTGGAGATGGTGAAGGTGAGACTTGGCGGCGAAACGGTCAACTGGCTGTCCGGGGATGGAGTGATGGTCACGTTGGCCGTCGGTTCGCCGGTCAGCACCACCGTGTAGGTGTCGGTGGCTCCGCCCTCGGTCACAACCGTCGAGCCACCGCTCTGGCTGATGGTCACCCCGGGGGCGGTGGAAGTGATCGCGGACACTTTCACATAATCCCCGGTAGTGCCGTTATAGACTGGATCAAACCGCAGCTGGGATATCTGCCCCGTCCAAGAAGCATTCTTTGAGAGGTCGAGTGTATAAAGGTGGTATTGGCCGTCGTTGATGAGCGGGAGCGAATAGCTCTGGGCTTCGCTCATTGCTGAAGCACCATTTTCCTTTTCCCAGAACAGCTGAGCCGTGGTTGGCGTGCCGGCGGAGCAATAGACGGCCGCCCGAATGTAGAGTTTCGGAACCTCCGCGGCTTGGAATGAACATTCCGGCCCCCACATTTGCGGGTCGCCGGTGTCCACGTTCACGCGCAGGTGGTCTTCGGGAATGGGGTAGCCGGAGTCGGACGCAACTCGATACGTCCACCCCGCCCGGGTGCCGCGAAAAAAGAAGTTCGGCTTCAGGTTCGCCTGCTGGCCGACGGCGTAATTGCGGATGTCGGCCAGGTTCCCGAGGATCAGTTGGTAGGTGAAGTCGTGAACGATGTTGTGATCAATCACCTCGCGACGGAGCGGCGCGATGTAGCCCGTGTTGACGCTCGACTGGGTGCCGGAGGTGGTGCTGCCGGAGAACCCGCCGATGAAGGAGCAGTTCCCCCGCACGAGAATCCCGACGCCCCACTTGCTGCCGCTGCTCGCGGTGTAGGCGGCCCAGCCTTCCGTGGCCCGGAAATAGGCCCACGGCGGGGCGGTCTTCGGAATTTGCGTGAGCGCGCCGCCCGTGAAAGGCTGCGTCCCCGTGTAGGTCCAGAGTTGGCTCAGGGCACGCCATGTGTAGAGAGCGCCCAGTTCCTGGTCCATGGCCTGATACTGCGTCGTATCGCTGCGGCCGTTGATGAGACGGTTCTGCACCGTCGCCACGCTGCCGTTCAAGGTGATCCACTGCTCGAAGATGCAGTCCGCGTCGTAGTTCTGGAGCGCCCACTGCTTGGGCCTGCACTTCACGTAGAGCGTGGTGCCGTTGTTGGACCAGCTGATCGTCCCGGAGCCGTTGTTATAGCAATCCCCCCCCTGAACCGGATTCCACGGCCAAGGGTTCCAGTTGGGATTTTGCGTGGTGCCAGCAGGCAAAAACTGCGACGGCCCGGAGTAATACGATTGCTGGCAATTACGGCCACGGTCGTATGTGTTGATCACGCTGTTATTTGTTTGGCCCGTCGGGTGAAACGCGACGATCCCGCCGCCTTGGTCGAGGTCGACGGTGATCCGGACTGTGCCATTGTCGAGCGAACTGGTCGCGGCCGGAGCCTGCGTGGTCGAGCTGACGAAAACAAACCCGAGAAACGGAATGATAAGCGATGACTTAGGCCGAACGATCATCCTGGACGCCATGTTCGCCGCTAGTCGTGGGAAGAAAGAGTTAAAGGGGGCCATTAGCAGCCTGTTGAAATGGTCAGATTTCCAAAAAAATCGTGCCATGCGCTGCGACATATCACAAAGAGTTACATTACCGATATTTCCCATTCGGTTTCTTGTCCACGGTTATCGTGGCCGCGGACAGACCGCAGGTGACGGAGTGGATGAAGTGCAACCCGCACGCCCTGAACCTTGCCCGGTTGCGGCTGGTGCGGGCAGATGGCACCGAAATCCAGGCGGAGGAAATCCGCAACCTGAACCGGTCTTATGACCTTTGGTCTGGGCGGCTACATGGCCACCGCGGCGGGCTACGATCCGCAGATCGTCGAGCGCGCGGGTCTCGATGAATCCACCGCATGGAAAATGAAAGCCGGCTTGGTCGGCTTCCAATGCGCCGGGCTTCTTCTCGCCATTGGCATCATGTGGCTCTACCCGATCACCCGCCAACGTGCCGAGGAAACGCAACGCAAACTGCGGGCCGCGGCCCATTGACCACTTTTATGCCAAACCCGACCAAACTTCCCGGCAACGCCCAATGGACCGGCGCCCGCCGTCGCGCCACCAAAGGCGAGCCGCTGTGCCCGTATCTGCGACATTCGGTCGCGCTGGCCGGACGTGACATTTGCCGTTCCTTTCGAGAATTGTCCGTTGTTTCATTCTGAGCCCCACAACAACGCGATCGCTCCTGCGGGGCGCATGCTTATATGTAAACGGTTCCGATGCGTCACCGACGGCAGTATGCAGGCTTACAGGATTCCCTGCCGCTTGCGGTATTCGCGGGGAGAGCAGCCGGCGTGGCGCTTGAAAAAGCGGGAAAACTGGAACTGGTCGGGAATGCCGACGTCTTCCGCAATATTCTTCACGGGTGAGCGGGTGGTGCGCAGCAGGTAGGCCGCCTGCTCGATTCGCTCTCCGGCAATCCATTTTGCGGGGGTATCATCATGCCAATGGCGAAAGAGTCGGTGAATGCCGGCCACGCTGCATTTTCCCACGCGCGCGAGCCCGGGAACGTTCAAGGGCTTGTCGAGGTTCTGCCGGACATGAGCTTCCACCCGCGCCAGAACCTCAGGCCTCGGCTTTGGACCCAAGGGTGGCGTGTCCTCGAGCGCGATGCCTATTTCCTCCAGCAACCATTCCGCTGACTGCCTTTGTTTTGCTTCGTCGGGTCGCTGCGGGTCGAAAGATTCGATGAGATAAACAACCAGCGCACGCAGTCGGCAGTGCCGGGGAGCGAAAGATCCCTCCAGCAGATGTTTTCCGCACAACAAGTCGGCATCACGTCGATATTTTACGCCAGCCAGACGATCACTCTTTTCGTGCGCGACTTGGTTGTGCACGGGATAGCCATGGTCATGATCAGGAATGACGTGAAGCCCGCCCACCAGAAACGGATCGGCGGCGTCGGCGGCATACTCGATGGCATGTGCCCAAGGCAGAAAAAACCACGAACCGGTGCGGGCGGGGTGGTCCTCCCCATTGATTCGAAAAACACCTGAGCCTTTGTGCACAGAGAGCAACATCCTGCTCTCCACCGCCCTGGAGCGCGTCAGTCTCTCTCCCGCCCTGAACTGAAACCAGTTGCCGTAAACGAGGATCGGGCGCGGTGTTTGCTTTGGCGTTTTTCTTTTCTTCCGCTTGATAGAAAACGTCATGTTATTGCCAGAATCAGCCATTCCCGATTCCGGGGCAAGCGGCTTTATTGCTCGCATGAACACCGCGGTCGCCCCCAAAGAATCCAAAGCCACCATGATCGATTCCTCCCCGTTGCTCGATGACCCGCAGGCGTTGCGGGAACGCGCGGAGTCCGACGGCTATTTGTTTTTCAAGCAGCTGTTGCCGAAAGAGGACGTTCATGCCGTTAGGCGGGATTTGCTGGCCGTGGTCGAAAAGCACGGATGGCGCGGGCCGGGTCAAAACGCGGAGGGCGGAGTCATCGATCTGGACGCCTTGAACCAAGTGCCCGAGGAAGAAATGCGCTTGGATATCGGGGTGAGCATTGCCGCTTACAAGGACGCGCAAAAAGTCGAGAGTGTTCACCGCCTCCCGCAACATCCCCGTCTGCTCGCTTTGTATGAGAAACTTTTCCAAAGCGAGGTTCTGGTCCATGCGCGGCACATCGTGCGGATGATCACGGGACACCGCTCGATGGTGCCTACGCCGCCGCATCAGGACTTTCCCCTGATCCAAGGCACTTCCAAAACATGGACCGCGTGGATTCCGCTGGGGGATTGTCCGCGCACGATGGGCGGTTTGACCGTTTTGCGCGGAACACACAAACTCGGCTACGTGCCAATCCAACCGTCCAAGGGCGCCGGAAGCATCGCGGCGCAAACGTGCCCGTGGGAAACGGACTGGGTGGAAGTCGAATACGAGGCAGGCGACGTCTTGACCTTCCCGAGTTTTACCATCCACAAAGGCTTGCGCTGCCAGCAGAAGGAAATGATCCGGTTATCGCTGGACGTGCGCTATCAGCCCGCGGACGAGCCGATCGAGGAAGGATCGCTCAATCCCCATACGGAATTGTCGTGGGAGGAAATCTACGCGGGATGGCAGCGGGACGACTTGAAGTATTACTGGAGGAAACACGAGGTCGAACTGATCCCGAGGGACGAGAAGTATCTGCAGCCAAGTCGTCGCATCTGCTGATTCCTCGAAAAGGTCAACCCATGGAGATCAGCCCCATACAGCCGGAAAAAAATCTAAATGGTGCCCCGCTACCTGAATGATGGATCCCGGGACGCGCCCAAGCTGTGCGTTTACCTCAACCTGGCCAACCTCGAGGAGTTGCGCCCGGGAAGCCTCTGGCCGGGGCGGGAGGGAGATGAAAGCATCGCCCGACTCCGGGCGGATGGTTTTGAAGGGGTGCAGGTCACGGGCGGCGAACCACCGGCGCCCGACGTGATGCCGTTTTGCGGCCTGGACCGCATCAACACCCGCGGGGACGCGTTGCCCATCGCGCAACGGCATGCCGACCGCGGCGATCAGTGCCTGACGGTCCACGTCGGCTGGGGGATCGAGGACGACAAAGAGGTGTTCTGTCTGGTCGAAGCCATCCTGGCCGCCTCGGAAAAAACCCGGTTGCCCATTTTCATCGAGACCCACCGAGCCACGATCACGCAGGACATGTGGCGCACGGTTCAGATCACCAAGAAGTTTCCCGAGGTGCTCTTCAACGGGGATTTCAGTCATTACTACTGCGGACAGGAAATGGTCTATGGGGGGCTGGAGATGAAAATGGAGTTCATGAAACCCATCTTTGACCGCATTGGCTTTATGCACGGCCGTATAGCGAGTCCCGGGCATATGCAGGTTCCCATCGACGACATCGCATCGCGCCCTGCGGCGGCGGTCGGGGTTATAGATTATTTCGCCGACTTCCGGGCGATCTGGGCGCGGGCGATGCGCGGGTTCCTCGATCGCGCCGGTCCGGGTGACATTCTCGTTTTCGCCCCGGAGTTGCTGTCCGGGACTCACTACTACGCCCGGCTGTTTCCCGGGCCGGACGGTGAAATGGTCGAGGAGTCCGACCGGTATGCGCAGGCCCTGCTTTATGCCGACATTGCTCGGCAACTGTTCGAGGATGCTTCCGTCACCGCCTGAACCATTGCACCACGGATAGGGTCTGTGGTGATGAATCGGTGGCGGCATCAGCACCGCCGATGGTCGCCCCGAGATGCAGGCAAGCAGTTTGACGAATTCAACGGCCGTGCTGACGCTGGCAGGATTCTGCTCCTTTATGGCAGAATGTTTCGCGCAACGCCGTGCCCTCGTTGGTATACAAACTGCCCCCCACGCGTTATCTGCGCCCCCTCATGTCTTCACCTCTTCCCAACCGTCGCCGCTGGAGTTCCGCCATGCGATTGCGCTGCACCGTTCGGTCCGGCCTCAAGTTGACTGTTGTCGCCTTCTTGCTCGCGGTAGGCACGGTGTCTGTTTCGGCCGATTGGAAGAAGGTCGACGCCGAGTTCGCTAATCCGCCGGCGGAATTCCGGCTCGTCCAATATAGTAAACACGACGGCGCCTTGCTGCCGTATGCCAAGATGGCCGAATCGGGGATCGGTGGGGTGAAGCTATTCATGCAGTCGGACGGCTACCTGCGCTCGGAGGAAGCATGGGACAACATGGGCAAAAATATCGCGGCGGCGAACGAAGCGGGGTTCGATGTGTGGATCGCCGACGACAATGGTTACCCCAGCGGCATGGCTGGCGGCTTGGTGGTCGAGGCCGATCAGAACTTCGAAACGCGTTGCCTCGTGGAAGTGTCCAAGACGGGCGAGGGCACGTCCGCGGTGAAACTCGATCTGCCCTCAGGCGCGGAGAAGTATGTCCACGCCTTCTTGTATCCGCTGGTCGACGGGAAGCCCAACTTTGATCGTGCGCAACAGGTCGCGGTGCTGGCCGACCGGGTGGAGACAATGGGTCTGGAGGGGCCGTGGCAACTGAGCGCCTTCGCCGTGCAG
This sequence comes from uncultured Verrucomicrobiota bacterium, assembly GCA_903953565.1. Classification (GTDB taxonomy): domain Bacteria; phylum Verrucomicrobiota; class Verrucomicrobiia; order Chthoniobacterales; family JACTMZ01; genus JACTMZ01. Next base: position 25,960 of record CAJBKE010000008.1, on the reverse strand, counting down.
ATCAGCCGCGAAGGAACTCAGGCCGAATCGACCAAGGAAGGTTTCAAAACGACCGGGCGTTACCCCAACCTGCTCAACGCCGCGGCGATGGAAAAATTCGTCGCGCTGACGCACGAGGAATACGCCAAACGGCTCGGTCCGCTCGCCGGAAAGGTGGACGTCTTCTACGCCAACGAACCGAACCTCATGACGCTTTCCTTCAAATTTGACGGCACAGCGCGCGAGAACGGGCGGGTTTTTATCCCGTGGGATACGGAATTGCCTGCGCGCTTCGAGAAAGACCACGGCTATGATCTGCTCCCGCGGTTACCTGCGCTCTATGGCGGTGACGATGGGGCAGCGAAGCTCGTGCGCCGGCATTTTTACCAGACGGTCGGTGCGGTGCTGGCGGAGAACTTCTCCGGCCGCATCGGGGCCTGGGCGGAGAGGAACGGCGTTTCCGCCGGTGGGCATCCGCTGCTCGAGGAAAGCATGTTGCACCATGTCATTGGCTACGGGGATTTCTTCAAGTTTCTCGAGCCTATGCAGGTTCCCGCTGTCGACTTGCCCATGCCCGACGGACAGTCTTTCGTGCTCCAGGCGCTGCATTTCGGTGCGCCGTGGAACTACTGGATGCCGAAATTCCTCAGTTCGGTTGCGCAGGCGAAAAACCGCGAGACGGTGGCTGGTCTTCTCGATCCGATGATTGCGCGTTCCGCTCCGAATCTCACTCTGCCCACGCCGAACATCCGTCGCATTGTCAACATGGCGGCGTTCTGCGGGGTCAACAAAATCACGAATTACCTCTACTGGGACCAATACGATCCGGCGGACTACCGTGCGCTCAACGAATACATCGGCCGCCTCTCGCTCGTGCTGCGCGGGGCGCGCAGCGCCGCAACGGTCGCGGTTTACTACCCGATCGAGACATTCCAAGCGGAGTTTCTTCCTTCGTCGTCGATGTGGATTCCGGAGTTCTGGCCAAAGGCTTGGCGCCGCTTGGTCGAGCGCATTGCGGATCAGGGTGAAGTGGCGCGCTCTCTCATCCTGACCGGCATCGATTTCAACTGGCTGCATGGCGACTGGATCCGGGAGGGGAGGGTGGAGGACGGTGCACTGCTCGCGGGTGGCGGACGTTATGACATCATTGTCATGCCCGAAGTCGAGGTGCTCCCGCTCGCGGTGGCGAAGAAGCTCGAGGAGTTCGAAAAGGCGGGCGGAAAATTGATCTGGGTGAAGTCGCTGCCCGAGCTGGGCGATACTCCCGGCGAACACGAAGAGGTGCGCTCGCTCTTCGCCGGGAAAAAAACAGTGAAACCGGGCTTCGTGGCCAAGGAGATCGGTCCCGTTTCGCCACCGGGCTTCGCGCTTCGCACGGACGGCGCGCCTCTGATCGCGCGCTTTGTGCGCGAGGGGCGGCGTATCGACTACTTGGTGAATTACCGCGCGCAACCCATGTCCGTTCCGCTGTCGTCTGCGGACGGTGGGAAACGGGATTTGCAAGTCTACGACCCGCTCGACGGATCGATCGCGGCGCGGCAAACTCCCGTCAACGTGACGATAGGTCCTTATTCGAGCCTGTTGGTTGTCGAGAAATCCGACTGAGCCGGTTTCGTCATCAAATACGACTCCTCCCCGCCATGAATCCTCCGCCAGAGCACAGCACCCCGCGCGTCAGTTCTTGGCGCATTCTCGGCTACGCGATCGGCGAGGGCGCGACCTCCGTCACCATTGGGGGCATTTCCAATTTCGCGCTGCTCTACTACACCTCCGTGCTGGGGCTCGGCGCCGGTATGGCCGGGCTGGCCTTGAGCATTTCCGTCTTTTGGGACGCGATCACGGACCCGGTCATGGGCCACATCACCGACCACACGCGTTCGCGTTGGGGGCGTCGTTTGCCCTACGTGTTGCTTGGGGGGCTGCTGCTGGCGCCAGCTTTCTTCTCCGTGTGGATTCTGCCGGCCGGAAGCTGGCCTGCGTGGCTCCTTTTTATGCTGGCCCTGCTGGCAAATTTGATGGTGCGCACCGCCAGCACCATCTTCGGCATTCCCTACGTCGCCTTGGGTTTCGAGCTCTGCCAAGGCTACGAGGACCGCTCGCGTCTGCAGGGCATCCGCAACGCCTTTTTCATGGTCATCAACCTCGTGTTCGGCGGATTGGCCTGGATGCTCTTCTTCCGTGATCGCACGGGATCCGATGGCGCGCGGGTCGATGGAACGGCGTTCGCCGACAACTACGTGACGATGGGGGCTGTGCTGTCTCTGACCGTGGTTGCGCTGGTGCTGCTCTGCGTGTGGCTCAACCGCGACATGGCGCGCGATAACCGGGGCGGGAAACTGGAGGGCAATTCCATCCGCGGCTTCTGGAGCGACTTCGCGCAGATCCTGGGCGACCGGCTGGCCTGGTATGTCTTCGCCTTTTTCTCCATCGCGCTGTTCGGCATGCTCTTCGTCTCGCAGTTGCAGATGCTCGTCTATGTTTTCTTCATGGAATTCCGCCCCGAGGAGAAAACCTTCGTTCACGGCGGCGGGATGATCGCGGCGGGCCTCGGGGCCCTTTTCCAAGCCAAGCTCACCCACCGCTTCGACAAAAAGGCCGCAGGCTATGCCGGTATGCTAGTCGGTGCGACCGGCGGCCTCTTTCTTTTGCTTGTCTTTTCCATCATGGGATTGGCGCCGCGCACCGTCTCACCTGTGCTCGGCTTCCACCTCCCGGTAGGGGTTCTCATTTTTGCGCTCGGCCAGTGGATGTGGTGGTTCGGCGCGGGCTCCCTGGGACCCATCGCCATGTCCATGGTTGCCGATCTTTCCGAAATCCACTTTTTGCGCAGCGGCGTGCGCAAAGACGGCGGCTACAGCTCGGTGTTCAGTTTCCTGCAGAAAGCCGCCATGTCGTTGGGCCTCCTCCTCAGCGGGTGGTTGATCTCGTGGGCCGGCATTGTTTCCGCGGCCGAGACGCAGTCGCCCGAGGCGGTGCGCCGGATTGCCGTGATCACCTTCGCCATTGGACCCATCCTTATGGGGATTTCATATTTCGTTTTGCGAGGCTATCCGGTCACACGCGAATCTCTGCGCACGCTCGAGAAAAGCGCCGCAGGTTGTTGAGCGCGCCGAAAAAGCCCCGGCCCAAAGGACGGTCGAGGGACGGACCGTCGTCGCAATGATTCCAGTCGAAGATGACTGCATCGATCCCGTGTTCGGCTGCCGCATCGATCTTGCGCGCCAGCATTATGAACGAGCGACATCCTGCGCGTCTGCATCTCACCGAGGCGATTACCCCCAACAGCGCCACCGCGGAGCCCATCATGCGGACATGGGAGCCAACTCGCTGTGGATCGCGACGTCCCGGTGCGATATTTCATCCGAGAGTTCGCGATGGGGAAATCGCGACCCAGCCTGCGACCAAAGTTCGCAGCCTTTGGAAGTTCGACCCATGTCTTTGACGGCCACCGACCGCACCATGATTTCGGTCACGGCTCTGTTCTAGTAGCCGCATGGGGTGTTGACCCCTTGGCTGCATGAGCGTATAAATCATAAACCATCATGTTCGCTCACGAGCGCTCCACTCTCATCCGCAAGCTCCTGCGGCAGCGCGGACGCCTGACTTTCGAAGAACTCAAAAGCCAGCTGGGTGTTTCCGCCGCCACGCTCCGGCGCGACCTGACGGCGCTCGCCGCATCCGGGCAGGCGGTTCGCGTCCACGGCGGCATCTTAGATCCGGTCCGGCTTCGCGGTGAGATGTCCTTCGACGAACGCACGGCCAACCGGCGCCCCGCAAAAAAAGCGATCGGCCTGATGGCCTCTTCCTTGGTGGGGTCCGGCGATTGCGTGTTGGTCGATGCGGGTTCGACCTGTCTGGAGGCCGCGCTCCATCTGCTCGGGCGCGAGGATGTGACCGTCGTGACCAACTCCCTTCCGCTTTTGGAGGCGGGGCTCCACGGGCGAGGCCGCTTGATCTGCCTCGGCGGGGAACTCCGCAGGGTGAGTGGTGCTCTTACTGGTGCCGCTTCGCTCGGAGCACTCGAACGTCTGCAGGGCGACATCGCCTTCATCGGGGCCACGGGGCTGTCCGAGCGATCCGGGGCGAGCACGACGGAACTGTCCGAGGCGGCCTTCAAGCAGGCTCTCCTGCAGCGGGCTCGACGCCGCGTGCTTTTGGCCGATGCCTCCAAGTGGGACCAGTCGAGTTTGGTCCGTTTCGCGGACTGGGCGGACTTCACCGACATCGTCACTGATCGCCGCCCGAAAGCGCGCCTGCCGCGCCATGTCCGTCTTCATCTTGTTTCTTCCCCGGCAGGAAAGTTGGAGCGGGTCGCCTGAAAATTTTCAACCTCACACCACCACGAATCCATGAAACCATACCGACTCAACCGTCTCTTCAACGCCAAATCGGGCCGCTGCTTCGATGTGGCCATCGACCACGGCTTCTTCAACCAACCCGGCTTCCTCACGGGGATCGAGGATATGGCCAAGGCCGTGCGGACCGTTGTCGAGGCGGCTCCGGACGCCGTCCAATTGACCACGGGTCAGGCGCGCCATTTGCAGAGTTTGCCGGGCCGGCAAAAGCCCTCGCTCGTGCTCCGCACCGACGTGGCCAATGTTTACGGCCGCGAGCTGCCGGTCGAGGCGCTCAGCGCGATGATCGAAGAGCCGGCCTTGCAGGCCGTGCGACTCGACGCCTCCTGCATGTGCGTGAATCTTTTCCAGATTCCCGATGCCGCCGGAGTGACCAACCAATGCATCGAGAACATCTGCGCGCTCAAGCTGGAGAGCGACTACTACGGCATGCCCATGATGGTCGAGCCGCTCGTCTTCCGTCCGAATAGCGAAGCCGGCGGCTACATGGTCGACGGCGATCTGGTAAAAATACAGCACCTCGTGCGGCAAGCGGTCGAGCTGGGTGCGGACGTGATCAAGGCAGATCCGACCGACGACGTTTCCGTCTACCACAAGGTCGTAGAGGCGGCCGGCGGGATTCCCGTCCTCGTGCGCGGCGGCGGCAAAGCGCCAGACGAGGAGATCCTCGCGCGCACCGAGGAACTGATCAAACAGGGTGTGTCGGGCATTGTCTATGGTCGCAACGTCGTGCAGCACGCCAACCCGGCCGGCATGGTCGCCGCGCTCATGGCGATCGTGCACGACGGCGCCACGGCGAGGCAGGCCGCCAAACATCTATCCGCCAAATGAGCACGCTGCGTCTCGGCATCATCGGCGGCGGCCTGATGGGGCGCGAAATGGCTTCGGCGGTCAGCCGCTGGTGCGCGCTGGAGGACGTCGGGGTGGGCTGCGAAATCACCGCAGTTTGCGACCTTGCGCCAACGGCGCGGGATTGGTTCCGACGATTGCCTTCGCTGCGTGTGTCCACCGCCGACCACCGCGAATTGCTGGCCAGCACGGAAGTCGATGCGGTCTACGTCGCCGTCCCGCACCAATTGCACGAGAAGATCTATCTTGACGTCTTGGAAGCGGGCAAAGACCTGCTGGCCGAAAAACCTTTCGGCATCGATCTCGCCGCCGCGAGGAACATTGCCACGCGCGCCAAAGAACTCGGGCGCTTCGTGCGCTGCAGTTCGGAATTCCCGTTCCTGCCCGGGGCGCAACGCGTGTTCCAATTCGCCCGCGAGGGAAAACTCGGGCGTCCGCTCGAAGTGCGCTCGGCCTTCCTCCATTCCAGCGACCTCGATCCGTCCAAGCCGGTCAACTGGAAGCGCCAAAATGCGACGTGCGGCAAAATCGGCGTGATGGGCGACCTCGGCATGCATGTCATGCACCTTCCGCTGCGGCTCGGCTGGAAGCCGAAGCGCGTCTATGCGCAGTTGCAGAAGGTTTATACGCAACGTCCCGATGGCAAAGGTGGCACTGCGCCGGCTGATACGTGGGACAATGCCATGCTCCACACCGATGTCTCCGTGCTCGGCGACCAGATACCGATGCGGCTTGAGATGAAGCGGCTTTCGCCGGGCGACACCAACAGCTGGATCTTCGAGGTTTTCGGGACCGATGGCGGAGCCCGCTATTCGACCAAGGATCCCAAGGCCCTCTGGCTTTTCCGGCGCGGCAAGGAACAATCTTGGGAGCGCATCGACCTCGGATTCAGCATGCCTTTCAAAACTGTCACCGGAGGCATCTTCGAGCCCGGCTTTCCCGACATCCTCCAGCAAATGCTCGCCTCGTTCGCCGCCGAACGGGCCGGCACTCTGGGAACGCGTTTCGGTTGCGTCACGCCCGACGAGGCAGTGGGTGCGCACGAGGTTTTTGCCGCCGCGCTGCAGTCCGACCGAGAGGGGCGTGCTGTTTCGCTGGCGGAGACATGACACAACGACACGTCCGCAACTCCCTTTCCATCTCGTGACGTTCAACCTCAAGTCTGTCTCATCATCGTGACAGCAAATCCTTCGGCGTCGGCATCCTTTCTCTCGCAGCAATTGCGTGGGTTCGTGCCCGGGTTGGAGGTCCACGATTCGCCGGAGCAACGGGCAGCCTACGCTTACGACGGCACCGCGGCCCTGCGCGCGGAACCTGCGGCCGTTGTTTTCCCGGTCGATACCGCCCAGGTGTCCAGCGTGTTGAAGTTTGCCGCCGCCCGGCGGATTCCCGTGGTGACGCGCGGTTCCGGCACCGGTTTGAGCGGGGGGAGTGTCCCGGTGGATGGATGTCTCGTCCTGTGCCTGACGAAAATGAACCGCATCATTGAGGTCGACGCGGAAAATCTCACGCTCTTGGCCGAAGCCGGCGCGGTCACTGCGGATGTCGCGGCGGCCGCCGCGGGGGTCGGTCTTTTTTATCCGCCGGACCCGGGCTCGATGAAGATTTCCACGATTGGCGGCAATGTCGCGGAGAACTCCGGCGGCCTGCGCGGGCTCAAATACGGCGTGACGCGCGACTATATCATGGGACTCGAGGTCGTGTTGCCGGATGGCGAGGTCATGTGGACCGGCAACAAATGCGTGAAAGATGTGGCCGGCTACACTCTGCGCGATCTCTTCATCGGCTCAGAGGGAACCCTCGGCATCATTACGAAAGTCCTGCTCAAGCTGATCCCGCCGCCCGCCGCGCGCAAAACCATGCTGGCTGTTTATGACAACATGGAGAACGCGGCCAAGACGGTGTCCGCCATCATCAAAGCCAAGATCATTCCCTGCACGCTGGAGTTCCTCGACAAGGTCACGATCAATTGCGTGGAGGATTACGCGGGGATCGGTTTGCCGCGCGAGGCCGAGGCCCTGCTCCTCATCGAAAGCGACGGGCATCCGGCCGCGGTGGAGGAAGAAGCCGCCGCCATGGTCGCCATCGCCAAGGCCAACGGGGCGGGGGAGGTCAAAATAGCCGCGACCGCCGAAGAAGCCGCCTCGCTCGCGGCGGCCCGGCGCACCGCATTTTCCGCTCTGGCCCGGGTCGGGCCGACCACGATCCTTGAAGACGCCACCGTGCCGCGCAACCGTTTGCCGGAGATGGTCCGTTGCATCCAGGAAACGGCGCGGCGCCACAACCTCAAGATCGGCACCTTCGGCCACATGGGTGATGGCAACCTGCACCCGACCTTTTTGACCAACGAGAAAAACCAAGAGGAGATGCACCGCGTGGAGTTGGCGATGAAGGAGATCTTCGCGCGGGCCATCGAGCTCGGTGGCACGATTACCGGCGAACACGGTGTGGGTTTGGCCAAAAAAGAGTTTCTGTCCGCCGCCGTCGGCGAGTTGAACGTCGGGGTCATGCGGAGCATCAAGTCGGCCTTCGATCCGCAGGGGATTTTGAACCCCGGGAAAATTTTCGACCCGCGCCCGTGAGCGAGCTCGCCCTCAAGTCGCTCGATTACTCGGTGCTCCAGCAGTGCATGCACTGCGGGATGTGTCTTCCGACTTGTCCGACTTATGACCTGACCAAGCTCGAAAAGCACAGCCCGCGTGGTCGCATCGCCCTCATGCGGGCCATCGCCGACGACCATCTCGCGCTGGGGCCCGCATTCGGCGAGGAGATGTCCTACTGCCTTGGCTGCCTCGCCTGTGAAACCGCCTGCCCGGCCGGGGTAGACTACGCCCACCTCTTCGAAGTAGCGCGGTCCGACGTGGAAAAATCCGGCGTCATGGCCAACCCCGTGCGATCCGTGGTCCGCACCGCGTTGCTGAAGATCCTCTTTACCCATCCGCGTCTCCTGCGACTCGTCGGGCGGATGCTCTGGCTCTACCAAGTCACGGGAGCGCAATGGCTTTTCCGTCGGCTCGGTCTGACGCGGCTGCTTCCTGCCAAACTGCGCGAGTTGGAGCCCATGACTCCGACTGTGCTCCCGAAATTCTCGCATCAACTCATCGCCCCGGTCGAACAACCGACCGGCGGACGTCGCTACCGCGTGGGCTTGCTCACCGGGTGCGTGCAGGATTTGGTTTTTGCCGACATCAATCGCGACACGGCCGATGTCTTGCTGGCCAACGGTTGCGAAGTTGTGACCCCGCCCGTGCAACCGTGTTGCGGCTCGATCCACGGCCACAACGGAGAGCATGCCGTGGCGCAAGTGATGGCGCGGCGCATGATCGACCTTTTCGATCCTTTTACCTTCGACGCCATCATCACCAACGCCGCCGGCTGCGGTTCCCACTTGAAACATTACGGGAGACTGCTCGCCGACGACCGCGACTACGCGGTGCGAGCGCGCGAATGGGACCGCAAATTGAAGGACATCAACGAATGGCTGGTGGAAATCGGCTTCCGTGTCCCCGCGTCCGAGGCTGCGGAGCCGCAGAAGGTCACCTACCACGAGGCCTGCCACCTTTGCCACGGACAGAAGATCACCAAGCAACCGCGGGAAATCCTGCGCGCCATCCCAGGGCTCGAACTGACCGAACTCCCGGAGTCCAACTGGTGCTGCGGTAGCGCGGGGGTTTACAACATCACGCAACCGGCCACTGCCGCGGTGCTGCAGGAGCGCAAGGTCGCCCGCATCGAATCCACCGGGGCACCCGTTGTTGCCACCTGCAATCCGGGTTGTCATCTGCAACTGGTCAACGGCCTGCGCCAAGCGGACTCCAAGGTTCGGGTGACGCAGCCCGTGTCTCTGCTCGCGCAAGCCTACCGCACCGAGCCGGGCGCGACGAACAGCCATGAACAAAAATAGTCCGGAGATTGCCAATGCCTCCCCAATTCAGTCGGAATCGGTTCATCAGCCAACCGTGAGAGAATATCGGCGAAAGAAACGGACTCACGTTGCGACGAATCCCCCGCCGCTTGTTGTCCAAGGTAAAGTGTCGGGGACGGCGGCGCTCTCGATCCTCTGCGGGCGTTGGTGCTACGGGCCCGTGCCGGTCAGGCGGGCGGCACGAGCGGCAGATTCAGCCAAGCCAGCCCGATGCTCCGGCGCATGTGGCTCACGCTCTCGCCGGGCGCTCCGTCATAGAGAATGGCCAGGCGGCCGTCGCGCACGATGATTCCCGGCAGGCCGATACAGCGCTTCGCCCAAGTGCAGTTTTTTCCGTCGAGCACGACGGCCTTGTGTTCGGGATTCCAGTGGTTCGGGTCCTTTGACCAATAGACCCAGATGGCATCGGTGAATTCCTCGGGGTTTCCCTCGATGGCTTCCGGCATGTTCGCGGGGTTGATATCCGCCTCGGAGAGAATGCCGACGTGGTTGGTGAAGAGAAACCAGTAGCCGTTGGACGGCTCGTAGTAGAGGTCGGAATTCTCGATCTGGTCATCGAGCGGCGCGAGTGGCTCCGGATCGAGCGTCCAGGGTCCGTCGAGATCCCTGGTGCGGGCGATTCCCAGGGTGCGCTTGATCTCGCATCCCCGGCCAAAATCCTTTTTCACCGAGGCGCTGAAGAACTGGAGGAACTCGCCGCCGTGCTCGATGATGCGCCCCGGGCTGGCGGTATCCTGGTAGTAGCTCCCCGGCTGCGGCTGCCACGGGGTGATGTCGTAGCGCTTGCGCCATGGACCGCGCGGCGAATCGGCCTCGGCCTTCAGCGTGAGATAGGGGAACGACGGAATGAAATTCGGTGCCGGTGTGACATTCGGGCTCCCGAGATAAAACATGTGCCACTTGCCGCCGTGTTTGGAGACCGTGCCGTAGGAGGCGGTGGCGGAGTCCGGGCTGCCCGGCTTCCCGCATTCGATGATCGGGCCATGTCGTTCCCACTGCACAAGGTCGGTGCTGGTGGCGAGACAAACAAGCCAGGCGTGCCGGCCGGCCCCGTCGTAGGTCATGTGGTAGCGCCCCTCGTGCTCGAAGACCCATGCCTCGCGCGCGCCGAGGTGGTCGCAGCCTCCCGGTCCGTGGCCGTATTCGAAAACGACGCCCTGGTCGCTGGCCTCCATGCGGAATTTCGCGGAGTTGCGGCCGTCACGGTAATGGGATTGGGTCATGGATGGTCTGGTTCTTGAAGGTGTGAGGTTGTTGCGCGCGGAGTCGGTGGCAACCGATTCCAGCAGTCGCCAACACATATGCCGCCGCCAGGGCAGGGGGAGCAAGAGCCGGATGCGATTCTACAAAAATCAGTGCGGAATCTTCAAGTTTGGTGCCTGTCGCAGGTTATAATTCCCAGCATGAAGGCATCGCATTGCACCAAGTCTCTGCTGCTTTCTTTGATCGCGGCCTCGTGTTTGCCGGGCAGCGCGATTGCCGAAAGCGTCCAGACCCGCATCGACTGGTCGAAATTCTCCGAGCGGCTCGACCCGGCTTCCAAGATTCTGCCCGCGAAGTTTGCTGCCGATGCTTTCCGCCGCAACCTGGGCCCGGCCTTTGTATGAACCGAAATACTCTGCGATCTTCTTGCGGCACTTCGTGTCCATCACTCGCCGCCGGCTTCGCTCTTCGTTGACGGGCATGTGGAAAAGCTCGATGTCGAGCTTGGCATTAGGAATGAATTACGCCCCCGCGCACAAACAAAATGCTAATTGCTGAGGCTGGGAGTGTTGATCCCCAGCGGGGAGTTCTCCAGCGATGATGAGGATTCTACAAAAAATCACTCGGTTATTTTCAAGATCTTTCGGGCGTTCTGTCGCATTCTGTATCGATGCGACCTCTTCCAGCCGTGTCCGTATTGATTGCCTGCGCCGCGATGCTCACTTCGTGCGATCATCCGTCCGCAAGTGGGAAGGCGAGATTTTTTGTCCGCGATTTCGGAGCCGTGCCCGATGAGGCGCAGGCCGATGGCGAGGCGATCCGCAAGTGCATCGCGGCGGCACAGGCGTCCGGCAAACCGTCCGAGGTGGTCTTCGAGGCCGGGACATACCGTGTGGATACCGCGCCTGTGGTGGACGGCGAGCTGGTTTCTTTGCCTGTCCGCGGGGCGCGGGATCTCACCCTGCGGGGCGCGAAGGGCGGCACCACAACGCTCGTCTTCACCCATCCCTCGGCCGTTGGCGTGCTCTTTGAGGGCTGCACCGACGTTGCGATCAAAGACCTCCAGTTGGATTACGATCCGCTGCCGTATGCCAGCGGGACGATCGCGTCGGTGGACCCGCAGGGCGGCACGTTCGACCTCGATCTCGAAGCCGGGTCGCTCGCTTTCGATCATCCCGCATTCTTGCCTGAAAACGCCAAGGCCCTCTGGGGAATAACCGTGCGTCCTGATCCAGCCCACGGGACGACTCGCTACGGGCCTAACGTCATCGGAGGCGGCGCGAAGATTTCTCTGGTGGAAGGCCGTCGTTGGCGGCTGGGAAGCAACCAATGGTTCTGGCCACCCTGCACCGTCGAGGAACTCAAGCCGGGCACGCGCTACGTCCACATACCGCGGACCTACGGCGCGGGCGTCTGCTTCCGTAATTCCAGCAACGTGCGCGCCGAGGGCGTGACGATCCTGGCCTCGCCGGGCCTGGCGTTTCTGCCCATCCTCTGCGGCGGGGAGATTGCGTTTGTGGACTGCCATGTGCGCGTGGTGCCCGGTCGGCCGCTCTCTTCGAATGCGGACGGCATTCACGCCCGCGGCCTCCGCGGCAAGATCCTCATCGAGGGATGTTCCTTCGAGGGCATGTCGGACGACGCGATCAACATCCACAGCAGTGCCATTCTCGTGCAAAACATCGTCTCGCCGTCCGAGATTATCGCGCCGCAGCACACCTGGAGCGTGCGGCCCGGCGATGAGCTGGTCGTCATGGACCCGCAAACGCTGGCGGAAAAAGGCCGCACGACCGTGGCCTCCTCGGAGCCCGGGCCGGGTGGCACGCGCATCCGGTTCACCAAACCGATCGAGGGATTGAAGGCGGGAGGGAGCTTTGCCGAGGCGGACCGGATCTACAATCTCTCGGAAGCGGGCAGCCCGTTTGTGATCCGGGACTGCAAATTTCTCTCGTTCCGCGGACGCGGGATTCTGGCGAGTTCGAAGGGGGGGATCATCGAGCGGAACCGGTTTGAAAACAACGAGGGATGGGCCATCGACCTCGGCTTCGGCGAGCGCCTCTATGGCGAAGGCCCGCCCCCGGGGAACATCGTCATCGCGGATAACGAGTTCGTCGGCAAAGGCGGCATCCTGCCGGCCATTATGGTCCACGTGACCATCGATTTTGTAGCGAGCATGCAAGGGTCGCAGCCAGCGGATCTCGGGATACGGCCATTCCGGAACCTCAAGATCCGCGGCAACACGTTTGAAAATCTTTCCGCCCCCGCCATCCGCCTCGGCGGCGTCGAAGGCGCGATCCTCGAGAATAACGTGGTCAAGCGCACGGGACCAGCGGAGACGCTCAAATCCGCCGCAGTGGAAGTTGATAACAGCGCCGGGGTCGTCATCAGCCAACTGAGCGTCCAGGACCCTGGCTTCGCATCCGATCTCATGCTCGGAAGCCTGCTGCAGCCGGGCGGGCAGGGGGTCAAATTCGAACCAGCCGGACTCCGGGTGGACGACCAACGAAAGTAAAATCGCCATGCCAATAAAAACTCTTTCCCGCTTCACCGTGGGCGACCAGATCGTCCGCTACCTGATCGATTCCGAAAGCCAGCGCGTCGGGCTGGAGATCATTCCGCGCTCGATGGCCGATCGCGTTGTCGCGCGGAGGGAGCTGCTGGACGAGCCGGCCCTGGCCTCGCTGCCTGCGCGCTGGTTGCCCCTGCGCGCATGGAATTTGGATTCCCTCGTGCAGGTCGGGCTGGTTGGGGTGCCTGGACCGGGACGGTTTGCGCAGGGGCGCACGCTGCGCAACGGCTCCGCCACCGAGAGCCTGCAATTTTCCAGCCAGCGCAAGGAGGGGAACCGGATTGTCACCGTGCTGAAAAGCGCCCTGGGCTTTGAGTGCGAACATTCGCTCGCATGGGCCAGGGGCGGGGAGGTTTTGCAATGCAAAACCCGCTTCATCAATTCATCCCGCAATCCGCTGACCCTGGCGATGCTGTCGAGTTTTTCCCTCGGCTCCCTCTCGCCTTTTCATGCGGATGAAGCACCGGAAAAGCTGTGCCTGCACAGGTTCCGCAGCGCCTGGACGGCCGAGGGCCGCCCCGAAAGCCGGCGCCTGGAGGAACTGCAGATCGAGCGCTCATGGATTGGAGGCTCGGTCGCATGCGAGCGCTTTGGGCAGGTCGGCTCGCTTCCTGTGCGCGGGTTTTTCCCCGTCGCCGCCATCGAAGACACCGAGGCCGGGGTCACCTGGGCGGCCCAAGTCGCGTGGGCTGGCTCGTGGCAGATGGAGGTTTATCGCCGGGATGATTGCGTGAATTTCTCCGGGGGCCTGGCAGACCGTGAGTTCGGCCACTGGTCGAAGACCATCGCGCCGGGCCAGGCGTTTGAAACGCCGTCGGCATTTCTCACCGTGGTGCGCGGCAACCTCGATGAGGCGACCACCCGCTTGCAGGCGGCCCACCGGACCGACGTGCCCAAGGTCGAGGACGATCTGCCCGTCATTTTCAACGAATGGTGCACGAATTGGGGAGCTCCGACCCATGACAAGCTCGTGGCCATCGCCGACCGCCTGCGCGGCACCGGGGTCCGGTATCTGGTGATTGATACCGGCTGGGCGGAGGGGCCGGACGACAGCGTCCTGAAAATCGGGGACTGGAACGTGAACCGTAAATCTTTTCCCGGCGGCCTCCGGGCGACGGCCGATGCCATCCGGGAACGCGGCCTGATTCCGGGCATCTGGTTCGAGTTCGAGCTGGTGACCGAAATGGCGAAAGCCTACGCGAAAACCGGACACCAGCTCCACTTCGACGGGGTTTTGATTGAGGGCGGCGGCCGGCGGTTCTGGGATTTCCGCGATCCGTGGGTGCATCGCTACCTGACGAAGAAGGTCATCGACCTCATCCGCGACAATGGCATCGGCTATCTGAAGGTGGACTACAATGACACCATCGGCATCGGCTGCGATGGTGCGGAATCGCCGGGCGAAGGCCTCCGCGCCCACATCGAAGGCGTCCGAGAATTCTTCCGGAAAATCCTCCGCGAGTTGCCCGGGCTGGTCATCGAGATCTGCGCCTCGGGCGGGCACCGGCTCGAACCATCGATGCTCGACCTCGGCGCGATGGGATCGTTCTCCGATGCCCACGAAACGCCGGAAGTTCCGATTGTCGCGGCCAACGTCGGGCGCTTGATCCCGGCGCGCAAAAACCAGATCTGGGCGGCACTGCGAACGACCGACTCCCCGCAGCGGCTTGCCTATTCGCTTGCGGCGACTTTCCTCGGCCGCATGTGCCTCACGGGGGATGTCCACCACCTCGACAAGAGCCAATGGTCGCTGGCTCTCCGCGCGGTCAAACTCTACCGGCGGATCGCCCCGATCATTCGGGACGGGGTTTCGCGCCGCGTGGGTTCGGAGCAGATGAGCTACCGGCATCCCGCAGGCTGGCAGGCCGTCACGCGCCTCGCCGGGAGCGGGAAGCAGGCGCTCGTGGTTGTCCATTCCTTCGCGGGCCAGTTTCCGAAATCGATCGGCATCGAGCTCCCGAAAGGCAACGCTCGCCCGTGGATCATCGCCGATTCATTCCATGTGAACCGCAAGCCGCCGGCGATCCGGGGTAACAAGCTTGTCTGGTCACCCGAAGGGGAATTCCGCGCCTGCGTCATCTGGCTGAAGCAAAAATGAAAGCGTCCCCTCCGCGCCACATCTCCGTCGCTGCGTATTACTATCCCTGCACGCACCCGCATCCACGCTGGGACAAAGCGAAGTATCCGGGCTTCACCGAGTGGGATCTCGTCCGCAGCGCTCGCCCGAGGTTTTCCGGACACCTGCAGCCCAACGCTCCGCTCTGGGGCTACGAGGACGAATCCGATCCACTGGTGATGGCCCGGAAGATCGACGCGGCGGCCGACCATGGGCTCGATGCGTTTATTTTCGATTGGTATTACTACAATGACGGACCCTATCTCGAGGGGGCGTTGGATAGGGGATTCCTCCAGGCCGCCAACAATGACCGGATCCGGTTCGCGATCATGTGGGCGAACCACGACTGGTATGACATTCAGGGCTACAACCCGGCCGATCCCTGCAAGCTCCTCTATCCGGGCGCAGTCAATGAAGCGACCTGGGAGAAAATCACCGACCGGATGGTGGAAACGTATTTCGCGCACCCGAGCTATTGGAAGATCGAGGGGAAACCGTATTTCTCGATTTATGACATGTCGGTTTTTCTGGACAGCTTTGGCTCGGTCGAGCAGGCCCGGCTCGGGCTCGACCGCTTCCGGGAGAATGTGGTGGCGTCGGGCCACCCGGGGCTGCACCTCAATGCCGTCCTGTGGGGCGAGCCGAACCTGCCGGGCAGCCGGACGCCGACCGACTGGCCACGGCTCTGCCGCGATCTCGCGCTCGACAGCCTGACCGGATACACGTGGGTCCACCACGGGGCGCTGAACGAGGACACGTTTCCTACCTCCGACTACAGCTGGGGCCGCGACCGCTACCTCGCGTTTCTTGATCACGCGCTGACCTGCTATCCGGTGCCCTATTTTCCCAACACGACCGTCCACTGGGACAATTCGCCGCGCGCCCACGCCGACGCCTGCTGGGACAAACCCGCCGCCCATGTTGTGAATCCGGTAATGACCGGCAACACGCCCGCAGCCTTCAAGGAGGCGACGCGCCTGATCGCCAACCGCCTTATCGCCACCGAGAAACCTCAGCCCTATATCCTCACGGTCAACGCCTGGAACGAATGGCCGGAGGGCAGTTGCCTGGAACCGGGCGAGAAATTCGGGCTTGGCTATCTGGAGGCACTCCAAGAGCTCTTTGGTCCGACCGGGGAAATTATTGCCTCTCCTTTACGCACACCCGCTGTCCCCGTATGATCGGCAAGCCGTAAACGCGCAGAGTCCCCCGTGAGCCTCAAGAGCACGCACACATACCACCTCAGCGAAGTCGGACTCTCCAGCAGCCGGCCGGCCCGTGTCTGGATCACGCCGATGGACCGGGACATCGGGATACACGATCACGACTTTCACGAGATCAGCTTCGTGCTTCAAGGGCGGGCGGACCATGTGACCAATGAGGGGACGTTCAAAATTTCGAGCGGCGACGTGATGGTCATCCAGCCCGGGCATCCTCACGGATATACCAATTTCCAGGAGCTCGTGCTGATCAATGTTTTTTATCTTCCCGA
Source organism: uncultured Verrucomicrobiota bacterium (assembly GCA_903953565.1). GTDB lineage: Bacteria > Verrucomicrobiota > Verrucomicrobiia > Chthoniobacterales > JACTMZ01 > JACTMZ01. The sequence goes on along the minus strand of CAJBKE010000008.1, from coordinate 9,472 downwards.
ATGGCTCCTGGAGGATTTGAGCCTGCTTCTCGATGAAGGCGGCGTCGTCCCGCTCTTCTTCAGCTCCTCGCTTTTCCGTGCCCCGCTTTACAAGCCGACCCTGCAATTTCCGCTGCTCCCTGCCTATTGGTCGGAATTCACCCGCGAGCTCATGGAGCTTCAGCGCGAGCGGGATTGCCCGAACCCGTCGAAATTGCTCCTCAAATCCAGCATCTTCCGGCTCATGCGGATGATCGCGCGCTCGCTGCAGGCGCACGATCCGGATTTTGCGCAGTTCGGGCTTTCGCACGAGGTGTATCTGACCGCGCAGCATGTGGAGAAAATCCTCCGCGAGGAGAAGCCGTATTCCGAGGACGATTGCGCGCGCGCCGTCGGGAAGCCGCCGCTCGGGCACCGGAAGTCATTCAAGGATCAGGCCGGCTGCACGCCGTATGAATACTACCACCAGCGCCGGATGATTCGCGCCCGCAACCTGCTCGTCCAGAGCCGACTCAACCTCACCGAAATTGCCCTCACTCTTTGCTTCAGCGATTCCGCCCATTTTTCAAACGCCTTCAAAACTGCCACCGGCACTTCCCCGCTCGAATACCGGAAGACCTACCGCGACGCCGCCAGGCCATGAAGACCGCTTGATCCGCGCGCGGGCACCGGCGAACCGTGCCGGGTGAGGCTCCGTCCGAACACATCTATCAACCTCCCTCGTGTTTTTCGACACCTCGCCGATCCGTTGCCTTCTCGTTTCCTTTCCGGATGCTCGGATTTTTCAATAAATAATCCGGATTCTGCAAGATTCTCCTGCCGAGTTTTTGCATCATGCCTCATGCTTCCGAGCTCCCCCTTTCAAGCATCTGCTTCCACTTGTTTCCGCTCCATGCCCCAGCTGGCCGGGCTCGCGGCCATCATCCTTTGCGTGGCCCCGCATTGGGTATCTGCGGCCGTCGGCGAGTGGAGCAGCGCCCGGACAGCGGGAGCTGGAGCACGGCGGAAAACTGGGCGTCCCACGCGGTCGCCGATGGCGCAGGGGTTCACTCAAGGTATCAACCCGTGCAAGAGCTTTCCGGCAAGCGGTGCGACGCTGCTCCTGCCCTGCTGCGACGGCCACGTCGCCAGCATGAAACGTGAGGAGCTGCGGCCAGCTTCACCGCTCTGTTAGGGCTTCCCCTGCCATGATCCAACCGGGGGAACCGCAGCACCAAGGCAGCGCGCATGTCACCGCCGCGGCCGACCGGGTGCCCCTTGGTATCAAGTTCGGCTATGCCAGCGGCGGCATGGCCTACAACCTGATGATCAACAGCGTGGGAAACCTCGCGCAGTTCGTGCTCACCTTGGCTCTCGGAGTGAATCCCGCCATGGTTGGGATGGCGCTCGCCATCCCGCGGTTCCTAGATGCCTTCGCCGATCCGGTCATCGGTGGCATCTCCGACAACTTCCAATCCCGCTACGGCCGCCGGAAGCCGTTCATGGTTGTGGGGGGCATCGGGGCCGGGCTGACCTTTGCGCTGATGTGGATGATGCCCCACGGCTGGTCCGGTAACGCCTACTTTTGGTGGTTCTTCCTCATATCGATCATTTTCTTCCTGTTCGCGAGTCTCTTCGGCATTCCCTGGAGCGCGTTGGGGTTTTCCCTCACGCCGGACTACGACGAGCGCACCCGGCTGATGGCGTTCAACTCCTTCTGGTGCTCGGTTGCGCTGCTCAGCATCCCCTGGCTCTATGCCGCGACGCAAATGTCGGTGTTTGCTGACACGCTTCAAGGGGCCAAATGGGTCGGAATTGTCATGGGCATCTGCATTACCGCGCTCGCCCTGGTCTCCGCCTTCAAATGCCATGAGCGAGTGGTGTCGAAGACGGAACGGGAGAAGCCCCCCACCGTCATGCACCAGGTCGGCCGCACGCTGAAAAACCGGCCATTCCTCATCCTTTCCATCGTCGTCTTCCTTATGTGCGTGGGCGTTTTCAGCACCTCGAGCCTGACCCCCTACATTGCCATTTATCATATTTATGGTGGCGCGGAAAAACCAGCATCCATCCTGCTTGGCTGGGGGGGCACGGCTTGGCAGGCAGGCAGCCTGGCTTTTGTGTTCATCGTCGGCGCGGCGGGAGTGCGCCTCGGCAAGAAGCCGGCGCTGGTGCTTTTCCTAGCCTGCTCGGTGGTCGGCTGCCTGCTCAAGTGGGTGTGCTATTCGCCCACGCACCCGTATCTCTTTTTGATCCCTTCGCTGTTCCTTGCACTCGGCTTCTGCGCACTTTGGACACTCACCTCCTCCATGATGGCCGATGTCTGCGACCTTCTGGAACTGGAGACAGGCATGCGCAAGGAGGCAACGCTCGGGGCGATCTACGCCTGGATCATGAAGCTCGGCACCACGCTCGCTTTCACTCTCTCGGGATTCATCCTCAACGCCACGGGCTTTGACATCGCGCTCGGCGCCACCCAACCGGAGCGGACAATCTTTCTGATGCGCGTGCTTGATCTCGGGCTCCCCACCGTGGCCATCGCCGGGGCGATCCTCCTCACGTGCTTCTATCCGATCACCGAAGCCCGTGCGCTCACGATCCGCAAAGAGCTGGAAAAACGCCGCGGCACGCTTGCGGAGGAGAATTGATATAGCACCCCGATGAACGTGACCCTTGGAGATATTGCGAGGGAGGCGCGCGAGAAGCTCACGAACGAGTGCTGGCCCCCACCGCCTATGCAAACGATGGCATATCCGCCGACAACAATATAAAAGAGATCACATAGGTGACCCAGGGGCAAGCAACCCGGCGAATGATGCCTGTAAGTTCTCCGCCAATTTCCAGCTCGTTTTTCCCAACAGACAAGCAGCACACCAATAGCGCAGACACCACCTTGCACCGCCTCCCTCAGCAGCCGGTCGCCGCGGCAGTTGCGCCAGCCGATCACGATGGTGGGGAGGATGAGAGTCAGAATATCCGCCCAGGCTGCGGTCAGGGGCGCGGCTGAAACGCCCCGCGATTCATCGGAAGGCGAGGCCCCCAGAGGTTACCGCAGGTGATGATGAAGGACATGTGCATGGTGATCACCGTGTGGCCCCCAGCAATTCCAGCATCGATTGTGTCTTCGCGGCAAAGATTCCGCGCCGTGAAGCATGGACCGAGCTGCCACAAGCCAGAGAAATCGGCAGGGGCTGGCCGGCGGGAACCTGATCCCATGCGGCTTTCACCTGCATGCTGGCACTGCGAGCCATCGCCGTATAAAAATTCACTTTGCACACGCCGTCGCTGCCAACGGTTTCCAGGCGGTCGCCCAAACTGCTTGTGCCGTGGAGAGCCTGGATCGGTCCGACCAGCTTTGAAACTTCTCTGGCGATGTCTCGGCGATATTCGAGCGGGACATCCGATGCCGTGCGGTGTTCGGTCCCGAGGTTGGGAACGACGAGATCAACGCCTGTCCGTTCGACGAACTGACCGACCCGCCGGGGATCCGAGAGCAAGTCCGCTTCACCCAGATTTTTTCGTTTGATTTCAGCCAGCTCGAAAACCTTGTCCGGGCAGGCTTCCACCACAACGTTCCCTCCGGCTCTCGATACATATTCCTTGGTCAACCGGGCGTTCTCATCAAAATCATGGAGGCTCGCATCAAACATGATGATGCCCATGGCCTCCTGGAACCATGAGGCATTCATCAGCTCAAGATCGGCCGCCAGCGGCGCCCATCCATGATCGAGAAAAGGAATCACTTCGACCCGGTCGAAAAACCCTTCCCGATCGGAATACACCTCCAGCCAGCCCATCCATGTCCGAGCGGCATGGTCCAGCACGCATGCGTCCCGTCCATCGCCCATGGCAAGGCGGCCGAGCTGCGGATGGTCGGGATATGAGGCAGTGACTCCTATGCCGACGGCGATGCGGGGAATTTTCCACCCCACAGCGTGACGCTGTGCACCAAGCAAAATACCTTCCATCTCATCCGGGGTTTCCGCGTTGGGGCACAGGATGGGGATTCCCGCGGCTCCCGCCTCCTCCAAGCGTTTCAGGACTTCGTTTCTTTCTCTAATGACTTTCATGATTCGTAGGTTGAGTTATTGGACCGCAGTGAGTAGTCGGGTTGGAGTGCCTAATCTGAAAGATGTAGCGAGGGAGGCCAATGTGCATCCCACAACCGCTTCCAGCGTCCTTAATGATGCCTCGCGAAATTCCCGATTCGGCCCGGAGACCCGCCTGCGCGTCAAAGAAGCGGCGCGTCGTTTGGGATATGTGCGCAACCGGGCAGCCGGAAGCCTGCGCATTCGCAAGAGCCACACGGTGGGGTTGGTGGCTGGCAATCTGCAAAACCCATTTTTTGCCCTGCTGTCGCTGGAGCTGGAAAAACGCCTTCGTCTGCTGGGCTACGAACTTATTCTTACCTGCCACGGAGCGGACAATGCAGACGACGAACACCGTTTGGAGCAAACCCTCTTGGAGCGGGCGGTGGACGGGCTTCTTATCTGGTCGGAAGTGCGGGGGAGCCGCAGCGCCGACCTCTCCGTCAAGCCCGGGTGCCCTCGCGTTTTCCTTGGCTACGCCCCCCCGGGCGAGGCGGCCGTGACGATCAACATCAAGGACGGCCTTGCCTTGGCGGTGGACCATCTGATCGCTCGGGGAGTCGGCCGGATTGCCTACTTCGCCCCCGCTTATGCGCGCATGTCCGGCCTTCCCAAAGCGCGGCCCGATCTGCTTCTCGACGTCTGCCGCAGCCGCGGCTTTCCAGAACCGTCGTTGTTTTATTTCGAAGGCGAGAGTTGGGATTTTCAAGCTGCCGTCGCCGGGGTGGCCCGCGCCCTCCCCAGCATGAAAAAGAAAACCGCCGTGATCGGATACAATGACGTCTGCGCCTTGGCCTGGTTCCTCACCGCCGGGGAGCAAAGGGGGCCGGTGATCGGCTTTGACGGCACGCCGCTCGTGCAGGCCATGCCCTCGCGCCTGCCATTCGTGGATCTGCGTCCGGCCTTCATCGCCGAAAAAGCGGCTGGCCTCCTGAGCAAACTCCTGCGCGGCGAGACTCCCAGTCCGCGGCGCATCTCCGTGGCGCCGGTCTTTGTTTGCTCGTAGGAATAGTGGCACGGGGGCTTGAATGTTTTTCGTGGCAGCTGGAAATTAACCATTGACCTATCGTTGGGTCAATTGTCTCATTCGTGCATGTCGTACGACTTGATTGCAGTCGGCCTCAATGCGGTGGACGTGCTCGTTCGTCTGCCGGAATCGGTGGTGCAGGACGACAAGCAGTTCGTGGAGGATCTGGTGATTCAGGGCGGAGCGCCGGTCGGGTCCGGATGCTGCGGCGTGGCACGTCTCGGATACCGGGTGGGCATGGTCGCGCGTCTTGGCAGCAACACGCTCAGCGCGATTTGCCTGGAGGAGTTCCGCAGTAATGGAGTGGACACGGCCCTGATCGTTCGTGACGAGACATCCCGCCCGGCCATCGCCCTCGTCGAGATTGATCCGCGCACGGCGGCGCGGACGGTGTTTATCCAGATGGACAATTACGGGTATCTCCAAACATCGGACATTCCTCGAGCGGAGATCGCGCGGGCCAAGGCCATTCTGGTGGACAGCTACGACCTTGATGCCACGGAGGCTGCGCTGGAAGCGGCGGCGGGAACCCCGTGCCGCAGCATTCTCGATTTTGAGTCGGGAGACCAAGACCGGCTGAAAAAACTTTTGGGCATGGGAACCGATCCGATTCTTCCGCTGGCGGCGGCGAGGCGGCTGACAGGAATGAGCGAGCCCGGCGATGTGCTCCGCGCCTTGGGCGATCTTTGTCCCGGCCAAGTGCTGGTGACCGACGGTATTCAAGGAAGCTGGGCGCTCGACCGCGAAGCGGGCGGGATCATTCACCAGCCGGCCTTCGTCGTGGATGCGGTGGATACGACCGGATGCGGCGACGCTTTCCATGCCGGATACATTGTGGGTGTGCTCGAAGGATGGAGCCTGGCGCTGCGCATGGAATTCGGCTCGCTCCTGGCCTCCCGCGTGGCTGGCCGTGTTGGAGGACGAACCGCTCTCCCCAGCCAAAAAAACGACCTTATTCGCAGCGACATCTCCAGCAACCTCCACCAACACCTCATACTATGACAAAACAACCACTCACCTTCGCCCTCTATTTTGGAAACCGGGGATTCTTCCCGGAAACGCTCATCGCTGGTGCCCGTCAGGAACTCAAGGCCCAAGTTGAAGCGCTCGGCTATAACGCACTTTTGCTCGAGGAATCCGCAACCCGATTTGGGGCGGTGGAGACTCCCGATGAGGGCCGCGTCTATGCGCGTTTTCTTGAGCAGAACAAGGGGAAATACGACGGGGTCATCCTCTGTCTGCCGAATTTCGGCGATGAGACGGGAGCGGTTACAGCGCTGCTTGATTGCGGCGTGCCCATCTTGATCCAGGCCTATCCCGACGAGCTCGACAAGATGGGCTTCAAGGAACGGCGTGATGCCTTCTGCGGAAAATTCTCCATCATGGATGTCTTTTACCAGTATGGACTGTCCTACACGGTGTTTCCTCCACACACCGCGCATCCGGCCAGCGAGACGTTCAAAACCCAGCTCGAAAAGTTCGCGGGCGTCTGCCGGGTGGTGGGAAAAATGAAGCGCATGACCGTCGGCGCGATTGGTGCGAGAACGACCGCCTTCAAGACCGTCCGCTTCGACGAACTCACGCTCCAGCGCTACGGGATCACGACCGAGACGCTCGACCTCTCCGAGGTTTTTCTGCGGGTCAAATCCTTTGACACTTCGCGTGAGGAGTTTAAGGCCCGCAGTCAGTTTTTGCCCCAGTATGCAAATTGTTCCAATGTTCCGGCGCCGGCCCAGGATACCATGGCCAGGCTCTCCGTGGTGCTCGACGACATCATCGCGGAATATCGGATGGACGCGATTTCCTTCCGCTGCTGGCTCGAAATGGAAAAAGAGCTGAAAATCGCGCCGTGTCTCTTGATGAGTGAACTGAACAACCGCGGCATCCCGGCGGCCTGCGAGGTTGATATGTGCAATGCCATCACCATGTATGCCCTGCGTCTCGCCGCGGAAACCCCGGCGACCTGCCTCGACTGGAATAACAACTACGGCGACGACCCCGACAAGTGCATCCTCTTCCACTGCGGGCCCGTCCCGCAGGATCTGATGACGGCAAAAGGCGAGGTGATCGATCATCCGATGTTTGCCAAGGCGCTTGGCGCCGGATGTGGATGGGGACCGAATGTGGGACGCATCGCCGCTTCTCCGATGACCTACGCGAGCTCAAAAACCGAAAACGGGATATTTCACTACTACCTGGGCGAGGGCGAGATGACCGCGGATCCGATTGCCGAGGGCTTCTTCGGTTGCGCAGGAGTCGCACACATTCCCGAACTTCAGAAAAAACTCAACATCATCGGACGCACGGGCTACCGGCACCATGTGAGTATGACGTTCGGCCATGTCGCTGATGCCGTTCGTGAGGCATTTTCCACTTACCTCCGCTACTCTCCCACGGACATTTGATGCCGTCCGGAAACCTGGACGCTTGGAAAACCACGGAGATTGATCCTGCCCCACCTGCCATCAATACACCCGACTGACGACCAAGCATTCTCCTCGGCATCTTGTTCTTGGCAGGAAAATGCTCTGTTTTGGCAGAATTCTCGGAGCACCGGGCAGAGGCGAGGGTATAGCTATTTAGGCTTACCCCCCTTGCCATGAACAAAAAACACGTCCGTTTTCCTTCCTTTCTTGTCGCAATCGGCTTCGCGGCGGCTTGTGCTTTCCAAGCACGCGCCGGCACGCTCGGTGTAACAAACGGCTCGTTCACAGACTTAAGTAGCAATTCCGTTACGGGTGGCGGTTGGTATGGCGATGTTCCGGCGGGATGGACGACCGCGGCCCCCTCTAGCCCATACTCAGTGCTCGATTCTGGAGGAACCTACTTTGCGAATCTTCAAGCCCTGGGTCCATCCAGCCCTTCCTTCACTCCTCTGCGTCAGAACGTGGGAACTGTGGATATCACATCCGACATTATACTGACCTTCACCCAAACCACTCTAGGCCCCTATACTTCCGGCTTGGGTTCAGGGATTTACGATCTTGCCTTGGCTCCCTACGCCTCGCCGCTCGGCTCCTACGATTCCGGCCCTATCACCAGTGCGTCCACGGTTTCGTACACGGCCCGGGGCGTGGGTCCCGGAACCTCCCTTTATATTGCCTTTTGGAATTCGCTTAATGCCGCCGGCATAAGCGGCGTCTCCATTACCGACACGGCCACGACGTATTTGTGGAACGGCGGTGTTTCCGGTGTGTGGACCAATGGCGGGAGCGGATGGACGGACCAGTTTGATAACACCGCGACGACCTATAACAATGCCAAGCCGGTAGTGGCGCAGTTCACCAACGCATCGGCGGGGACCAATGTGACCGTGGGCGGGAACGTAGTCGTGGGCAACGTGCAGGTGGGCGGAACGAACTACACGTTCAGTGGCGGCTCGATCACCATGACCAACACCACTTGGTCGGTGGCGGCCAGCCGGACAGCCAACGTGGGCAGTTCCCTGGCCGGCACGACCGGTTTGACCAAAAGCGACTCGGGCACTCTTGCCCTCGGTGCGAGCAACAGCTACAGCGGAACAACGGTGGTTAACGCGGGAACGTTGACCATCGCCGACGGCAATGCGCTGGGGAGCACGGCAGCCGGGACAACTGTGGCCAGTGGCGCGCAGTTGCGCCTGACGGCGACCAATAGCGGGTTCGCTGTGGGCAACGAAGCGCTGACCATCAGCGGCGATGGCGTGAGTTCAGGCGGGGCCTTGCGCAACGCGGCGGGCAGCAATACTTGGCAGGGCAAGGTCACTTTGGCGACCAATGCCACGATAGGTTCGGCCAGCGGATCGACTCTCACGTTGGATGTCGCCTCGGGGGGCAATGCGATCGAGGCATCAAACTTCAACCTCACCTTCGACGGCGCAGGCACCAACGTGGTCAACGCCGCGATCAGCCTCGGCACGGGCAGTTTGACCAAGACCGGGAGCGGTCTGGCCATCCTTGCCGCCAGCAACAGCTACAGCGGGGGAACGACGCTCAGCCTCGGCACGCTAGCCTTGGGAAATGCCAATGCGCTGGGATCCGGAAACCTAACGGTGAATGGTGGCACCCTTGACCTTGGCGGCAACAACCTGACTGCTGCGAATTTGGGTGGCACGGGCGGCACGATTTCCCTCGGCGCCAACACCCTCACGGCCTCGATGACGACTGGTGGGCAGTTCAATGGCACCATTTCCGGCAGCGGGGGCTTGGTCAAAACCGGAGCCAGCTTTTTGACCTTGGCCGGCAGCAATTCCTACACTGGCGGCACCACGGTCAGTGAGGGCACTCTTTTCGTGACCGGTGCCGGCACCTTGGGGAATGGATCCGGCGCCATCACGATCAGCAACACCACGAGCACCGCCACGCTGGATCTGCGTAACGCGCAAACCCGCACGGGCACCATCACCATGATCGGGCAAGGT
>CAJBKE010000007.1 GCA_903953565.1 uncultured Verrucomicrobiota bacterium | reverse complement strand
TAAACACCTCGAGTTAGTCGGGAGCCGCAACAATGCAGAAGAGTTTAACCACGGATATCACTGATGGCACCGAATGAAGGGTAGTTTCCTGCGCAAGCAACTTGAGGCTCACGGCGCGCAGGGATCCGCCGCCGGCGGACAGGCTGCACGCCCTCCAGAGATCCGGTGTGTTGGAGGGCGGCCGTCCTCGGCCGCCGCTCAGCTGCCCAACAACATGCTGGCTCCTCTTTCAGAAGGAATTTTTGTTCCGATTTTGCATAGCCCTCGGGGCTGTATCGCATACTGACGGGTTGCGATGCCGCGTTTGATGTTACACTTTGCGGCACTGCACTTTGCCGTCGTTCCAGATGTCCGAAGACAACACCACCAGCCAGTCAATTGACCGGGTCCTCAGCGGTTCCATCCACCGCCAAGCCGTGGAGGAAGTAAGCGCGCCGCTGAAGCGTTACTACTCGTTGGACATCCATCAACTGTGCCCGGGCAGCTATCCAAGCCGCCTGGACTTCATCGCCTCAAGCGGGGCGATCATCTACCGCGAGAACTACCCGCGGGCCACGCGCATCGTGGGTGAACTCCTCGGCGGCCGCTTCGGTTTGGGGATCAGACTCGGGGAGACGGAAGGAACCTTCGCCGGGGAGAAAGTTCTCGGGCCGAATACGCCGTCCGCGATGAGCGGAGAGCAGATCGACTTCACCGGAGAAAGCGGCTACCGCCAAATGATCATGGCGGTCAACCATGCAAAGCTCCTGCAAATGGCGGAAGCCGCGCGCGTTGCTCCAAGCATCTTGCAAGGCCTCCGTCCCGGACGACAGGGAATGAACCTCTCGGCCAAACCGAATGCAGCCGCATGCGTGGCCAAGACTTTTGGAAAAATGCTCGATCACGCCGTTGCCGGGGAAGTCGAAGCACGCCAAGAAAACTTCGAGGATCTCATTTACGAGGCCATCCTTTCACTCGTCGAACACTCCGATCTGTCCTACGGCCGCCCGCCGGCTGCCGCTATCGTGCGACGCGCCACCGAACTGGTCGAATCGTCACCCGGCATGGTGCCGCGTATCCATGTGCTGGCGGCTCGGCTTCACATGAGTCCGCGCACGCTGCAAAAGGCCTTTGTTTCGGTCACCGGGCTGGGACCGCAGGCTTATTTCCGGCACTGCGCGTTGAACCGCGCGAGGCACGCTTTGCTTCAGGCCAACCCCGTTGAAGACAAAGTCACCGCCATTGCTGTCGGTCTGGGCTTCAGCGAGATCGGAAGATTCTCCGTGCGCTACCGCGAGCTCTTCGGCGAAAGCCCCTCGCAGACCCTCCAACGCAGCCCACGCTGCATGGTGGCCATTCCCGGTTGAGGCCGGGCATCGCAGCGGAAATTAGCGGACACGTCGTGCAAGACGGCGACGCCATCGAGTTTCGGTTCAACGTGTAAATCTTGTAGCGTCGCCGACCCCGGCGATGGCAGTTGGAATCGTCGCGCATTTCATTGAAGACTGTGGAGTTGCAGCCGTTCCGATCGGGGGCGAACCGGAATGTTCGGCTGAAAAACCGCTTTCTTCTTTGTTTTGCCGGATGCGCGTGAATGATGGCGGCCGGTTTGAAAACGTCCGCCATCATCCTCCGTGTTGCGGACTTCCTCAAAGGCTTCCCGCCGTTCAGCTACCTTGCCGACGAAGCCTTGCTGGAACTGGCGCGTTCTGGACGTGTGCAATTCTGCGAGAAGGGGGAAATTCTTTTCGACCAGGGCACGACGCACGGACGGTATTTTTACGTCATCAACAAGGGGTCGGTGCGTCTGGTGCGAGGCGAGGAACAGAAACTCTCCGACCTGCGCGGTCCGGGCGATTTCGTCGGCGCAGGGGCCGTGCTCGGCGAGGCCACACACACCGACGCGGCGCTGGTCGATGAAGATTCGATCCTCTATGCGCTCGACGCTTCCGTCTTCACCCGGCTCTGTGCGGAATCGCCGCGGGTCAGCCGTTTTCTCAAAGTTTATTTCGCCACCGAAGAAGTGGAGACAGGCACTGCGCACCGCCACGGTCCATCCGGTTGGCGCGGCGGAACGGAAGAACATCTCGCGCGGCTCAAAAAGGGTCTCGTTTCCGGGGCGGCCGCACTGACCGTGCGCGAGGCGGCGGAGGCGATGTCCGCGGCGGACAGTGCGGTTTTTCTCGCGGTCGAGGACGACGGAAAACCGGCGGGCGTGCTGACCGAAACCGATCTGCGCAATGAAATCGCCACGGGCCGCGTGGCGATCGAGGCCGCGGTGGGTGACATCATGCGCCGTCCGGTCATCACCGTGCCGCCGCAATGCACACCGCAGGACGCGCTGCTCGAGATGATTCGTCATGGCATCCGGCATCTTTGCGTGACCGAGGATGGCACGCCGCAGAGCCGGGCGTTGGGGATGATTTCGGAAAAGTCGGTCTCGTTGGCGCAGGGGCGCGATCCGCTGGCCCTTGTGCAGGAGATCCGCCGGGCCGACTCGCCTTCATCGTTGCGGGCCATGGGCCAGGAGTTGGATCTTCTGCTCGCAGGCGATTTGCATTCGGCGGACGATGTCCCGTGGTGCACGCGTTTGGCGGCCGAGGCGCGGCGCGCCATGTTCCACCGCGCGGAATCTTGGGCGCGCGAAAAAGCGGGGCCGGCACCCGGGTCCTTCGCGTTGGCGCTGACCGGCCAAGCCGGACGCGGGGAAACGCTCACCGCAACCAGCATGGCCGTCGCGGGCCTGGCGGCGGACGATGAAAAAACACGCGCCTGGACGAAAGAGTTGCTCGGCCACATCGACGAATTTCTCGCCGCAGCGGGATTTCCTGCAGCACCCACCCCAGATCCGCAGGAGCCCGGCGCCCGCTGCCTCACGGTCGGCGAGTGGAGCGAATTTTTCCGTTCCCTCGTCCGCGATCCGATGGGCGGCGAAATCTGGAAGCAGATGGCTTTCTTCGATCTCTCGGTCGTCGCGGGTGATCCGGCCTTGCTCGAAACAGTTTTCACCGCGCTGCGTGAGGAGATGGCAGCGGGGCCCAATTTCATCCGCCTGCTGGCCAATGACGCGCTCGGCAACCTGCCGCCGGTCACCATTTACGAAGGCTATGCAGTGGAAGCAGACGGACTGGCCCGCGAAACGATCGATCTGCGGGACCATGCGCTCGGGCCGGTGAGCGATGTGGCACGGGTTTTCCATCTCGACGGCGGCGACCTGCGCACGACAGGAACGCTCGAACGTCTGGCCGCGGCGGCGCAGCGTTTTCCGCAGGGTGCCGATGTCTTCGCGCAGGGCGCACGCGCTTTCCGCGTCGCGCAATATTTCCGCGCGGTGCAGGGACTGCGCGACGGGGACGATGGATACGAACTCCGGCCCGCCGCGCTCAGCCGCACGGAGCAGGTGCAACTGAAGTCGGCTTTCCGCGACATCGGCGCGCTCATCGCCTTCACCGCGAACCATTATGGATTCAAAGGCTGATCCGCGTTACGTGGTCTTCGACTGCGAGACGACCGGCCTCGATCCGGCCAAGGACGGCATCCTGACCATCGGCGCAGTGGCGGTTCGTTGCGGCGAAATCTGTCTCGACGATGAATTCGACGCCATCCTGAGCGACTGGCGCATGACCTCCGCAGTCCTCGTCCACGGCATAACCCAGGCCGAAGCGGCCACCGGGGAAACCGAGGAGCAAGCGGTGAACAAGTTCCTCGATTACGTGGGCGATGCGGTGCTCGTCGGCCACCATGTGGGCTTCGACCAGAAGATCGTGGCCCATGCCGCGCGGCGACTCGGCCGCGATCTCCCGAACCCGGCGCTCGACACCATGCGAATCGCGCTCGCCCTCGAGGAACGCGGAGCGTTTGAAGGACGCGAAATCCGCGGGTTCGACCTCGACAACCTCGGCGCGCTGTTCGACGTCGAGCCGCACGACCGCCACACCGCCTCGGGCGACGCATTCATCACCGCACAAATCTTCATCCGCCTCGAACGGATGGCCCGCAAAGCCGGCATCGATCTCGCGACACTCATCGAGCAGGATGAGGAAGAGACAGGCCACCAATGATCTGCGTGCGCCGGACTGGGCTTTAGCGAGATCGGAAGATGCTCCGCTCTCGCCACTCGTTTGCCTTTTGGCAGTTTAGTCGCCGCGACGGACTTCGTCTCTTAGTCTCTTGGTCTGTTGGTCGCAGCGGCGCTCCGCTCGGCTGCTCTCACGGGACTGAAGTGCGGACACAACGGAACCCCAGATAGTCGTAGTCGATGCCGGGATTGAGGACGTCGCGGTCGGCCGCGCGGGCATACCTGGCGCTGCTGGTCCAACTGCCGCCCCGGCGCACCCGGCCCCGGTCGTCGCCCAAAGCAGGCCCCGTCGGGTTAAGCTCGGGAGAAGTCGCATAGTAACTCAATGAATAGGAATCCCAGCACCACTCATCCATGTTCCCTGCCACGTCATAGAGACCATATGCGTTCGGTGGGAACGACCCAACGGGCGAGGAATACGGAAAGCTCCCCGTCGCGTAGGTCGGGTGATACCCGCTGGTCGGACTCACGTCGTAGCTGTAACTTGAGGACTCGTAGTTCGCCTCGCTGTGCGTGATCGTGTCCCCCCACGGAAACCGCTTCCCGCGCAGCCCTCCCCGCGCCGCCTTCTCCCACTCCGCCTCCGTCGGCAACCGATAACCGTTGGCCAGGAAATTGCACTCTGGATCAGAT
>CAJBKE010000006.1 GCA_903953565.1 uncultured Verrucomicrobiota bacterium | reverse complement strand
ATGACCGTCGGAACCTTCGGGAGTAAAGCACCGACGGTCATAGACCGCCGCTACAACTCCACGATCAGGCCGCTTCTTTTTGCGCTTCGTCGCGGCGCTTGCGCCAGCGGGCGAAGGCGGCACCGCCGGCGAGCAAGGCTGCTGCAGCCCAGGTGCCCGGCTCGGGAACGGCGGCTCCTTGACCGGCCAAAATGGCCACGCCCGGATCGGTCTCATAGGCGCCGGAGAGGATTTCAAACTCGGCGCCGTCCCAAGTCACCTCCAACCAGCCGAAACTATTGTTCGCCGTCTTGAAACCCATGTAGCTGCCGGGGCCGAAGTTGGGGGAGGTGCCCGAAAAAAGGCCTTCCACTTTGAAGACGGAGGCGAATTGGTTGGTAGTATAGCCGCTACTGAAGTAAGAACTTCCATCGATGGCGTCGTTCAACGCGAAATTCGTAGGAGTAGCGTTAGCAGCCGAGTCAGTCGCAAAATAAGAACCAAACCCAGCAACTATTCCGGTCCATGTGAATGGATTACCCAGGCTCGTTTGGTAGCCCATGATAAAGCCTCCCAGCCCTGGGGCCGGAAACTCATTACGGAGTTCAAAATCGCCCGGAAGGATTCCGGCGTTGACTCCGCCGATATCGAAGCCACTCGGCCCGATGTTGATGTTCACGATGGCTGCATCGGCCGTTGACGTGGTGGTGGCGGCGGCACCAAGACCGGCGGCGAGGTAAGCACCGAGGCGGGCGGATTGCTTGGCAGTGAATTTGCGGGAGCGGGCTTGTTTATTCATGGTGCGGGTTGGCGAAGAGGGGTTTTTATCCTCCCCCCCCTCACGCGCTGCCAAGCAAAAAAAGTGCGACATTTTCGCAGCAACCCAGAGCCGCCCCACCGGCGAGCAACGCAGCCGCGGCCCGCGGACAGGCTGGCGACGCTGCATAACTGGAAGAGATTATCGCGCTCGGAGAGCGCGATCCACCATAGATGCGTTGCGTTCTGGAGTGCGCCGGCTTGACGGGGCTTTGTTTGCTTCTGGCTGCGGCGATGATTGAAAGCGGCGGCAAGCCGCCGCACTCCAAATTTTAGACCAAGCCTTCGCGTCGGAACCACGCGAGGGTGCGGGCCAGCGTGTCTTCGAGCGTCGCTTGGCCGCGCCAACCGGTGGCGGCGTGGAAGGGATCGGGGTCGATGACCCAGCGGTTCGGCCAGATTTCGCGGGCGCGGTCGGCGGTGAGCGACGGAACTTTTTCGCCGATGGCGGGAATGAATTTCGAAGCGAAGGCGACGGGCTTGAGCAGCATTTGCGGAACGGGCAGCAGAGCGCCTTTCTTTCCGCTCACTTTGCCGGCGGTGAGCATGAGGTCGGCATCGGTGATCGTTCCGGGCGAAGTGACGTGAGCCACCGGCAGATCGTCCGATCCGCGCTCGAACCATGCGTCGATGGCGTCGGCCAAGTCGTCGGAAGAGACCCAGCTGAAATGTTTCAATTCGCGTCCGGGCTTGGTCCAAATTTTCCCGCGCACCATGCGGAAGAGCGGGAGCGTGGCTTGGTCGCCCGGACCGAGGACCATGGGCGCGCGCAGGAAAAAGATGCCGCGGTGGCCGGCTTCACGGACGGCGCGCTCCATGTGGAGTTTTGATTCACCATACCAGGAGAGCGGACGGTCGGGATGCTCGAGAGTTTTGACGTGGTGTCCGGCGGGGGTCGGTCCGCCGGCCGACTGGGAGGAAAGCACGATGGTGCGCGGCGAGCCGGAAAGTTGCCGCAGAAGATCGAGGGTCCCGTCGACATTGACGCGGAAGTATTCCTCGCGGGTGCGGCCGAAAAGAACGCCGGCACAATGCACGACGCGGTCGACGGGGCCGATGTCTCCGAGTTCCCACGCGGGGGCGGCGGCTTTGATCACACGCAGCTTGCGCGTGCCGGTCGCGCTTTCGCGGGCGAGTTGTTCGCGGAGTTTGTCCGGGGAACGAACGGGCACGATGACTTCGGTGACGCGTTCGTCGCGCAGGGCACGCAGGACGAGAGTGCGGCCGATGAATCCGGTGGCGCCGGTGACGAGGATGCGCATGGTCAAAGAGATTTCTCCCAGATGGTGTAATCTTTCGAGCGGCGGCCGCCGAGGATTTCGATACTGCGCACGATTTGTTCGTTGTTCGCCTCGATCCACGACACCTCGGAAACGGGGTAGTGGACGCCGACTTGGTGGAAGGTTTCGCGGTAGAGGAATGGCGCGATGCCTCGGCGGCGGCGGAATTCGGGTTCGATGCCGAGGATAAGGTGCCGGGCACGGCGCGGACGGCTGGTTTTGATCATCCACAGCATGGGGAGCAGACGGAGAAAACCGCGCGGCCAGGACAGCGAGCGGCGGAGGAATTCGTTGATGTCGGGCAGCGAGATGGAATAACCGACCTCGCGTCCTTCGTGCATGACGAAGAAGAGCATGTTTGCGTCGGCGATGGTGCGCAGGCCGGCGGCGGAGTGCTCCAATTCCTCCCACGTAACCGGGACATAGCCCCAGTTGCGGTCGAGGGTGACGTTGTAAAGACGCTGCAGGATGCGCAGCTCCCTCTCCGGTTCGCGCAGATCGAAGGGGCGGGTGGTGAGTCCGCTTTTCTCCCTCGCATGGTCGGAAAGTCTCACCATGAAGGGACTGGCAGGCGCGGTCATATCCATGTCGAACGCGCAAAGCCGCCGCACCTCGGACAAACCGAGCCGTTCGTAAGTCGCGACGTAGCGCGGCGGATTCCACGGCATGAAAACGCACGGCGGATCCTCGAAACCTTCGCTGAGCAGGCCGCAGGTGTCATTGATGCTCGGCGAGTAGGGTCCGCGCACGGAGGTGAGTCCGCGCTCCCGCAGCCAGGCGCAAGCGGCGGCGAAGAGCGCGTCGGCCACGTCATCGTCGGCAAAATCGAAAAATCCGAAGAACCCGGTGCGGTCGCGGTGGTATTCGTTGTGCAGCGGGTTGCGGATCGCGGCGATGCGTCCGACGGGGCGGCCGTCGCGCAGGGCGAGGAAGGGTGCGAGTTCGCCGCCGGTGGCGAGGAAGGGCGAGCGCGGAGCGAAGGTGTCGACAATACTTCCCGGGATGGGCGGGACGAATTGCGGGAAGCTACCTAGGACGTCCTCGGCGCAGTTCTCAAACCGCCACAGTTCGGACCGGGTGCGGCAGGGAACTATCGTGATGCCTTTGGGGGATTTCCCCTGCGGCGCGCTGGTAGACATCGTCTTCAAAGATGCGGAGTTCGCGGGCGATGCGCTCGAAGGTCTCGAGCACGTAGTCGAGTTGCTCCGGCGCATGCGTGGCCATGTAGCTGGTGCGGATGATGGCCTGACCGCGGCGCACCGCCGGATAGATGGCCGGGGTGGCAAAGATGCCGCTGTCGAAAAGTCGCTGGGCGAAGAAGAAGGCTTTTTGTTCGTCGCCGATGAGGATGGGAACGATCGGTGTCTCGGTCGTGCCGATGTGGAAGCCCATTTCACGGAAACCGCGGTGCATGCGGCGGGTATTTTCCCACAGCTTCACGATGCGCCATTGCTCCTGCTGCATGATCTCGAGCGCTTTGAGCACGCCGCCGGCCACGGCGGGAGTGGGCGATGCAGTGAAAATGAAGCAACGGGCTTTGTGGCGGACGTATTTGATGACGTCCTCGTCGCCGGCGAGGAATCCACCCATGCAGCCGAGCGATTTGGAGAAGGTGCCCATCATGAGGTCGGCCCGGTCGGCCACGCCGAGGCCGAGGGCACTGCCCTTGCCGTCGGGCCCCATGACGCCGAGGGCGTGGGCTTCGTCGACGTAGAATTTCGCACCGAATTCGCCGGCCACATCCATCAACTCGGGAAGGCGGGCGATATCACCCGACATGCTGAAGACGCCGTCGATGACGACCATCTTGCCGGCTTCGCGCGGCAGACGGGTCAGGCGGCGGCGGAGAGATTCGGGAGAATTGTGGGCGAAGGGGATGATTTTGGCCGCCGACATCCGGCAACCGTCGATGAGGCTGGCGTGGTTTTCCTTGTCGCAGAGGATGTAGTCGCCGTCCTCGAACAGGCAGGTCAGGGCGCCTTGGTTGGCGAAGTAGCCGGTGGAAAAGAGCAAAGCGGCATCTTTACCGATGTAGTCGGCGAGGGCTTCTTCGAGTTGCTCGTGGATGATGAGGTTGCCGCTGAGGAAGCGCGATCCGGTGCAACCGAGGCCGTATTTGCGGGTGGCCTGCACGGCGGCATCGACCACGCGGGAATCATTGGCCAGACCGAGATAATTGTTCGACCCGACCATGAGAACGCGCTTGCCCTCGCAGAGGACCTCGGCGCCGTCCATTTCCTCGATCGGGCGGAAAAAGGGATAGATGCCAAGCGCGCGGGCCCGCTCGGGTTCGTCGTAGGCCTCACACTTGGCGAAGAGGTCGTGCTCCGGTTTCCAAGTAGGGCTATCCAAGGGGGAGAGAACATCTTCCCCGCTGATACTGATGATCTTCATCAAATTTGCGCCAAAGGTAGGTTTTTACCCGATCGACCCAGCCATGGCAACATCCCTTTTGCCCCGAGCAAACCGTTCGGAGCCAAGCACCAAAGCCGGTTTGATCAGTTGCCTCGGGTGGGTTGGCTGGAACGTTTTTCCGACTCGGCGAACCGCACATCGCCCCGGCGGCGTTGCTGCACAAAGGTGTTGTTATCGCCGTATTTGGCCCACGGACCGGGGGGGACATCGCGGAACTCGACGAAGCGCCAACTGGCCACATCTTTCCCGCCACGCATCCCGATGTAATCGCGCACGGCCGGCGAAACATCGAGCCCGGCGGCCTGGTTCAGGTTGGGCAGCGGGCGGGCATTGCCGAAAACATATTGCCAATGGTCGGTGCGGAACGGTCCGCAATCCTCCCACTGGGCGTAGGCCTCGCGGTTGCGGGACCGAATGACAACCCAGCGCCCCTTGAGCACGGTGTGGCCGGCTTTGACGAAGGACTCGCGGAACCAGGGAATGACGCGGGGCGCCTCGGGTTTGGTGCTGGTTCGGGTCACGTCATTGTAGGGCAACGCCACATAAAATGGATTTTGCCGGGGGATGAAGCGGGCCGGGAGGTAGCCGCGGCGCTCGCGGGGATCGGGGTTGTCGTAGCCGCCGAAGTTGTGCGCCCAGTTGACATCCCACGAGCTTTTGCAATTAGGTACAGGGTTGTTTTGCGTCGGCTGCTCGCCAACCCAGAAGACGGTGGTGACGATGTTGTTTTTCCAGGGGTAGGAGCGCGAATTGCCGGCACGGACGGTGGCTTTTGCCGCCGGGCGGGGCAGACGCGGTTCGACCCGGAGCAGCACGCTCTCACGCAAACGCAGCGCCTGGTCCTCGAACGAAGTGTTGGCCGAAGCTCCGGCAACCCCCATCAGGGAACAAGCGGCCACGATTACCAACAAGGTCGGTTGGGGATACCTCATGGACAGAAGAGTTAATCATCGGCCTTGTCGCGATCGGTGCAAGCAAAAGGGGGCGCACCCGAGGGACCGTGGAAGCACGGATTACGTGAAACGACTTGGGGACCAGAGGATTATACCAATCGCCCGAAGCTTATGGACTTCAGCGATGTTTGACCCACGGCATGGTGCGGGCGGCGCGAACAGGTGGATCGCGCTCTCCGAGCGCGATTTTTCAGTCCGGAAATCGCGATGAGCTTCCGGCTCGTAGAGCCTACAGCTCGGAGAGACATCGCGATCCACCCTGCGATCAAAGTCTGAAACCTTTGGGCGGTCTGGTCAGGAAACTTTGCCGCGCAACCGGCGGCGGAGGGGCCACAGCCGAGCGGAGCGAAACGTAACGCAGTGGAGACAGGTCGCCGCGGCGACCAAACAGCCGCCGACAAAAAGGCGAGCCACAGATTAAAGAGGATTAACACGGATGACAGACCCAGATTGTTTTTTGCCGTGTGACCCCGGCAAAAAACAGACGTCCGTAAAAGGCATTGCGATCGAAGCCGGTCTTTGAGGCCATTGATTTTGCCCGATGTCAGTCGGGCAAAATCT
>CAJBKE010000005.1 GCA_903953565.1 uncultured Verrucomicrobiota bacterium | reverse complement strand
CACGATCGGCGGGCTGACCGGGGATGGCACGGTGCAGACGACCACCAGCGGATTCACGCACAATCTTGCGGTCAACAAGGCCAGCGGTAGCGACACTTTCAGCGGGGTGATTGCCGGCTCAGGTGCTCTGGTCAAGCAAGGAACCGGGACGCTCGGGCTTGGCGGCGCAAATACCTATTCCGGCGACACGCTCGTTTCGGCAGGCGTGCTGAGGATCGGCAACAGCAGTGCGTTGGGCAGCACGAATGGCGGAACGGTCGTGGAAAGCGGCGCGCAACTTCGGCTGATCACCGGTGTAGCAGGCGCGACCAGCTACGGGAACGGTGAGTCTCTGACCATCAGCGGTGACGGTGGCTCTTATACCGGCGCCCTGCGGTCCGGAGTCAGCGGTGAAACCAATACCTACCAAGGCAAGGTATCGCTCGCCGCCAACGCATCCATCAATGCGGGGTCCGGAACGGGCCTTATCCTAGATGTCGCCTCCGGCGACGCGGTTGATCTTGGGGGCAACACGCTCACTTTCGTGGGTGCAGGCACCCACGCGGTCAACGATCGGATCGTTGGAACGGGCGGGATAATCAAGACCGGCACCGGCACCGCCACCCTTGCTACCTCCAACAACTTCACCGGCGCCACGGCAGTCACCGGCGGCGTGTTGAACCTCGACAGTTCGGCGGGATCCGCCTTGGGTTCCACCTCAAGTGTGTCGGTGGCCACCAGCGCCACCCTGCTCGTCTCGCAAAGCAGCCAAGTCAACGACAACGCGGCGGTCACGCTCTCCGGCGGCACGATCCAGCGCGCCAGCGGGGTGAGCGAGGTCTTCGGCAACCTGAACATCACTGCGGCTTCGTTCCTCAACTTTGGCAGCGGGACCGCGGGCAATCTGCAATTCCAGAGTTACACGAATACGGACAGCGCTTTGGTCACAGTGCAAAGCTTCTTCCAAGGCAACTCACTCCAGTTTGCGAGTGCTACATTCAACGCCGACAATCTCGCACAGTTCAGTTTCGACAACGGATATACCACGAGTATCCAAGGTGATTATTTCACCATCACGGCCATTCCCGAACCCTCGACCGTCATTGCTGCCGCGGGATTGCTCGGCCTGATGCTCTTGCCAGCCTGCTGCAGGCAGTGGCGCCGGGTCCGGTTCTCCAAGAGAGCTTTGACAGGGAAATGCTAGAACTTGGCAAAACAATCCGCGCGCGCTCACTGCTTCGGTGTATGATGGTTTAAACTACACACTCCCATGAACAAACATTTCTTCTTTCTAACGTTTGTTGCCACTATACTCCTACTTGCAGGGGTTCACCGCTCCCAAGCGCAGCTTGTCGTTCAAAATGGCAACTTTCAAAATTTGTCCGGCCTGACGCAAGCCTCCCCTGAGTGGTATAATGGTGTCCCGACGGGGTGGACAGGGGTCAACGCGTCCTTCACGGTGCGCGAGTTGGATCCTCTGCCTACTGGCAATTATGTGGCGAACCTTAATGCCTTGACGACGGTTAGTCCGGCTTTCGTCCCCCTCTACCAAGCGGTCGGAACGCTCTCGACGGCCGGTATTGTCACCTTGAATTTCGAACTCATCCCACTGATCGCTCCCACGGGCATGAGCGCCGGCATCTTCAACACGCAAAACAGTGCCAGTTACAACGACTGGACGGTCTTGGCACTTCCCGCGGCTGCTTACGAGACCGCCGGTTTTCAAACCCTTGCCACCACGGTGGCCATCGACGCCGGCACGCCAATCGGCATCGCTTTTTGGCAAGGATCCGGCACGCCCGGCGCGCCCGGCATTGACAATGTCTCGGTGGTGCCTGAGCCCTCCACGTATGCACTGCTCGGGCTGGGCGCGGCCGGATTGGGTGCGCACCTCGTCCGTCGTCGCCGCCGTTAATCCAAGGGTATCCCGCCTGAACGTCGTCCTCTGCCTCTGAACGAGGCCCACTGTCCGCACTGCACCAGTCTTCATGCTTAGAAAAACCACCTTTTGTTTCATCGGGCTATCCATCGCCCTGCTCTCGGTCACGTCGGCTGAAGAGAATGTGCTCACTGTCACCAATGGCGATTTCAGCGACCTGACCGATCTGCAGCAAATGGCGGACGGTTGGTATGCAGGCATTCCCGCCGGCTGGACGGCGACCGCTTCGAGCGAGGGCACGAACAACTACGCCATACGGAACCAAGCGGGGAATTTTGTCGTCAATGTCTCCGCCCTAAGCCAGACGCAACCGACATTCGCCGCTTTTATGCAAGAAGTCGGCGAATTGTCGGCGCCCGGAGAAGTCACGGTCACCTTTGAAATCCGGGAACCCTGGCATGATCCCGACTTCTTGATGGGCGCTGCGATCTACGATTGCCTGAACTTAAGCCTCCCCTTGGCTTTCGGCGACATCACCAATTCGGGCAGCCATACCTTGGTGGCGAGCAACGTTTCCGCCGGCACGCGGCTCAAAATAGGCTTCTGGAGTGTCCGTGGCTTTCCCGCCCTCGACGACGTGGTCGTCACGTTCAAGCCGAACGAGTAGGACGTTTCCGTCTGTGGGGAACCAGAGCCGCGAGTCTTCTTCCCCGCGCCATGGCAAGAAAGTGCTGATCTTTGGCAGTAACATCTGCGCCAGGACGTCAGCCCTGGGTATATTCAACGGTGTTCTCTGAGCGCTGGCGTGTTATGAACATCGTGCAGATCCTTCCCCCTTCATGGAGTCCCGCTAAACACGGCAGGAAAAGCGGATTCACGCTGATCGAGTTGCTCGTGGTCATCGCGATCATCGTTTTGCTGGCTCTCATCGCGTTCCCTATGGCGCAGCGCATGATCGCCTCCGGTCAAACCGCCAAGGCCACGGGAAACCTCCGGCAGATTGGCGTGCTCATGGCGTCCTACACGGGAGACAACAACAACTGCCTGCCTTTGTTGATCGATTGGCGTCAGCTAGGGTCCAGCCCGGATAACTTGCAGTTCTGGCAAAACCTTCTCCGGCGTCAGGCTGGCCTAGCGACCAGCGGGCCTGTGAATGGCTTGTGGTTGCCGCAGACCTTTTACGATCCGGCGGTGACAAAGAACCAGCATCCTTGGGGAGGTTTCGGCGGCAACGACTCCATCATGCTGGGTTTGGGAACACTGCCCGAGATAGACTGTGGAGTTCAGTTTGGGTCGTCCCGTGGCACTCCGCTCAGCCGCATCGGATCGCCCGGCAAAAAGGTGCTGGTGGCCACGGCGAAGGATGTCGAGGGGTCAAGCTGGAAGAGTTCTTGGTATTTTCACGGACTGGGA
This sequence comes from uncultured Verrucomicrobiota bacterium, assembly GCA_903953565.1. Classification (GTDB taxonomy): domain Bacteria; phylum Verrucomicrobiota; class Verrucomicrobiia; order Chthoniobacterales; family JACTMZ01; genus JACTMZ01. Next base: position 43,472 of record CAJBKE010000005.1, on the reverse strand, counting down.
TACGCATCGCAGGGAGACAAAAGTAGTCTGCCCAAGCCTGATGCTCGCCACGCTGGCAAAGCGCTGTGCCTGTTTGCCGATGGCCACACGGAGGCGTTGGACGTGGCCAACATGAGTGCCGCAGACCGCAGGAAGTATTTCCTACGGGACGAGAATTGACAGGGCGGAGGCGCACGCTGAACAAGGGCCGTTGTCCGTTCTTGCGGACCTCAACATGGGGCCGCGGGTCGTGATCAATCCTTGGCAGGAAAATACTCTGTTTTGGCAGGTTTTGCAGAGTATGGCTTGGTCAGAGGTGCTAATTTCTCTATCACAACTAACCACCCCATGAAGTTCCCGACCACAGCAACTTCTACTACCTTCGCCAAAGAACCGAGCGACAGCAGCACTTGCAGCACCGCAACCTCGAACTCCGGGTGCCGCGGGGCGCTGAGGCCCAAGTTGCCCATGTTTTCTAAGGTTTCATTTGCTTGCTTGGCGGCGTTGGTCGCCACTCTCTCAGTTTCTCAAGCCCAGTCCGACGCTGATGCGCTCAGCGTAACCAATGGCGACTTCAGTGATCTCACCGGTCTGCAGGAGATGGGCAATGGCTGGTATGCCGGAGTTCCCGCCGGGTGGGCGACTGTGGCCTCGACTGAGGGCTCGACGAACTACGCCATACGGATGGAGGCGGGGGATCTTGTCGCCAATGTGGCCGCCTTGAGCCAAACGCAACCCTCGTTCGCGGCTTTCGAGCAGGAAATCGGGCAGTTGCCGGTTCCGGGCGAGGTGACGATCACCTTCGACAACAAGAACCCGTGGCATGATCCGGATTTCAGCATGGGCGCAGCGGTTTACGACGCACTCACTTCGGTTCCTCTGGCCTTCGGAGATTTCACCAATGCCGGAACGCACACTCTCGTCGCCAGCAATGTATCCGCCGGCACGAGGCTCAAGATCGGTTTCTGGTCGGCACAAGGTTTTCCCAGCCTCGACAACGTGAGTATCTCGTTCCGTCCGAACGAGTGAGGGCCTTGCCGCGCGGACCTCACTTGGGGCTTTGCCCGCATGCGTTGAAATCGTAAGTGGCTGTATGCCCCGTCGTTCTTCCAAGCCGGTCAAGTTCGAGCGCCAGCTGATTTTCGGCGACCGGAACTTTCCGCTCAATGTGCTCATCCTGGATGATCACCCGGATTATCCACTGCACGCGCATGACTTCTCGCTGATTGTCATCGTCCTGCACGGCAGCGGTGTGAATGTGGTGGGCAAGGAAGAGTTCGCGGTCAAGGCTGGCGATGTCTTCGTGCACCACGGAGGGCGTCCGCACGGCTACCGCGCGACGCGCAACCTAGGCGTGGTCAACGTGATCTACGAGCCTTCGCTGCTCAACCGGGTGCGTCTCGATGTGGCCGGCTTGCCGGGCTATCAGGCGCTATTTGTCATCGAGCCGGCGCTGCGCCGATCGGGTCGTTCCGCTCGCCACCTGACTTTGGGAATGCGGGAACTGGCCAAAGCGCGGGAGCTGGCTGAGTCGATCGAGACGGAGTTGTACGGCGATGCGCCGCGGGTGCGGGCCGTGCGTTTCGAGCAGCGTCACGAAAGCGCTACCGGGCGCAGGAAGGAACTTGGAACCGCCGGCCACCGTTTCATGGCACTGGCGCAGTTCATGTCTTTGGTCGTGTTGTTGTCGAGGGCCTACAACACTGCTCCCACCGTCGAGTCGGAACGCATCATGAAAATTGGACGGGCCATCGCCCATATGGAGAGCCATTTCGGCGAGGAGGTGAAACCCTCCGAGTTGGCGAAGATCGTCGGCATGTCGGAGCGCAACTTTTACCGGTTTTTCTGCGATGTGACGCATGAGACCCCTCATGCTTACCTGCAAAAAGTGAGGCTCGCGCGGGGAGCGACCATGTTGCAAACGAGCGACAAGACCGTGACCGAGGTGGCTTTGGAGTGCGGGTTCAGCGACGGCAGCTATTTCGCACGGCAATTCCGCATGGCTTACGGAATATCGCCCCGGCAATTCCAGACCGGCCGCCGCAAAGCGGGCAAACCTTCATGACTAGGCGCGCACCCGAAGTGTGTATGTTGCGGCGGCCTCAAGCCCAACGCCTCGGCGCCGGATCGTTTCCGGCAAGATCGTGCTCACATTTGGCAGGATTCTCACCGCGGCGCCGCGCACTGGCTGGTAAAGTCGCAAGATGAATGGCCTTGTCGCGGATCGCGTTGGCAAAAACGCAGTGCTCAGTGGTGAGCAACAAGACAACGTGCAGGTAGCCTGTTACTACTTCGGCAATTACCATCCCGGCGATCCGCGCAACGAGGCGATGAAGGGTGGGGGATGGACGGAATGGGAACTCGTCAAAGACGCGCGGCCCCGCTTTCCCGGCCACGCCCAACCGAAGATCCCGCTGTGGGGTTACGAGGATGAGTCCGATCCTGCGGCGATGGAACGCAAGATCGCCGCGGCGGCCGACCACGGGATCGATGCGTTCATTTTCGACTGGTATCACTATGAAGACGGACCTTTCCTCGATCGGCCTTTGGACCGCGGTTTTATGGGGGCCTCGAACAACGACCGCCTTCGTTTCGCGCTGATGTGGGCCAACCACGATTGGTTGGAAATCCAGCCCTACCGCCGCGGTGAACCGGAGCTGGTTCGGTTCCCGGGCGTGGTCACACCCGATGCTTTCGAGCGCATCGGCGATCTCGTCGTCGATCGTTACTTCCTCCATCCGTCCTACTGGCTGGTCGAAGGTTGCCCGTATTTTTCTTTCTACGACTTGTCCAAGTTGCTGGCCGGTTTTTCTTCAATGAAAGAGGCGCGCGTCGCCTTGGAACGCTTCCGTGACAAGACACGCGCGGCCGGTTTCCCCGATCTGCACCTCAACGCGGTGGTTTGGGGCAGAGCGGTCATGCCGTGGCAGAACACGCCGGTCGACGGCGCGAAGGTCGTGGAGGAGTTGGGTTTCGATTCGGTCACGTCCTACGTTTGGTTCCATCACGTCGATCTTCCTGATTTGGAGACCGACTACAACTACGTGCGCGACGGCTATTTCGGCTACTGGGACGAGGCGAAGAAGAAGTTCGACCGTCCGTATTATCCCAACGTGACCATGGGATGGGATTCCAGTCCGCGCACCCATCAAGACGATGAATTCGGCAACTTCGGCTACCCGTTCACCAACACGATTTCCGGCAACACTCCCGCGCGTTTCCGCCGGGCGCTGGAGCTTACCAAAGAACGCCTCATGGACGCACCGCCTGCGCAACGCATCCTCAACATCAACAGCTGGAACGAGTGGACGGAGGGCAGCTACCTCGAACCGGACACGGTAAACGGGATGGCTTATCTGGAAGCGGTGCGGGATGTCTTCGGAGCGTCCAAGTCGAACGAAGTGGCAGTTGTGGCGGCCCGCTGAGCATTCATTTGTCATGAAACATTTTCCCTCACTCCTCTTTGTCGCCATCGCGTTTTTGTCCGCTTGCTCGCGGCCGCCATCTGCGGAAAAGGCTGAACTCGCAGATGATGCGGCGGCATGGGGAAAGATCGATTCAGAGTTCGCCCATCCGCCCGCCGAGTTCCGGTTGATTCAATTCAGCCAGCACGACGGGGCCCTTTTGCCTGTCGATAAAATGGCCGAGGCGGGCATCGGCGGCATCGAATTGTTCATGCAAAGCTTTGGTTACCTCACGTCGGACGACGCTTGGGACAACGTGCGCAAAAACATCGAGGCGGCGAAGAAAGCCGGCTTGCAGATTTGGATGGCGGACGACAACGGCTATCCCAGCGGCGCGGCGAGCGGCCTGGTCGTCGAGGCCGAGCCGGCGTTCGAGGCGCGGTGCTTGATGGAGGTGACCAAGGACGGCGAAGGCACCGGTGCCGTGCGTTTGGATCTGCCCGCGGATGCCGAAAAGTTCGTCTACGCCTTCCTTTATCCGCTGGTTGACGGCCAGCCGGTTCTGGAGCGGGCCGAGGCAGTGCCAGTGCAGGCGGATCGCGTGGAGACGCAGGGACGCGAGAGGCCGTGGCGCTTGTGCGCTTTCGCCGTGGCGGTGATGTATGAAGGCAATTCGGCCAAGGGCACCGTCAGCGGCTTCCACACCACCGGCCGTTCTCCCAACCTCCTACAGGCCGCGGCCGTGGAGAAATTCGTCGAGCTGACGCACAAGGAATACGCGCGGAGATTCGAGCCGCTCAAAGAGAACATCGATGTTTTCGTCACCAACGAGCCGCTGCTGCAGAGCCAGTGGTATGAGCACCAGCCGCTTCGCGCCCGTCCCAGTGGCGAGGCTTTTGTGCCATGGGAGGACGATCTGCCCCGGCGCTTCCGGGAAGACCACGGCTATGACTTGTTGCCGCGGTTGCCCGCGCTTTACGGGGGCAACACTCCGGTGGACAAACTCACGCGACGTCATTTCTACGAGACGGTCGGAAGTATTCTCGCGGAGAACTTTACCGGGCGCATCGGCACGTGGGCGGAGGCCAACGGAGTCCGCACGGCAGGGCATCCGGTTCTCGAGGAGGTGATGATCCACCATGTCATCGGCTACGGGGACTTCTTCCGCTTTGTGGGAGAGATGCAAATCCCCAGCCTCGACACGCCCATGCCCGATCCCGGCGCGCCGTGGATTTTCTGGCATGCGAAGTTCCTCAGTTCCATCGCCCAGGCCAAGGACCGCGACGCCGTGGCGTGTCTGCTCGACCCGATCATCGACCGTCCGGTTATGAATCTGACGCCCACGCCCGAACAGTTCCGCCGGATCGTCAACATGGCAGTGCTCTGCGGTGTCAACCAGTTCCAGACCTACCTGCGGTGGGCCGACTATGAGCCGTCCGTCTATCGCGGCATGAGCGAGTATGCCGGACGTTTGTGTGCTGTCCTGCGCGGCGCTCGGAGCGCAGCTACTGTCGCCATGTATTATCCCATCGAGACGTTTCAGGCGGAGTTCCTGCCCGCTGCGGAATTCGTCATGACCCATGACAGCGCGTGGTATCCGCCCCAGTGGCGCCGGATGCAGGAGATGAGGGAAGGCTACGATGCCATCGCCAAGTCGCTGGTTACCACGGGCATTGATTTCAACTGGCTGCATGGAGACTGGATTCGGGATGCGAAGGTCGAGGATGGCTGGCTGGTCGCGGCCAACGGCCGCTACCGCACGCTGATCATGCCGCAGGTGGAAGTGCTTCCGCTGGATGTCGCCGAGAAAATCGCAGAGTTTCAAAAGGCCGGAGGCAAAGTGCTGTGGGCCAGTTCGCTTCCGCAAATGGGCGACGCAGCCGACGAGCATGAAAAAGTGCGGGGGCTGTTTGCCGGCCAGCAGATCCTGCGTCCGGGCGATGTGGCTGCCGCCGTCGGCCGTGTCGTGCCGCCGGGTTTCGAGTTGCGCGCCGACCAAGCTCCCATGATCGCGCGTTTCGTCCGGGACGGCCGGCGTATCAACTATCTGGTCAACTACCGGCCGCAGCCCATGACTGTGCCCTTGGAATCCGCCGGCGATGCGCGGCTGTCCGTGCACGTCTACAATCCGCTCGACGGCTCCATCACCCCGCAGCAGACGCCCGCCACTGTCACCATCCCGCCGCAGTCCAGTCTGATTGTGACCGAAGACCCCTCGTAGGTTCCCGTCGCAAGGAGCCTGCCGGCCGAACTGACCATGCCGCCCTCTTCGAGTCTCTTTCTGGTCGAGGGTGACTAAGGCCCCACGGCCCACCGCCCATTTTTTCTCCACTTCATGAAACAAGCCCCGTCAACAAACCTGAGCAAAAAGCGTTCATCCTCGCGCCACGCCTTCTCGCTCGGCCTCGCGGTCGTAATGGCCAGCGGTCTGGTCCATGGCTGCGCGAAAAAGCCCTCGGCCACCTGTGCCCGGATTGACTCTGAGTTCCTCAACCCGCCCAACGATTGCCGGATCGTCCAATTCGGCGGCCACGATGGTTCCATCGTGCCGATCGCCAAGATGCGCGAGCACGGCATCGGCGGGGTGGAGCTCTTTATGAGCACGCACAAATACCTGCGCGATGAGGAGGCCTGGGCCGCAATGATCACCAACATCCGGGAGGCCAAGAAGGCCGGTATGCAGGTGTGGGTGGCCGACGACAACGGCTATCCCAGCCCGCAGGCCGGGGGCTTGGTCGTCGAGGCCGATCCCAAGTTTGAATTGCGGGTCTTGGCCCCCTTGGTCCAACGCGGCAACGGGCCGCAGCGGGTGCGGACGGACCTGCCGCCGGGCGCGGAGAAGTTCGTCCGCGCCACGCTCTATCCCGTCAAAGACGGGCAACCCGATTACGCCGCAGGCACCGAGGTGCCGGTGCAGGGAAATTTCGTCGAAGCCACGGGATTGCCGGGCGAGTGGGCGCTCCACGCTTTCGTGCAGCAGATCAACAACGACGCGGGAAGTCCGGCCCGCGGCACGATGGAACAATTCAAGACCACGGGCCACTACCCCAACCTGCTCGATCCCGAGGCCATGGCCAAGTTTGTCGAACTGACCCACGCCGAATATGCTCGCCGTCTCGGTCCACTTGCCGGCCAAATCGATCTTTTCTACACCAACGAACCGCACCCTGGGTCGATCTGGCACACCGGAGGAGAGCGACCGGGCGGCGTTTCCTATCTCCCATGGAGTGCGGCACTGCCGGAACGTTTCCGCCAGGATCACGGCTACGACCTCATGCCATTCCTCCCCGCCCTCTACGCGGGGGAGAGCGACGAGGCCAAGCTGGTTCGCCGGCATTTTTACCAGACCGTCGGAAACATTTACGCGGAGAACATCACCGGACGCTTCGCGCGCTGGTGCGAGGAAAACGGCGTCAAATCCGGCGGACACCTTTTTGGCGAGGAGCGCATGGACATGCACGTCATTTGCTCCGGCAATTACTTTCAGGCCATGCAGCAGCAGCACGTTCCGGGATGCGACATCGCGATGCCGGATCCCGGCGAACCCTGGACCTACTGGTCGCCGAAGTTGACCAGCTCCGTCGCCCAGCTGCAAAACCGCGAGGAGGTCACCTGCCTGATGGACCCGCTCATCGACCGGAAGGGCGACATGAGCTTCGTTACCGCCACGTTGGAGCAGGTCATGCGCTACCTCAACGTGGCCTTCTTATGCGGCGTCAACCATGTGAGCAGTTACATTTTCTGGGACAAATACCCGGCCGAAGTTTACCGGAAGATCAACGAGCAGGTGGGGCGGCTGGCCCTCATGCTGCGGGGAGCGAGAAACACCTCGAACGTCGCCCTCTATTACCCAATCGAATCGTTTCAATCCACCTTCCGCCCGGTCCCGGCGACGCTGGTCCCGAGCAACATCCAGTCAAAACCGGCCAACTACGACCCGCAGATGATCCTCATGGAGGAGACCCAGGAGCAGATCATTCCCAGCCTCTTCGAGCATGGCTACGACTTCAGTTGGGTTGATGGCGACGCGGTGCTGAAGGCGGAAATCCGTGCGGGACGCCTGATCATGGGGGCGCACGAATATACGTCCATCATCATGCCCCGGGTCGAACTGTTGCCGCTTCCGGTGATGCAGAAGCTCCAGCAGTTCGAGAAGGCCGGCGGCAAGGTGCTCTGGGTGGACTCGTTGCCGCGCCTCGGAGATTCGCCTGCAGAACATGAGGCGGTGCGCGCAGCCGTGGCCGGCGTGGCCACCATCACTCCAGAGCAGGTCGTCGGGTCTCTGGGCGAAGCGTTCCCCGGCAGCTTTCGGCTGCGCTTCGACGCGGAGAGCAAGGACATCCTGATCGGCCGGTTCGAGCGCGATGGACGCAGAATCAATTACGTGGTCAACAAGGGCGGTGCCGCCGTGAGCCCGCGATTCCGCCTCGAGGGGAAGGCCTCCGGAAGCGTGCAGGTCTATAACCCGGCTGACGGCACCATCACGACGCAAAGCCTGCCGGCCGAACTGACCATGCCGCCCTCTTCGAGTCTCTTTCTTGTGGAAGAGGGATAAGTTCCACCTCTCGCCCGATGGCTCCTCCGCTTCTTCGCGCTCTGTGCCTCGCCGCCTTAGTCTTGGTGCCGGGCACCGCCGTCGCCACCCAGCCAAATGTCATCGTCATTCTCGCCGACGACCTGGGCTGGGCGGACACAAGCCCTTACGGTTCGACCTACTACGAGACACCCTCGCTGGAACGCTTGGCCCGGGAGGGCATGAGGTTCACTGATGCCTATGCGGCCAGTCCGCTGTGTTCGCCCACGCGCGCCAGCATTATGACCGGACAACATCCGGCGCGGCTTCATCTCACCGAGGCGATTACGCCCAACCGCGCCACCGCGGAACCCAAAGCCGTGCTGCCAAAGGAAAACCAATACTGCGGCGATGTCGGGACGAAGGACCACCTTCCTTTGGAAGTCCGCACGCTGGCCGAGGCCCTCAAGCAGGACGGATACACTACGGCCCATATTGGAAAATGGCATCTCTCCACGCCAAGGAACGAAACGAGCGAGTTCGACGCCGGGCACCGAGGATTCGATTTTGTCATCGGGGGCGATCGTCTCGCGGGACCGCCGGACTACTACTCTCCTTATCGGAACGGGAAACTCGTCATTCCCAATCTGACGCCGGGTCCCGAAGGCGAATACCTCAACGAGCGGCTGAGCGCCGAGGCAATCAAGTGGCTCGATTCCGTCCGCGATTCTGGAAAGCCGTTTTATCTGAACCTCTGGCCGTATGCGGTCCATGGACCGATCGTCGCGAAGAAAGCTCTGCTCCCGAAGTATCAGGCCAAGACCGATCCGCGCGGGCTGCAGGATTGCCCGGAAATGGCGACGATGATTGAAAGCCTCGACTCCAGCGTCGGGCTTCTTCTCGACTGGCTCGACCGGCCGGAAAACCACGAGATCAAGAACAACACGATGGTCGTCTTTGTTTCGGACAACGGCGGGGTCAACTATGAGATGGATGGCTTCGCCCGTCCTACCTCGAATCTTCCGCTGCGGGGCGGCAAGGCGAATACCTACGAGGGAGGAACACGCGTGCCATGGATCATCAGCTGGCCCGGGCACATCACACCGGGCCGCACCAACAACACGCCCGTTTCGACGATTGATCTTTATCCGACGATCCTGCAGATCGCGGGGGCCGAGCCGCCAGCCGGGCAGCCGATTGATGGCGTCAGCTTGGTCCCGCTGCTCGAAGGCGGGCCGCTGGCCACCCGCCCGATTTTCTTCGACTTCCCGCACGATTTCTCCTGGATGTGCGCCCCCTCGGCTTCCGTGCGGCTCGGGGATTTCAAGCTGCTGCGTTTCTATTGGGCGGGAGAAAACGCGGCGGCCCACCACTACGAACTCTTCGATCTCAGCCGCGATCCCGACGAAACAGTCAACTTGGCCTCATTCATGCCGGACAAAGTGCGCGAGCTGGATGCATTGATCGAAAAACATCTGCAGGAGACCGGCGCGCTGAGTCCGATCCGGAATGCAAGCTATCAGGGCAATCCTGTTCAACCCCGCAACCACCAGCCGGGCCGCCCCGATTCCATCAGCCTGGATGAGAGCGACGTCGCCGCGCTCGCCCGCTTGGAAGGAGCGGGCTCCCGGAAGATCCGGCTGCGAGGGGAAGGGAACAACCCGCTCGACTCAAGCGCTTTGGTCATCGAGGGCACGGAATGGGTGCAGGCGAAAAACCTCCCCGATGGCTCGGTGGACATTCGCTGGGATACGGCAAAAAAGACCGGCCCCGCGAAGGTTCTCCTCGGCTGGCGCCCCGGCAACTCCGCGCGCCTGATGAACGACTGGACGATCGAACCATGCACCTTGGATCTTCGCTGAAGCACAGGCTCTTTCGATTCTTATGATGCTCATGAAAACCTTGATCCTATCTGCTCTCTTACTCACACCGACAATTGTTCGTGCTGCGTCCGCTCAACCCGAGCCACCCTATGTGGGGGTGTCGTATTACCCCGAAGTAGCGGGCGATCAGATGGACGATGACATCGCCCTGATGCGTGAGATGGGGGTGAATCTCGTGCGCTTTGGTGAGTTCGCGTGGTCGCGCATGGAGACGAACGACGGGGAGTTCAATTTTGCCTGGCTTTATGCGGCGGTGAAACGGTTTTCGGACGCGGGTATTGCGGTCCAGTTGTGCACGCCCACGGCCACGCCGCCGGTTTGGTTGAGCGAGGCGCATCCCGACATTCTCCGCGTGAACGCTTTCGGCCAGACCATCGGCCACGGCGGGCGACGGCACTACTGCCCCAACTCACCGACATATCGTTCTTACGCGGTGCGCATCGCGGATAAAATGGGCGAGGAGTTTGGCCGTGAACCCGGCGTGATCGCCTGGCAAATCGACAATGAACTGTGGGAGGATTGTTATTGCGCGAACTGTGAAAAGGCGTTTCACGGGTGGCTGAAGAATCGTTTTGGCACGATTGAAAACCTGAACGCCGCCTGGCTCACCGTGCTTTGGAGCCAGGAATACCAATCGTTCGATCAAGTGCCGCTGCCCAATCCGCAGCGTGTCGGTGCCGGGCATCATCCCTCCCTCGTCGCCGCCTACCGACATTTCATGAGCGACAGCTATGTGGCCTTCTGTGACGCCCAGGCCAAGGCACTGCGGCGGCACACGAAAAAGAGCGTGACCACGAACGCTCACAATCCCGCCTACCAACAGATTGATTACGCCGACCTGTTTCGCGACCTCGATCTCGTCAGCACGGACAGTTATGCCGGGCCGAATGATCTGATGCGCTACGCGTTCGAGGCCGACTGGATGCGTCCGCTGAAAAAACCGTTCTGGCTCGCGGAAACCGCCTCGACTCATAGCGCGGGGACGGCGGTGGACAACGCAAGCGATTGGGCAAATTTCCCCGGTGCGCTGCGCGCCAAGATGTGGCTCACCTACGCGCTTGGTGGCGACGCCGTAAGTTTCTGGCTCTGGCGCGCGCATTGGGCCGGACAGGAACTGGAACACGGAAGCCTGCTTTATCCCTGGGGCGATGAATGCGCCAATACGCCGGAAATCCGCCGCGCCGCCGCCGAGCTGAAAACAAATGCCGCCTGGCTGCGCGCGACCAAACCCGCGTCGGCCAAGGTGGCGCTGACCTACGGACTCCCTTCGCAATGGCAGTTTACCGCGAGTCCCATCGCCGCCGGCTTCAGCTACGATGCGGCCACCACCGTGTTTCACCGGATGCTTGCGGAGTGCGGTATCTCCCGCGATGTCATCATGCCCGGCGGGTCGGTGGACGGATACCAAACGGTTTTCTCGCCGTATTTTCCGGCACTTGACGCCGCGACGCTAAAGTCGATGAAGAGTTATGTCGAACAGGGCGGCACCTGGGTGCTTGGACCGCTTTCCGCGTGCCGCACGACCGAGGCGACGGCGCACCGCGATGCCTGCTACGGCGCGGATTTCGAGAAGTGGCTGGGCATCCATGTCCGCCATCGCTCGCCGCCCGGTAGCTCGACCCGTTTGGCGACGGAAAAAGAAGCCGTGAGCTGTCAGTGGTGGTGCGATGCCTATGAAACGAGCGCAACGCAGCGGGTTCTCGCCCGGTATTCCGGCGGTCCCCTGGATGGTTATGCTGCAATCGTGGAATGTCCCATCGGCCAGGGGCGGGTCATTCTGCTTGGGACCCAGCCGGAAGACAGGTGGCTGCGCGACTTCCTCAAAAATTTGGCGCCGGAAACTCAAGCTTCGGCGGATGCCGGCGTGATCATCGCGCCGCGCGTGACCAGCGATGGCAAACCCGCCGGCTGCGTTGTGGTCAACACGCGCGCAACTGCGGCACAGTTTCAACCCGCTCGCGGCGCACCCGAAAAGATCGAAGGCTTTGGCGTGAAGATATTGCCATGGTGAACGCAAACGAATCGGCGGCGATCAGTCATCTCTACGATTTGTTTAATAACATAAAACGCGAACACTACATTTGTTTGATACTATGAATACTTTGAACAGACGAATAATCACTGTCGCCCGTTGTCTGCTCTTCGCCTCGCTTCCCACGGCCATCGCCGGCGCAGCCCCGGAACTTGTCACCAACGGCGATTTTTCGTCGGGTGCCGGGGTCCGCGGCGGATTGTCCGACTCCTGGAAGCATCTTGCCGGGCTGGTCAAGGTTTACGACTCCATCGCGAAATCCTTTGTCGACCATGGGCCGACGACCAAACGGCCGTTGCGGATGGACGCGGACTCGATCGCCTTGCCGTTGAGCCAGCTGAATTTATAACCCATGAAACAACAAATAAAGAACCTCGGGAAAAGCCTCGGACAACGGAGATGCGGCCCCTTCACCCGCAAAGCCGAAGCAGGCTTCGGGGTATCGGGCCAAATGGGAATGAAAAAACTTAGCCCTTTGGCGCAAGCTGCTGTTTTGACCGTTGCGATCATGTTCATTTACGCAGCCAATGCGGCCGCGCAAACGAAGAACGATCTCGCCGTGACAAACGGAGACTTTAGCGATGTATCCGGTCTGGGAGCTGAGGATGCCAACGGCTGGCGCAGCGGTATGCCCCACGGCTGGACGTCAATTCCGATGGAGCCTCAGAAATCCATCGACGCCACGTATGCCGTGGACGTGCGGAGCGGGCCGTATAAGCCGGTCTGCAATGTCTCGCCATTGGGGTTTCTGCAGCAGGTGGTCGGCAGACTCAACGAGACCGCCGATGTGGTTTTGGAATGCGATGTTTTGCCAACGTGGGGGCCGGATGTAATCCTCGGCGTCGCTATTCTTGGGGCGAATAGCACTCCGCTTGCGGTGAAAGAATTCGTTCCAGGAAATCGGGCGGTGTTGGTTGCTCCCGAAGTCCCGTCGGGCACAGACATCACTATTCAGTTCTGGGCCGCCAACGGAACGACCCCTGGCCTGGACAACATCTCGGTGCGCGCCGAACCCGCCAAGGGCGTGGCCGCCGCGCCGGCAGGAAAGTTGCTCTACACGCTCGACGCACAGCAGCCCCGGGCGATCCAACCCGTCGGCCCCAACACCTGGGGCGGGGTCAATCCGCAGGGGGCCAAGTTCGTCGTGACCAGCCAGGGTCTCGAAATCGGCGGGAAGCCGTTCGTGCCGGTCGCGGGCGAAATGCACCCCACACGGACGAACGAGGAAGCGTGGGAGGAATCCATCCTCAAGATCAAAGCCGGCGGCCTCAACACCATCTCGTTCTACGTCATCTGGAGCCATCTGGAAAAGGAGCCCGGACAGTTCGATTTCACCGGCAACCGGAACATCCGGAAGTTCGTCGAGCTCTGCGCCAAGCACGGCATGTATGTCTGGCTGCGGCCGGGACCCTTTGTGAACTCGGAGGTGTTGGCCGGCGGACTGCCCCAGTGGCTCTTTGGCGTGCCCGGCCTGGAGCGGAGCAATGACCCCGCGTATCTCGCCTACGTCAAGCGCTACTACGGAAAGCTCGGGGAGCAACTCGAAGGACTGATGTTTGAGGACGGCGGCCCGGTCATTGCGGTTCAGCCGGAGAACGAACTCGGCCACGCTCCGGTGATCTGGGAATACCCTTTCCCCGGGGCCGGCTACGGGAATGGCCATTTTCCGACCGCAGAGGACGAAGTGCATTTGCTCCGGCTCAAGAAAATGGCGCAAGAGGCGGGCATGGATGCGCCGCTCTTCACCACCACCGCATGGGGCGGTGCGCCTGTGCCGCTCGGGGAATTCCTCGCAACCTCGGGCGTCTATTCGTTTCTCGGCGCAGGTGCCCCCACCGTGGCCTCGACCTTTACCGACAATTACGGCCAGCCGCCAGAGTTCTGGCGTTATCCCGTCGGCTACGTGGAACTGGGCGCCGGGTGCCCCATCCAGGCGGAATGGCGCCCGATCGTTCCTCCGGAAGGTGCGGAGGTGACCCTGCTGACCCGCGCGGCCTGCGGGGGAAGCATGTTCTGCATGTATATCTACCATGGGGGCACCAACCCGTCTGGAACTCGCGGTCCGCTCAATTACGACCGCTGGATGCCGATCATGAGCTACGACTGGTTTGCGCCCATCGGTGAGTTCGGCCGCCTGCGGGATTCTTACCGCGCCCTCCGGCCGCTGGCGAACTTCCTGACCGGCTTTCCCGAATTGATCACGCCGACGGTCACGGTCTGGCCCGGCGAGCCGGTGCAACCCGGCGACACGAAGAATCTTCGCTACGTGGCGCGGATCGACGGCAACCGCGGCTTTCTCTTCCTCAACAGCTACCAGGACAAACTCAAGATGCCGCCGCGCAAGGGGGTGCGCATCGAGATGAAGTTCAAAGACGAAACGATCACGGTGCCGGCCGACGACAAGAGTATGGACCTGGCAGCGGATGCGATGGCGGTCCTGCCGCTCAATCTCGAGATGGATGGCGCGCGCTTGAAATATGCGACCGCGCAATTGCTCGCCCGCCTCGACAACGATGGGCACCGCACGTGGGTCTTTTTCGCGCCGGAGGGAATGAGCGCGGAATACGCGTTCGAGGCGTCGTCTGTCGCGGCGACCACCGGGGCCGCGCCGGCCAAGGACGAAGGCTTGGCGAAGATTCCCGTGCCAGAACCGGGCACCAGCGCGATCTTCGAAGTCACACCCGTCGGAGGAAAACCGTTCTCCGTGCTCACCCTCACACGCCAGCAGGCGGTGAATGCGCTTAAATCCGACAAACTATGGGGCGGTCAGCGAGTGGTGGTATCGGATAACGACATCCTGGCAGGCGGCGATAAGCTCCGCGTCTCGGCAGTCGGCAAGAACGAACTGAGCTTTGCTGTCTATCCCGAGCCCGCCGATGCATTGCGCGGGCCAAGTGGTCCGCTCGCAGCGCAGAAGGATGGTGCCTTCGCCCGCTACGCGCTCACCCTGCCCAAGCGGGAGATCAAGGCTGACATCGTGAAGCCCCAGGAGGGGCAGCTTGTGGTCAAGGTTCCGCCAAAGGAGTTCGACCAGTTGAATGACATTTTCCTGAGGGTGGACTACGCCGGTGACCGGGGTTGGGCTTTCCTCGACAGCCATCTGGTCACCGACAACTTCAACAACGGGCAGCCTTGGGAGATCGGTTTGAAGCGCTGGCGCGAGCAGCTCGGCGGCGACGGGCTGTTCCTGCGGGTCGTGCCTTGGAAGACCAATCCCGATAAGATTGTTTTCGACGGGATCGCCTTCCGGCCGACCGGCAAAGCGAACGAACCGGCGGAGATCAAGTCCGTCACTCTCGTTCCCGAATACGCCGCGGAAATCCGGCTGCCGTGACGATGTTTCACAAGATTCTCGCTGCAACCCTCCTTTCTCGGAGTTACGATTTTCCCTCATGAACTTGGGCTCCGCACTCCACGATGCGCAAGTCTCGGCGATGATCACTGTCGGCATCCTGCTCGTGGCGATCTCCAGCGTAATGGCGCAAAATCCGATCGTCCCCCCGGGGGTCTATATTGCCGACCCTTCCGCGCGCGTCTTCACAGATGGCAAACTCCGTATCTACGGCTCATTGGACGAGAGCACGCAGTATTATTGCTCGTCGCGTCACCATGCGATGGAGACCACGGACATGAAGCTCTGGAAAATCGCGGAGAACATCTTTGCCTCAAAGGGCGAAGGGGATGCGGTGTCCTATTCCGACACGCCGCTCTCCGCTCCCGACTGCATGGAGAAGGACGGCAAATTCTTCCTCTATTATTGCATGAGTCAGCCGAAAGACGTCGAGGGCGTGGCCACCAGTCCTTCCCCGACCGGCCCCTTCACGGACGGACGTCCTTTGGACGTGGGGGGATTCGAGCAGATCGACCCGTCAGTCTTCATCGATGATGACGGCCAAGCGTATTACCTTTGGGGTCAGTTCGAGGCCAAGATGGCGAAGCTGAAGCCCGACATGACCGGGATCGATCCCGCTACGATCGTCAATGGCGTGGTGAATGAAAAGGAGCACCACTTTCATGAGGGCGCATTCATGTTCAAACGTAACGGGATTTACTACCTCGTCTATGCCGACGTGAGCCGCGCCAACCGGCCGACGTGCATCGGATACTCCACCGCCAAGTCACCTTTCGGTCCCTACAAGTATGGCGGTGTCATTGTGGACAACGACCATTGTGATCCCGGCAACTGGAACAACCACGGATCCGTGGTCGAGTTCAAGGGTCAATGGTATGTTTTTTACCACCGCGCGACCCACAACAGCTTCACGATGCGCAAGGCGTGCGTCGAACCCATCACGTTCAATCCCGACGGAAGCATCAATGAGGTCGAGATGACATCGCAAGGGGCCGGGGCGCCGTTGAATGCCTTCGAGGAAATCGACGCGTCTCGTGCCTGCCTCCTCTTCGGAGACGTCCGCATCGCGCTGGACGGGGCCGGCAACGAGATTCTGACCGGCATCCGCAACGGCGACAATGTCGCCTTCAAGTATATCGACTTCGGCAAAGGTGCCAGCAAGGTGCATTGCAGGGTCAAAGCTCTCGGTGGCGGGGGAGAAATCGCGATTCGTATCGGTCAGCCGTGGGCCCCGGCTGTCGGGAAGGTCTTGGTGCCTGAAGCGAAAGAAGGCGACTGGCAAACTATCACGGCTGACATCGAGAAAACCGAGGGGGTCCACGCTGTGTGGCTCTTTTTTCACGGCAGTCAAAAGGAAATGTTCGAGGTCGATTTCTTGAGTTTCAGTCGGTAGGCCGGCCGACCTTCTCTATTCCTATCTTAGCTTCCACGTGGCGTGATCGCGCGCGGCGATTTTGCGGACTGTTCCGTCGTTGAAACGAACAATCAACTGGGCATCCGCGCGGCACGAATATTCGATAAGTCCATTCGACGCCTGCCACTCGATGTCGATCCATCCGCCTGCAGGGTGGTGGAGACGACCGCGTGCGCCGGCAAGAGATCCCGGGGCGAGGCAGAATTCGAAGGTGTCGGCCGCTAGGTCCAAGCGTGGACGGAGCCCAAGCAGGTAGCGCGACATCTGCCAGGTCGGACAGCCACTCCATTGGTGGCAATGGCTCCAGCGCGTGTCGAACACCTCGGGTAGCGTGGTCCGCCCATCTTCGAGCAGCCACCCCCAGCAGGTCCGGTATTGATCGAGCACGAAGTCGGTGCGTCCTCGTTCGAAAAAAAGCGGGAAAACAAAATGCCCGAAGTAGGGTGTGATGAGGCGCGCGTTGAAATCCAGAGGACTCTCATTCCGGGGCGCCTCGAGGTTGTTGGGAAAACAATCGAGGAGATGCGCGGCGAGATGGTCGAGGCAGGCAGTCTCGTCTTCGACGAGGCCGAGCATCATGGCGAGCGCCGCGCTGTGGTAGCCGACAGCGGGCCAGTTGCCGGAGTCCAGCTTCGCGCTTAACCGCGCCCCCAGCATGGTTTCCAGTGTCCCGGCGCGCTCGCGGTAGGATCCGCCGTCGCGTCCGGTCTCCTCCGCCCAAGCCGCCATTTCCCGCATGGCGTGAAGAAGAAGGAGGTTCGTCGCAGTGTCGATGGGTTCCTCGGTGCGGTATCCCCAGTCCACGAAAATCTGTCCGGCCTCGTTGCGCAGCCCCTCTTCGCCGAGGAACGGCTCGAGCGCCTGCATGTTCCGCACCGCCGCGGGCCAAAGTTCGTCGAGCAAACTGCGGTCGCCCGTGTTGCCATGATATCTTCGGACCGCCGCCACCCAGAGGAAGGCATACGTGCTCATGTGGTAACAACCGCCGGGGCACACCGCCGCGACCATACCGTCTTCCCGTGCACAAAGCGCGGCTTGCACGAGCGCGCGACGGCAAAGCAGCTGGTCGTGGAAAAGAACCGCGGAGTTTTCTATCCCGGTCGCCGCGGCGTCGCCGGTCCATTGGCCGCGTTCGCGTGTGGGATTGTCGGTCAAAGCATCCTCGGTGCAGGCGCGATGTGTCTCCGCTCCGGCCACCCAGATTGTTTCCAGCAATGCATCGCCGCACGCGAGCGACGCTTCGGTCGGCGCATGGTAGCAACGTTCGAGATACTTCGCCTTCACCGGACACGTCTCTGATCCCGCGCCGAGGACATGCACCTCGAGGAAACGTCCGCCTTTCGGCACGAGCGGGGTGAAGGTCTGCCGTCCGCCGCGCGCAACGAAGCGATCGAGGTTGCAAGAGGGGCCGGTGGAAGTGTTGATGAGGGGAGACACGTGGCCTCCGGTCAGCGCTTCGGCGCTGGCCATTTCAATGAGTGCGCCGGCCGGAGCCTCGAGCGTGATGGACGGACGTCCGAGACGGACGCGTCCGAGATCGTAAAGATACCAACGGCCCCGCGCGGGCAGAGTTTGGCAGATCCGGTCGCGCACGAAAAAAGCGTAGGCCGGTTCGTCGTCCGGCAATCCGAACGTGGTGGCCAGAGGTCCTTCGGCCAGCGGCGTTAGCTCATGCCGGAAACATTGCACCGGCGATAGTTTCGCCACCACCGGTTCGGGCAGATCCGAGACGCCGGTGATGGGATCGTTCCATGCAGAGTCATCGAATGCGGTTTCGCGCCAGTGCTCCGGTTCGAGGCGTGTGTCACGGTGGTCTGCCCAGCCTAATTGCGGGTTGATTCGGCGCAGGGGGGGAGGTTGGAGCCATGACACCGTGGAGCTCTGACGGGCCAGTGGCGCGCCCTTCCATGCAATGGGGATCGCACGCTCATTGTCGAACAGACGCACACACAGATAAGGCGCGGTGGCTTTGAGCATGCGCGTATCGACACCATCGTGGCGCGCGTGAATGGCGAGCACATGAGGACCGGTGGCAAGTTCGATCTCCATGGTCTGGAACTCGGGAGCCTCCAGCGGATAGCGGAGTGGGCCTTCGAGCAACCATGCGCCGTTGATCCACAACTGATACCATGAAGCGCCGATTAGGCAGAGACGTGCGCGGCTTTCGCGCTCGAGACGGAACGTCCCGCGAAACAAAGCATCAGTGCCCGGTTCCGCGGAGCTGGTGATCCAGAAAGACTCCTTCATCCGTGTAAGTAAATGATGGAATCAGAATGAGGATGCACGGCCAAGCCAGCAGAAGTATGTTATCCCAGCGGTCTGCAGAACGTGGCAACAAAGTGCTGACATTTGGCAGGATTATCGCGGCGACACAACGCGGGTTCGGGTTCCGTGCATCGGTCGTGGCAGAGAAAGATTAGATGTTTGCCATTCTACCCACGCAACCCGGTTGCCACCGGGTGATTCACAATGACTTAATTCACGGCGGTGCTGGCCCTGGCAGGATTCTGCTTGCTTGTGGCAGGATATTTCGCGCCACGACACGCCCTCGCTGGTATAGAGACTTTTTCCGCGTCGCCACTAACGCGTTCCCTCATGACTTCACTACTTCCCAACGGCCACCGCGGCGGGGGGCGCAACGATCCGCAGATTGTCGAGCGCACGGGTCTCGATGAATCCACAGCATGGAAAATGAATGTCGGCTTGGTCGGATTCCAATGCGCGGGACTTCTCCTTGCCATTATCATCATGTGGCTTTACCCCATCACGCGGTAGCCCGCGGATGAAACCCAGCACAAACTGGGCGCCGCAGCCCATTGACCGATTTTATGCAGAAAACACCCAAACTTCCCGGCAACGCCAAATGGATCGGCGACTGCCATCGTGCCACCAAGGGCGAGCCGCCGTGCCCGTATCTCCGGAATTCCTTCGCCCTGCCCGGTTCGGTCCGGCGCGCCACGTTGCAGTGGACCGCGCTCGGCGTGGCCGACCTCTTTCTCAACGGCCGCAAGGTGGGGGAGGATTTTCTCATGCCGGGCTGGTCGGATTTCCGGAAACGCGCGCAGGTGATGAGCACCGACGTGACCGCCATGCTCCGTCCGGGCGACAACGCCCTTGGCGCCATCCTCGGCGACGGATGGTATACCGGCACGCTGCTCTGGAAAAACGAGCGTAATCATTACGGGATCCATCCTCAGCTTCTGGCGCGGCTGGACATCGAATTGGCTGACGGACGCAAGGTGAGCGTGACCACGGGACGCGGTTGGGAGATGCGCAACGGTCCGGTCGTTGCGGCGGACATCTATCACGGGGAGACCCACGACGCGCGTCTGGATCTCGGGGACTGGTGCGTGCCGGGAGCATCGAAGGCCGGTTGGCGCGCGGCGGATCTTTTCCCCAACTACCGCGGCGAACTCGTCCCGAAGGTCAATGAAGCGGTGCGCATCACCGAGACCCTCAAGCCGCGGAAGATCACCGAGCCACGACCGGGAAGTTATGTCTTCGATTTCGGACAAAACCTCGCCGGGGTCTGCCGCCTCAAGGTGCGTGGGCGGCGCGGACAGAAGATCACGCTCAAGTTCGCCGAGATGCTCAATGCCGACGGCACCGTCTACCGCGAAAACCTGCGCCTGGCCCGCGCGACTGACACCTATATCTGTCGGGGTGGGGGAACCGAAGAATGGACGCCGCGGTTTACTTTCCACGGATTCCGCTATGTCGAGGTCACGGGCCTGGGCAAGACACCGTCCGCCGAATTGCTGACTGCCCTCGTCTTGCACACTGACATGGCGGCGACCGGAAAATTCCGCTGCTCGAACCCGCTGCTCAACCACCTCGATCGGAACATCAGTTGGGGTTTGCGCGGCAACTTCCTCGACGTCCCCACCGATTGTCCGCAACGCGACGAGCGTCTCGGTTGGACCGGCGACGCGCAGGTCTTCGTGGGCACCGCGGCTTTTCACTACGATGTCCGGAATTTCTTCCGCAAATGGCTGCAAGACTTGCGCGACGGCCAGCGTGCCGACGGCGCGTATCCTGACGTGGCGCCCGATGTTCTCGGCAAATACGGCCCGCATCAGTTCGGCAATGCGGCATGGGCCGATGCCGGTGTGATCTGTCCGTGGGAGATTTACCGGCACTACGGCGACAAGAAAATCTTGGCTGAGAACTACGACGCGATGAAGCGCTGGATCGGCTATCAGCAGCGCACTTCCAAGGACTTGATCCGTCCGCGCACGGCCTACGGCGACTGGTTGGCCATCGACGCGGTGACCGCGCAGAACGCGCCCGTGCCTTGCGACTTGGTCGGGACGGCTTACTTCGCGCATACCACGCACCTCATGGCGAAGATCGCCGGGGTGCTCGGACAGAAGGTCGACGCCCGAAAATTCCGCAAGCTGCACGCGCAGATCGTGGAGGCGTTCCGCAGTGCTTACGTCACGCCGGATGGCCGCGTGGTCGGCCATTGCCAGACGGCTTATCTGCTGGCGCTGGGCTTTGATCTGCTGCCGGCCAAGCTCCGACCGAAAGCCTTCGCGCATCTCGTCGATCTGATCGAAGCGCGCGATTGCCATTTGACGACCGGCTTCGTCGGCACGCCGCTGCTGCTGCCCGTGCTCACCCGCTTCGGTCGCACCGACCTCGCTTACAAGATTCTCCTGCAAGAGGACTATCCCTCCTGGCTCTACACCGTGCGCAACGGCGCGACGACCATGTGGGAGCGTTGGAACAGCTACACCAAAGAGCACGGCTTCGGTGACGTCGGCATGAATTCCTTCAACCACTACGCCTACGGTGCGGTCGGAGAGTGGATGTATGGCGTCATCGGCGGCATCCGTCAGTTGGCTCCCGGCTACAAAAAGATCCTCTTCGCTCCCGAGCCCGGAGGCGGCCTGACTTCCGCGCAATGCAAACTCGACACCCCGCAAGGCCGCGTCGCCTGCCGCTGGCAAGTCCGCGGCAAAGCGCTGCGCGGCGAAGTCGAAGTGCCCCCGCGCACCAAAGCCGAACTGCGCCTGCCTGGACAGCGGGCGAAAATGCTTTCGCCTGGACGACACCGCTTTGCCGCCAAGCTCCGGAAACCATGAAAATCCGCAAAGCCTTCGTCATGTCGGTTCATGCCGGCGCCGAGGAGGAATACGAAAAGCGCCACAACCCGATCTGGCCGGAGTTGGAGAAGGTGCTCAAAGACCACGGCATCTCGAACTACTCGATCTTTCTGCTCCCCGAAACGCGCCAACTCTTCGGCTATGCGGAAATCGAAAGCGAGGAACAGTGGGCGTCCATCGCCTCGACGGAGATATGTCAAAAATGGTGGAAGCAGAACGTCGAAATCATGCCGTCCAATTCGGATCATAGCCCCGTCAGTGCTCCGCTGCGCGAGGTTTTCCACCTCGAGTGATTATTCGGGTAGCGTGATGCCGTGGCGGGCGAGGGTGGTTCCGGTGGCTTGTTGGTAGCGGGCCACGGCGATGTTGTAGTCGGCCATGGCGCGGATTTCGGAGATGGCCGCGGTGGCGAGGTCGCGTTGGAATTGGAGGACTTCGAAGGTCGTGGCGATGCCGGCGCGGAGGCGGGTTTCGCCGGCGGCGAGGGTCTCGGCGGCAAGGACACGCGCTTGTTTGGCGGCGTCGATGCGTTTCGACGCGGTCTCGACTTGGCCGGCGGCATTGTCGGCTTCGATGAGGATGCTTTGCTCGAGGCGTTTCAACTCGACGATCTGGCGAGCGGCTTCGAGTTTGGCTGCCTCCAGATCGCCCTGTCCGGTGTTGTTCGGGATGGGCACGCTGAAGATGCCGCCGACGGACCACGCGAGAGTGCCGTTTTCCACGCTGCGGTTGATGCTGTCGGAAAGATCGTTGTCGATGCCGTTGCGGCCGAGGCTGGCAACCAAGTCGAGTTGCGGCAGGGCGGCATTGCGGGTGAAGACGACGTTGATCTCGCGCTTTTGCAACTCGAGCAGTGCGGCTTGGAAGTCCGGGCGGTTCTGCACGGCGGCGGCGAGGTCCGCTTTGCGGTTCTCCGCGATTCCGGGGGCGCGCGGGGGCGGGGCGATGTCGATACGGACGGACAACACATCCTCGACGCGGTTGGTCACGAGTTGTTTGAGGAAGTTTTCGTCGTCGGCCTGCTGGCGCTCGGCAACGAGGACGCGTTCCTCCCGGGCGGCGACGTCGGTCTCGGCCTGAAGGACGTCGAGTGGCGACATCACGCCGATCTCGGCGCGGCGGCGGTTGTCGGCGGCAAGTTGCGCGGCGAGGGAACGCGAGCGCCGCTCGACTTCGGCGTTTCCGCCGGAAAACCACAGTTCGTTGTAGACCTCGGCCACGCGCGTCACGGTTTCGATGACCTGCCGCGCGTAGGCATACTTCGATATGCCGAGGTCGGCGCTGGCGAGGCGGACGGAGGCGAGAGTGACGTCGGTGCCGAAGCCGCGCAGCACGGGTTGAGTGACGGTGAATCCGGCGAAGGATGTGTAGCGGTTGGTGTAGCCGTTGCGCGAGTTCTGGCGGTTCTCGAGCGTGACGCCGAGTTCGTAGGTCATGCCCCAAGGGGTCAGCCCGCCGACGTTGGCCTCGCCGAAGTCGCGGGTGTTGCGCGTGAGGAGGCCGGGCTGGATGAGTCCGTCGGCCAGTTGCTCTGCGGTCGTGACATTGAGTCCGGTGAGGTCTTCCTCGTTGTCGTCCCGGGTGTAGGCCAGGGTGAGGGCAGGGTCGAATTTGCCTTCGGAACTGCGCAGTTGGGCCCGGCCGATCAACGGGTCGAAGGACGCGCCTTCGATGGCGAAGTTTTTCTGCAACGCGAGTTGCACCGACTCGGCGTAGGTGAGGGCCGCAAAGTAGTCTCCTTCTGTCTTGCCCTGTGCCGCAGCGGCCAGGACGGAAAACAGGATGCAGAGAAGGCGCGGCATGACCAGTTATTCGTAACGCAGCGCAGCGATGGGATCGAGACGCGAGGCGCGCCACGCGGGATAGAGGCCGCTAAGGACGCCGACGGCGCTGGCGAAGCCGACGCTGATGAGGATGGCGGAGGGTTCGATGACCGGTGGGCTTTCCAGCGGGGCGAGGCGTTCGAGCAATGCGAGGAGGAGCACGCCGGCGCCCAGACCGAGGAGTCCGCCGATGATTCCGATGACGGTGCTTTCCGCCAGGATCTGGAGGAAGACATCCCGGCGGCGGGCGCCGACGGCAAGGCGCACGCCGAGTTCGCGCACGCGTTGGGCGATGCTGGCTAGCATGATGTTGGCGATGCCGATGCCGCCGACCAGAAGGCTGATCCCGGCGATGAGTCCGCCGCTCAGTTGGGTGGAACGCAAACTGGTTTCCATGCGTTCGAACCAATCCTCGCGCGTGTCGAAGTCATAGTCGTCCACTCCGCGCCGCGTGCCCTTCAGAAGATTCTGCACCTCGCGCAGCGTCTCGTCGAAACGGGACAGATCGCGCACGCGGAAATTCAGCTGGTCGAGTTTGGCCATGGCCAGCGGGGGGGTGTCCTTCTGGCCGGAGCGGAATTCGTGGTAAAGCGTGCTGAGGGGGACGATGACCGATTCGTTTTTCCAACTGAACATGTCTCGGCGTCCGCTCCCGACGGGGCCCCGCCCTCCCATGGCCTGGCCCGCCGGCGGTTTGTCCCCCCTGGCCAACGCCTGCCGCCGCCGACGATCCTGCTCGCGTTCGTAGCGGGCGAGGATGCCGGCCACGGCGAAAGGTCGTCCGTTGATCGTGATGGTGCGTCCGAGAAAATCAGCGTCCGTCCCGTATTCGTCGGGCCAGAGTTCCGCGACCTTCGCATCGCCGAGGATCACGACGCGCGCCCCGCGTTCGAGGTCGAGGTCGGTGAGGAAACGACCGGCGGCCATCTCGTGCTGCGAGACGGTGAAGTTGTCCGGCCAAGTCCCGGTAACGCGGGCGCTGACCGTCGCGCCGTCCGGCGCGGAAATCGTTGCGCCGACCTGCATTTCCGGAGCGATATGCGAGACAAGGTGCGGGATGCCGCGCAGGGCCTCGGCATCGGCGAGGGTGCGTCCGGGCGAAAGGGCCGCGAGGTCGGCGAATTCGAGCGACACTTGTTTGTCGTTGATCCCGACACGCTCGAGTCCCCCGATTTGCTGCATGGTGCTGCGCCAACCGGCGGCGATGCCGGCAGTGAGTGCGAACATGGCGAGCAGGCTGGCTACGCCCAGAATGACGCCGAGCATGGTCAGAAAACTGCGAAACTTGTGTTCGCGGATTTCCTGCAGGCCGATGAGGAGTCCGGAGAGCCAACTCATGTCTTCGCATCCTTTATGATACGTCCGTCGCGCAATTCCACGATGCGGGCGGCGCGCGCGGCCACTGCGGGGTCGTGGGTGACGAGGACGATGGTGCGGCCGGCGGCATGGAGCGAAGCGAGCAAGCGGAGCACGTCGGCGCCGTTGGCCGAGTCGAGGTTGCCGGTGGGTTCGTCGGCAAGGATGAGGGCGGGATCGTTGACCAGTGCGCGGGCCACGGCGACGCGCTGGCATTGTCCGCCGCTCAATTCGGAGGGGCGGTGGGTCAGGCGGTCGGTCAGGTTGACCTTCGCGGCGGCGGCGGCGGCGCGGCGGGAGCGTTCGGCGGCGGAGACGCCGGCGTAGACGAGGGGCAGTTCGATGTTGCGCTGCACGTCGAGGCGCGGGAGCAGGTTGAAGGCTTGAAAGACGAAGCCTATGCTGCGGTTGCGCAGCCGGGCGAGGCGGTCGGATCCGGCCGTGCTGATGTCCTCGCCGGCCACACTGACATGTCCCGAAGTGGGTGTGTCGAGGCAGCCGACGAGGTGCATGAGCGTGGATTTGCCGCTGCCACTGGTGCCGGTGATGGCGACGAATTCGCCGGGATCGATGCGCAGGTTCACGCCGTCGAGGGCTGCCACGGGGTCGGGTCCGGTGCCGTAGATTTTGCGCACGTCGCGCAGGTCGACGGCCGCCGGCGTGTCAGGAATCGCGGTCATCGGGCCTTTGCAGTAGCACGCGCTCACCTTCCTGCAGTCCGGAGCGGATTTCGGCGTGGAAGAGGTCGGTCGCCCCGACTTCGACAGGCCGTGGTTCGGCGGTGCCGTCGGCGCGGGGGACATAGACGACGCGGCCTTGGCGGGTTTCGAAGACGGCGCCGAGCGGCACGGAGACCGCATCGGCCGCGGTGGCCAGCGGGAGGCGGATGGCCACGGTCATGCCGGGGCGGAAAGCCGAGGTGTCGCCGCCGAGGACGGCCTGCACGGTGAAGCCTTTGACGTTGTTTTTCGTCGTGGCCAGCGGGGCGATGAAGGTGATTTTCGCCATGCTGCTGATGGCATCATCGGCGCCGCCGAGGACTTCGAGACTGTCGCCGAGGTTCACCTTGCCGATGTCGAGTTGGTTGACGTGCGCGTCGACGATGAGGCTGGAGATGTCGGCGAGGGTGGCGAGGGTGGTGCCCGCGTTGACACTGACCGCGGGCACGACGACCTGCCCGGCGATGACGGGCACGGACAGAATGGTGCCGTCGGCCGGGGCGGGCACGCGGGTTTTGGCGATGCGGTCGTCGACGGTTTCGAGGCGGCGCTGGGCGCGCTGCAGGGCGTTCTCGGCCAAGCGGTGATCGGCATCGAGGTTCTCGTAGACTTCCTTGCTGATCAGTTTGGCCTCGAACAACTCGCGGGCGCGGCCGAGGTTGCCGGCCAGCTTTTCCACCGAGACCCGGGCGCCGTCGATCTCGACCTGGGCCGAAGCGCGCTCGATTTGCAGGTCGCTGTCGTCTATGACAAAGAGGAGGTCGCCCTGTTTCACTACCTGTCCGGTCGAGGCATGGGCCTCGCGCAGTTTGCCGCCGACTTCCGGTTTGATCTCGACCTGGAAAGCCGGGGCGACGTCGCCGCTGAGCCGGATTTCCTCGCGGATGTCGCGCCGCTCGGCTTGCGCGGTGGGAATATCGCGTTCCGGAGACGCGTTTTGTTCGCCACATCCGGACGCGCCGAGGAGCGCGACGACCATGGCGAGGCGGCGGAGAGAGCGGGCGGGTGCAGTCATCACATCGGGCAGGGGAAAGCCCTTCATTCTGGCCCCATGCGGGAGGTGAAGACAACGCAATGCGGCGGCCATCGAAACAACACAAAAATCAAGCGCACGGGTCAGCGGAGCAGGCGCTTCCGCAGGTTGTTGTCGATGGTGGGCGTGCTTTGCACGAAGGCGATGGCGGCGGGTGAGTCGGATTTTTTCCATTCGCTGACGACTTGACTGATGGTGCGTCCGCGGGCGCCGTTGTCGGTGATGGAGGTCGCCCACTGCGCGGCGGACGCGGGGTCGGTGCGGGCCAGCGTTGAGCTGAAGGCCGCGGTGGCCGCGTTGCGCGCGCCGGGGTCGGCGAGGGATCCGATCCAGGCCGAGGCTTCGGCGGGTGACGAAGTGGTCCACGTGCGTGCGACGGATGCCAATGCACGGTTGCGCAGTCCGTTGTCCGGGATCGATGCGGCCCACTGGGCTGCGGCGGCGGGGTCGAAGCCGGCCCACTGCGAACCGACGCGGTTGACCCCTTGACTTAGATAAGGCGCGGCCTCGGGCTTGGCCAGCCAGGCTGCGGCGGCAAGCGGGTCGTTACGGGTGTAGCGCTGCAGGGCGGATTCCATGAACGTTTCGCGTAATCCGGGCTGCGCGATGCTCTGGGCGTAGGCCATCGCAGCTGCTGGGTCGCGGCCGGCCCAACCCTCGGCCAGCACGCGCAATCCTTCATGGCGCAGGTGGGGAGAGTTTTGCTGCGTAAGCCAGCGGGCTGCCGCGGAGGGGTCTGTCCCCGCCCATTGCGAGATCACGCTACGTATCGCGGCGGATTGCACGGCGCCGTCCAATTGTCCGACCCATTGCAAGGCGGAGGAAAGATCGCTGCCAGCCAGACGAGTGCCGACCAAACTCGCGGCGAGAGTGCGGGCAGAGCCGACGGGCAGGGAGGAGATGGAGGCTGCGGCGGCTGCAGGATCGGACGAGGCCCAGGTGCGGTAGATTTCCCGCAGGGCGGTCTCGCGGGCCATCGGTGAGTTGAGCGACGCAGCCCAAGCCGAGGCGCCGGCGGGGTCTTGGCGCGCATAGGCTTCGGCGGCGCGGCGCAATAACCGTTCGTCGCCGCCTTGGCGGAAAATGTCCATGGCATAAGCCGCGGCGCCGGCCGGATCGAGTCGCGACCAACGATCGAGGAATTCCCGTTCGCGTCGCTCGGTGTCGGCGCCCGGTGGTGCGTCGTCGAGGGCGCGCAGGCCTTCCATTACTTGGGCCATGGTGAGTGCCGGTTTCCGGCGCGTGGTCTCGGCGCCGGTCGGCGATGCGGGCTCTTCCTCGGCGATGTCGGTGGCGCGGATCTCGGCCAAGGCAAGGTGGCCACCGTCCGGCAAAAAGTCACTCGCCGTCGCGGGGACCGCGGCGGTTGGGGCCGGATCAGGTTCTCTACCAGTCCAGAACGTCGCGGCAGCCAAGACAAGGCCGGCCCCGACCAAGACCAGAACGGAAAGAAGCAGGGGGCGTGAAATCATTGCTTTACTGTGCACTTATCGGCCCTAAGGACCAAGTGATGAAACCCCTCTGCGGTGCAATGGTTGCCCGGAAGTCTCGTTTTTTTTCGCAACGGCGCGGTGACTACGGGGTTAGAATTCTGGGCTGCGATGTCTTCCCCTGACGAGATCCTATGGAATTCCGACGCTGCGGCGCATTTGCTGCGCCGGGCGGGTTTCGGAGGCACGCCGGAGGACGCGGAGGTTCTGGCGGCGGCGGGGTTGGAAGTTGCAGTGGATCGCTTGCTGGCGGACGACGGCCGCAGTCTGCCCTCGCCGCCGGCGACCGATCCGGCGGAGGGACGTCGGCGGCGCGAACTGACGCGTGCGGTGCGGAGCGACGAAGCGGCCCGGCTGGAATTCCGGGCCTACACCCGGGCGATGAAGGAAACATTCGATGCTATGCGGACCTGGTGGCTCGAGTGCATGCGGGCCGGGGACGCGGGGGTGCGCGAAAAATTGACTCTTTTCTGGCACGGCCATTTTGCCACGAGCCAGACGAAGGTTCGGTTCAATCACCTCATGCTTGGCCAGAATGAAACCTTCCGCCGTTTCGGCGCCGGGCCGTTCCGCAAACTTTGCGCCGCCATGGTGCGGGATCCGGCCATGTTGGTCTGGCTCGACGGGAGACAGAGCCAAGGCAAGGCACCGAACGAGAACTTCGCCCGCGAGATTCTCGAGCTTTTTACCCTCGGCGAGGGGCATTACACGGAGAGAGACATCCGCGAGGCGGCGCGGTGCTTCACCGGATGGGTGGTCAATCCGGAGAACGGCGACAGCATGCTCGTTCCTCGGCGCCACGATAACGGACGAAAAACGCTCTTCGGCAAATCCGGCAAGTTCGGCGCGGAGGACGCGGTGGATATCATTTGCTCGCAGCCGCACTGCGCCGAGTTCCTCGCGACCAAGTTGTGGGAGTTTTACGCCTATCCTCAGCCGCACCCGGAGTTGATCAAATCGCTGGCCGCGCATTTCCGGAAAAACGATCTGCACACCGGCGAGTTGTTGCGGATGATTTTCACCCGGCCGGAATTTTACTCTCCGAGAGCTATGGCCAAGCAAATCAAGAGCCCGGCGCAGTGGATGGTACAGGCGGCACGCGAAACTCGCCGCCAGCTTCTGCCGCCCGGCGTGGCTCTGCCGCTGTCCGCGGAACTCGGACAAAACCTCTTCATGCCGCCGAGCGTGAAGGGCTGGGACGGCGGCACGTCGTGGATCAACAGCGCGACATTGATCCGGCGGAGCAACACTGCGCTTTTGTTCACCGTGGCCGCGCCCCCGTTGCCCGTGGAGGCGGAATCGCTCGACGCGGCCGCTTGGGCCGCCGTGGCCCCGCCGGAAACGCGCTTCGACACGGGGACGCTGGCAGAGCGTTTGGAGAAAGTCTTCCTCGCCGCGCCCGCCGGACCGGCTACGCGAAAGCGATTGGAGGCGGTCTTGGAAGAAAGCGATTTCCCCTGCGGTGACGACACGGTGCGCGAGGCCTCGGTCGTTCTGCTCGGCTGTCCCGAATACAACCTCTGCTGACCATGACCGACCCGTTCTTCACCCGCCGCAAATTCCTGCGCACCGTCATTCTCGGCGGCGCCATCGCGCCGACTGTGCCGTCCTTCGTCAACCGCACCTTTGCCGCCCTCGACGGCGTGGCCGCCTCGAGTTTCACGCCGGTCACCGGCCGGGACGATACCATCTTGGTCGTCATGCAACTCGCGGGCGGCAACGACGGTCTCAATACGGTCATACCGTTTGCCGACGATGCCTACTTCAAAGCCCGGCCCGGTCTGGCCATCCCCGCGGACAAAGTCCGCCGGCTCGACGACTATTGCGGACTGCATCCGTCGCTGGAAAACCTCGGCGCACTGTTGGGTGAGGGGCAGGCCTCCATTGTGCAGGGTGTCGGCTATCCCAATCCAAACCGTTCGCATTTCCGCGCCACCGAGATCTGGCACACGGCGAGCGATGCAGACAAGAACGAGGCCTACGGCTGGCTCGGCCGTTACTGCGATGCAGCCTGCGCGGGCGAAGACCCCAGCGCGGGCATCGCCATCGGCGACCAAGTGCCGCAAGCGCTGCGGTCTGAGTCAGGCAAGTCCGTCGCCATCGGTGCGCCACAAGACTACCAGTTCCAAGACGGCATGAATCCCGCGCCAATGGAAACAGACGACGATGCGTCCGCCCCCGCCGGTGGTTCTATCGACATGCTCTTCGGCGCATCCGATCCCGATGTGAACGTGGCCGATTTCCTGCAGCGCACCGCGCTCGACGCCGTGGCTTCCTCCTCCAAAGTGCAGGACATCCTCCGCAAATCCCATCGCGGGGCCGACTATCCCGCCACCGACCTGGGACGTCGCTTGCAACTGGTCGCGCGCTTGATCGGCGGCGGCATGCCTTCGCGCGTTTATTATGTTTCGCTCGGCGGTTTCGACACGCACGCCAACCAAGCGGGTGCGCACGACCGGCAACTGTCCGTCTTCGACCAGGCGGTCGGCGCGTTCTGCCGCGACATGAAAGCGCAGGGAAATTTCGACCGCGTCATGCTGCTGACCTTCAGCGAATTCGGCCGTCGCGTTGCGCAGAATGCCAGCGGCGGCACCGACCACGGCGCCGCCGCCCCGCTCTTCCTCTTCGGCGGCGCGCTCAAGGGAGGCCTCCTCGGCAAGCATCCCAGCCTGAGCAAGCTCGAACGCGGCGACCTCGTGCACCACACCGATTTTCGCAGCGTCTATGCCACGCTGCTCGAGCAGTGGCTGAAAACCCCGTCCGCCCCGGTTCTGGGCCGGAACTTCGGCAGATTGCCTTTGCTGCGCGGGTAATCGCGCTCTCCGTCTAATTTGGCCGCCTTGTCGGCAGAACGTCGAACTGGTGAGGCCCGAGAAACTTAATCCCAAGACGTGTCGCGATCCCAACGACTTGATGGTGCTCGGCTTGGTTTTGCCCCGAGACTCGCAGGCTATTGTAACCGGCGACAAAGACTTGCTTGTCTTGGAAAGTTTCAAGGGCGCTTCGATCATGACTCCCCGAGCTTTTTGGGAATTCAGTCAATCCGAAGCCTGAGAGCACGCGCGCAAGCGGTGACAATGGTGACAACTTCCGTGCCGAATTGTTCCGTTTCGTGGCGGCCACGCAAATTTCATAACCTGAGGGGCGCGGGTTCACATTCCGCCCGCAACCAACTCTCTGCCAGCCAGCTTCAGGCGGGCTTTTTGTGGCCCTCGCGAAACGATGCCCAGAGAAAAAGTCCGACCGCGATGACGATGGCGGAGTCGGCGATGTTGAAGGCGGGCCAGTGGTATTGGCCTGCGTAGAAA
Source organism: uncultured Verrucomicrobiota bacterium (assembly GCA_903953565.1). Lineage (GTDB taxonomy): Bacteria > Verrucomicrobiota > Verrucomicrobiia > Chthoniobacterales > JACTMZ01 > JACTMZ01. Next base: position 12,058 of record CAJBKE010000005.1, on the reverse strand, counting down.
TCAAGGAAGTCGACCACATGGCCGAAGCGGATGCGGTCGGTCACGTTGCCGAAGATGCCGGAGAGGATGAGGGCCGCGGCGAAGCGTGTCAGGTTGTCGGTCGATTTGCGGAAGAGAAGGACGAACATAACCACGGCCATGATGGCGCCGAAGATAACGTGGAAATTGAACCAGCCTTTCATCAGACCGAAGGCGGAGCCGGTGTTGTTGACGTGGACGAGATTGAAGAGGCCGGGGATGACGGGGATTTCGTGGTGGAGGGGGATGAATTCCAGCGTGGCCCACTTGGTCAACTGGTCGAGGACGACGAGCGGGAGCGTTACGAAGAGGAGGAGGCGGATGGGGGTCATGACGGGAACGACCGGCGCCGGGGACGGCGCCGCTACAGAATTACCGCTTCGGCGCAGCGGTCGCAGATATTCGGATGCGCGGTAATCTGACCGACGGAACTGCGGTGGCGCCAGCAGCGTTCGCATTTGGGGGCGGCGGTTTTGGCGACGGTGGCGCTGTCGGTTTCGCCGGGTACGAGCTGGAGCTCGCTGAGGATGAGAAATTCCTCCAGTTCGGAAAGGCGGGATGACCAGCGTTCGTGTTCGTTCGCATCAGCTAGGTGCAGGGTGACCGCAGCTTCGAGGTTGTTGGTGATGATTTTTTCGGCGCGGGCCTTTTCGAGGGCTTGTGAAACCACCGCGCGGATTTGGAGGAGGCGGTCGCCGGCGGCGAGGGCGTCCGGGTTCGCGGTGCGCTTTTCGGGGAAGAGTTGCATGTGCACCGAGGTGCCCGGCTGGAAGTAGCCCCAGGCTTCCTCGGCGGTGAAGGCGAGGATGGGGGCGAGGAGCCGCGTCAGCGAGGAGAGGATTTCGTGCATGGCTGCCTGCGTGGCGCGGCGGCGGGGACTGTCGGGCGCGTCGCAATACATGCGGTCCTTGGTGATGTCGACATAGAGGCTGCTCAGGTCGACGGCGCAGAATTGGTTGAGCGCGTGGTAGACGCGGTGGAATTCAAATTTTTCGTAGGCGTCGCGGCAGGTGCTCTCCACTTCGGCGAGGCGGGCGAGGATCCAGCGGTCGATGGCGGTGGGCTCGGTCTTCGCGGACGCGTCATAGCCGTGAAGGTTGCCGAGAAGGATGCGCAGGGTGTTGCGGATACGGCGGTAGGCGTCGCCGAGGCGATTGAACATTTCCTCGGAGAACGGGACGTCGTCGGTGAAGTTGACGCTGCTGACCCACAAACGCACGAGATCGGCGCCGGATTTTTCCACGAAGTGCATGGCCTCCGTCGGCTTCTGGTATCCGCCCTGCGCGGACTTCGAAATTTTTTCGCGGGTGTCGACATCGACGACGAAGCCGTGGGTCAGGCACGTCCTGTAGGGCGAGCCGCCTTCGATGCCGATGGCGGTCATGAGCGAGGACTGGAACCAGCCTCGGTGCTGGTCGGTTGCTTCGAGGTAGAGGTCGGCGGGGTATTGCAGTTCGGGACGGCGGCGGAGGACGGCTTGGTGACTCACGCCGGAATCGATCCAGACGTCGAGGGTGTCGTGTCCTTTGGTCGTGCCCGCGGGAAGTCCGAACATGGCAGCGAGTTCGGCGTCGGACATTTCGAACCAAGCGTTGGTGCCGCGTTTTTCCACCAGGTCGGCCACGCGGCGGACGAGGTTGGCGTCGAGCACGGGTTCGCCTTCCGGCGTGTAGAAGACTGGCAGCGGCACGCCCCAGCTGCGCTGGCGGCTGATGCACCAGTCGGGGCGGGACTCCACCGTGCCGGTGATGCGCTTGAGGCCCCAGTCGGGGATCCACTTCGTATTGTTGATCGCTTTGAGCGCGTCGGCGCGGAGGTCGTCGATGCGGATGAAGAATTGCTCGACGGTGCGGAAGATGATGGGCGTTTTGGAGCGCCAGCAGTGCGGATAAGAATGCTGGTAGGGCGTGACGCCGAGGAGGGCGCCGTGCGATTTCACGTGCTCGACGACGAGCGGGTTGGCTTCGAAGACAGGTTTGCCGATCCATTCGGCGACACCGCATTCGGCGGTGAAGCGTCCGAGGTCGTCGACCGGGCAGAGGATGTCGAGTCCGCGGGCTTTGCCGAGCTGGAAGTCGTCCGCACCGTGGCCCGGGGCGATGTGCACGGAGCCGGTGCCGGTGTCCATCGTGACAAAATCGGCGGTGAAGACCGGCGCGGTGCGATCGAGGAAAGGATGACGCGTGACGGTGCCTTCGAGATCGGCGCCGGAAAATTTCTGCGGATCGCCCTGCGGTTGCCATCCGGTTTCGGTGGTGAAGGCGGCCGCGCGGTCAGCGGCCATGACCAGCGTGCGCGTTTGTCCGTCTTTGGCGAAGCTTTGCGCGAGGTATTGGTGTTTCGGGCTGACGGCGATGGCGAGGTTCGCCGGGAGGGTCCACGGGGTGGTGGTCCAGATAACCACGGCGGAGCCGGCTGGGAGATTTTTGCTTTCGGCGACGTCGAACGCTACGTGGATGGCGGGGGACTCTTTGTCTTTGTATTCGACTTCGGCTTCGGCGAGGGCGGTTTGCGCGCCGTAGGACCAGAGGACGGGACGTTTGCTCCGGTAGACGAGGTCCTTTTCGACGAAGACGGCGAAGGCGCGGAGGATGTCGGCTTCGTAGGATGGATCGAGCGTCAGGTAGGGGTGTTCCCAGTCGCCGAAGACGCCAAGGCGGCGGAATTGCTCGCGCTGCAGGTCGATGTATTTGCGGGCGTAGGCCTCGGAGCGTTGGCGGATTTCGACGGGGGTGAGGCCGGCTTTTTCTTTGACCACTTTGAATTCGATGGGGAGTCCGTGACAGTCCCAACCGGGAACGAAGGGCGCGCGGAAACCGGCCATGGTCTTTGATTTGACCACCAGATCCTTGAGGATTTTGTTCAGCGCGGTGCCCATGTGGACATCGCCATTGGCGAAAGGCGGTCCGTCGTGGAGGACGAAGAGCGGGGCGTCCTTGCGGGCTTCCTGGATGCGCTCGTAGAGGTCGTCTTTTTCCCACGCGGCGAGCTGCTGTGGTTCGCGCGCGGTCAACCCGGCTTTCATCGGGAAATCCGTGCGCGGGAGATTGAGGGTGTTTTTGTAGTCCGAGCCCATGCGAACCGCGGAGACTACGCGGACGCGGGGATGAGGGCAATATCACTCAGGCAGAAGGACGAGGGTTGAGTTTGAGACTTGGGGGAAGGGGTGTCATTTTCGGGACGTGGAAAAGGAGGAACCCAAAGCGCGCCGGCGCCGGCGCATGTGGTTGCGTTGGGTTCTGGCCGTGCTGGCGGTTGGGATGCTGGGGGCGGGTTGGGTGGCATGGAAAGGTCCGGCCGCTGCCTTGCGCTGGTCGGTGCGGACGTATGATCCCGCGTTGCGTCTGAAAGTCGGACAAGTGAGCTTCCGCAACGGCGAGTTGCTGCTGCGCGACATCGAATTGCACTTGCGCGGGAGAAAGACGCCCGTCTTTGCGGCCAAAGAAATCGCGGCGGGTCCCGGAGCCGATTGGCGTCGCGGACGATTCGGATCTCTCCTCATGACCGGGCCGCTGGTCAATTTGGACCGCGAAGCGATCGCCCATTTTGCCAAGGGCAGATCGAGCGCAGGGACGTCCCTGCCGTGGGAATTCGGCAAGGTGGAGATTCGGCGCGGACACGTTTGGCTGGAGGGTTTCGGCGATTCGGGGATGGATATTTCGGTCAATGTGGACGGCACGATGGAGCGCGTTGGTCCGTCGGCACCGGAGCAGAATCATGTCTTGGAACTGAGCCGTGTTTACAGCGCGGTTCGCGATGGAGAGGCGCAGTTACCGGTGCTCGGCGCGGGGCGTGCCGAGCTGAAATTTAACCTCGCAGGCCTGCAGCAGGGACGTGTGGCTGGTCTGCGGGTGGAAGAGGGATGGATGATTGCAGGGGTCGGTTTGGAGCGTCTGATGGCCCACAGCAACACGCCGCCGGTGGAGGGGTCTGGCTCGGCCTTGGTGGTTGAATCGCTCGACTTGGTCAGGCTGCAGGTGCAGCCCGACGGCCTTCCGGGCGGACTGCCCGCCTTGAGCCTGCAGGTGAACACGGCTTTGCGGAACATTCCTCTCGGGTCGGTGGCGGACGAGTTGGGCGAAATCAAACATCAGGTTGAATTCAGCGATATCGAATTGCTCTCGCCATCCGACCCATTGCGGCGCGCCGTCACGGTGCGGTCGGCATTTGTCATCTTCACGCTGGCTGGTCTGGCCACGCGCGATTTGGAGGAGGTTAAGCTCATCGGGCCGACGGTTTATGTTGGTGAACCGCTCTTCGAATACATGCAGAGCGCGGACGATCCCGCCAAGCTTCCGGAGCCGGTCAAGGAGAGTGAGGGATGGAATGTGAGCGAGTTTAAGTTGAACTTCGGGCGGGTGGTGATCGCGGTGGGCGGACGGCAGCAATTCGGCCTGCCGCTGGCTTTCTACACCACGGCGCGCAATCTTTCCTTGTCGTCACTGACCGGACTGAACGTCGAGCTTGTGCTTAAGGTGCCCGAGGAGGATTACGAGTTTCCCGCCTACAATCTCTCGTTGGGCGATGTGCGAGGTGATCTCCGTTTCAATTATCCAGCGGACTTGCGCCGCAACAACCTCGTCAATGTCGTCCGCTTCGACCGCGCGCGCTGGCGCAATTTTCATGCGAACGGCCTCTGGGTTTCGGTCACCTTCGACAGCAAGGGGATCAACGGTCTTTTCGGCGGACGCGCTTACCGTGGCTACGTCAACGGCGGGTTCAGTTTTTTCCTGCAACCGGACTCGCCGTGGACCGGGTGGGTCGGCGGTGAAGGGGTGGATCTCGGTCCGCTCAGCGAAGACGGCGCCCCGCAGCACGTGGTGATGACCGGTCTGGCCGACTTCAAAGTCGAGGCCAATGGTCGGGCGACGGTGGTTGAGCGGGTGAAGGGCAACGTGACGGCGCGCGGCAAGGGGCGTTTGGTCATCAACAAACTCAACGACATGCTCGCCGCCATTCCGGCGGAATGGGCCGCCCTAAAAAGCGAAAGCAGCCGCGTTACGCTTGAGACTCTGCGCGACTTCGACTACACGGAGGCCAGATCGGATTTTTGGTTCGTGGGAAAACAAGGCATTATCGACGTTCGCATGCAAGGACCCGCCGGCGCGCGAAACATGGAAATGGTCTTCCATGGCGAGGATGAACAAAGAACCGCGCGTTGGCAGCAGGGAGGCAGGAGATGAGGGTCGCGAGCGTCCTCATGCTAGCCACGATGCTTGGCGCGGGCTGCCAGGCGCCGACGGTGAATCTTTCCACCCCGGACCCCATCGTGGTGGATATCAATATGCGCGTGGACATTTACGAGCGGGGCGGCGGTTCATCCGCGGCCAAGCCTTCGCCCTCCGCAGATCTTCCGGCGGCCGACGCGCGCCGACGCTCGCGCATGGGCGATGTGCAGACATTCAAAAATTCGCGTTTGATCGGCGAGGGCCGCGACGGATTGCTGGTCGTGCTGAGCCGTCCGGAGGGAGCTTATGGTGCTTACGTCGAAAAAGTCGCGGCGGAGGAAAACACCGACCGCCTGCTCGTCATGCGTCAACTTGCCGCGGAGCGAAAGATTTCGCTCGCCGATGTGCAGGCGCAGCAGGGCGAGTTGTGGCGTAATCGTTCCTTCAGCGGTGAGTGGATCGAAGTGCAACAAGACAACAACACGTGGCGCTGGGTGCAGAAGAGGTAGGCGAAGAGAAGGGTGAAGCTTAAGTTGGGGGCTTGAGCGACGGCGTGGAGTGATCACCCCGCATCATCGAGGGATTTGCTGCTGGCGGTGGTGCCTCGGCGCGCGGAGTTTGAAGGTGTGGGCGCATTAGCTGGGCAAAGATTCACGGACCGCCGGGAGGCCGGAAGGTTATTGGCGGCGGAACTGGCGAAGTATTACGGGCGCGGCGATGTGGTTGTGCTGGGGCTTCCTCGGGGCGGAGTTCCAGTGGCTTGGGAGGTTGCGCGTGTCCTGCGCGCGCCACTCGATGTGCTTATGGTTCGGAAACTGGGGGCCCCGGGTCAACCGGAGTTGGCCATCGGCGCGATCGGTGAAGGTGGGGTGCGTGTGCTCAACATGGGTCTTATCCGCGGTCTGATGATTGCCGCTCGGGATATTGACCGCATTGCGGCCGTCGAGGAGAAGGAGTTGGAAAGACGAGTGTCGGCCTACCGGGGAAGTCACGAACCGCTGGTTTTGCAGGATAAGAAGGTGATCGTCGTCGACGACGGCGTGGCCACTGGCGCGACGATGCGAGCGGGACTGCAAGCGGTCAAAGCCTCGGGCGCCGCCAAGGTGATCGCGGCTTCCCCGGTCGGTGCTCCCGATTCGGTGGCCTCGCTCGTGGAAGACGCGGACGAAGTTGTCGTGCTGCAGACGCCTGCGTGTTTTGGCGCCGTGGGCGAGTGGTATGAAGACTTCCGGCCGACCACGGACGAGGATGTGCAGAGGATTTTGGCTGGGAGTAGAGAGGGGCAGTTATGACAAAGTCGGTCGTCATTCCGTTGCCCGAGGCTTCGTTGCATGGTGACCTGACGTTGCCGGCGAAGGCCCGGGGCTTGGTGATCTTTGCCCATGGAAGCGGCAGCAGCAGGCATAGTCCGCGCAATCGTTTCGTCGCCGAGCAAATCAACGCAGCGGGACTCGGCACATTGCTCATGGACTTGCTGACGCAGCACGAAGAGCGGGTCGATGATGTCACGCGCGAACTGCGTTTCGACATTGGCCTGCTGGCGCGCCGCGTCGCGCAGGTGGTGCAGTGGGCCAAACATCAGGCTGAACTTGCCGATGCGAGGATCGGTCTGTTCGGATCGAGCACGGGAGCGGCCGCCGCTCTGGTCGCGGCAGCGGAATCGAGTGATGTCGCAGCCGTTGTCTCGCGCGGAGGAAGGCCGGATTTGGCTGGCGACGCGTTACCTGAGGTCACTTGCCCGACGCTTCTCATCGTCGGGGGCGACGACGATGTGGTTATTGAACTCAACGAAGGAGCAAGGGCGCGAATGGTGTGTCCGACGGAGCTGCTCATTATCCCCGGCGCGACCCACCTTTTCGAGGAAGCGGGAACTTTGGCACAGGTTGCCGAGTTGGCTTCCGCGTGGTTCGTGCGGTATTTGTCCGAGACGAAGTGACGGGTAGGAACTCGAGGGCGTGGAAATGGACGCTCTGATTGGCGTGGCGGTCGATACGAAGATGCCGTCGAGGGGGTGAGGGTGGTGGAAAAGCGGAAGGCGGAGGGATGAGTTTGAGGCTTGGATGGTGATGTAGTGTCATCGTCCCCGGCCGGGGAGTGGTGGCAACAACCGCCGCCGGCGACGGCGACGCCACAAGGGTGAAGGAGTTTGTTCTTTGCGTGACGGGTTGGATGGGGGATATTGGCGCATCTTGAATTATGGGTTTTAACGAGTTGGGGCTGTCGGATGCGGTGGTGCACGGGGTTCAGTCGATGGGCTTTGTCGATCCCACGCCAATCCAGTTGCGGGCTATTCCGGTCATTTTGTCGGGCAAGGATCTCATGGGGTCGGCCCAGACGGGCACGGGGAAAACGGCGGCCTTCGGGTTGCCCATTCTGAGCAAGCTTGGATCGCACCAGACAAGGCCGCGGTGCCTCGTGCTCGAACCGACCCGCGAGCTGGCCATGCAGGTCGAGACAGCGTTCCGCGATTACGGGCGGTTCAGCGATTTGACCTGCACGTTGCTTTACGGCGGGGTGGGTTACGGCAAGCAGCGGGAGGAATTGCAGCGCGGGACGGACATCATTGTGGCCACGCCGGGGCGCTTGCTCGACTTCATGGAGCAGAACGAGGTGCCGCTCGACGGCCTCGAGTTTCTCGTGCTCGACGAGGTCGACCGGATGCTCGACATGGGCTTTTTGCCTCAGGTGCGGCGCATCATCCAGAAATTGCCGAAGAAGCGGCAGACCTTGTTTTTCTCGGCAACCATGCCGGCGGAGATCGAATCGCTGGCGAAATTTGCCGTCAACGATCCGGAGAAGATCGAGATTGGTATGCGCATGTCACCGGCGGAGACGGTGACGCACGCCTTTTATCCGGTGGCGATGGACCAGAAATACGAATTGCTGTCCGGATTAATGGAGAAAACAAATTTCGATTGCGTCTTGGTGTTCTGCCGGACGAAAGACGGGGCGGACCGCATTGCGCGCCAGCTGAAGAAAGAAAACCACTCGGTAGTCGCGTTGCATTCGAACCGCACGCAACGCGAGCGCGAGGAGGCGCTGGAGGGATTTAAGAACGGTCGCTACGAAGTGCTGGTGGCGACGGATATCGCGGCGCGAGGTCTGGACATCGCGGGCGTTTCGCATGTGATCAATTACGACATTCCGGGCCATCCGGAAGACTATGTGCACCGCATCGGCCGCACGGGGCGGGCGCAGGCGGTGGGCGATGCGTTCACGCTCGTGACGGCGGAGGATCTGGCCATGATCGAGTCGATCGAACGGTTCATCGGGATGAAAATCCCGCGGTTGAAGCTGGACGGGTTTGATTACAAATACACCACGTTGCTCGATCCGAGCGCCACGCACGTGAAGGCACGTGCGGCGGGCGGCGGGAGGCACCGGAGCGGGTATTCGTTCGGGATCAAGCGGCGGAGGTAGCGAGGGGGTCCGACGGTCATAGACCGCCGCTACAAATTGAGCAGGAATTGGAGCGCTTCTTGCCAGGCGGATGGGGGGAGCGTGTGGAGGAGGTCGTTGTGGTCGGCTTGGTCGGCGATGATAAGTTTTTTGGGGCCGGCGTAGGTGTCGTGGAGGTTTTGGCCGAACGTGGCGGGGACGATGGTGTCGTTCGCGGCGACAACGATCGCGAGGGGGCCATGGAATTGTTTGAGCCAATTCTCGGACGGGTATTGGTCGCGCAGGATCCAGCGAACGGGGAGAAGCGGGTAATGATGCTGGGCGACATTGGCGAGGGTGTCGAAAGGAGTGAGAAGTAGGAGGCCGGCGACGCGATCGGGATGCGCGGCGGCGGTTGCGGAGGCCACGCCAGTGCCGATCGATTCACCGAGGAGGATGAGGGGTTTGTTGTCGGGGATCAGAGCCACGGCTTCGTCGGCCGCGGCGAGGAAAGCGGTTTGTGAGGGAGTCCCGGAACGCGAGCCGTAGCCTGGGTATTCGAGGATATAGACCGAGAGGGCGCGGTCGGGCGCGGCGGCGCGGAGGATCGCGGTGTAGTCGGCGCGGTGCGTGGCGTAACCGGCGTTGCCGTGGGTGATGAGAATGGCGAGTGGCGGACGCGGGTCATCGGGCGCAGGGAGACTGCGGTAGCCGATGGTTCCACCCTGCGGGTTTTTCCACGGCTCGAAGCCTTGGGCGCTGGCTTCCCGTTCGAGCGATTCGGCGTCGTTGCGTGATGGATAGTAGATCATCGAGCGTTGGCTCAGCGCGAGGAAGACGAGCAGTCCGAGCCAGACAAGAATGGCGATGAGGGCAACGCGCGATAAGACGGCGAGAGGTGTCTTCCGGGGTTCCTCGGTGGTGGAAATCACGATGCGTGAAACAAGCGCGCGTGCTCGCGCAGGAGGTAACGATCGGTCATGCCCGCGATGTAATCCCCTGCGGCGCGGTGCAGTCCGCAGTTCGGAACGCGCCGAGTCGCTTCGCGTCCGATCTGGCTCGGGTCCTTCATGTAAGCGTCGAACACTGCGGCCATCATGTCGCAGGCGCGGCGGTTGGCGCCCTCCACCTCCGGATGGAAGTAAAGATTCGCGTAGAGGAAGGACCGGAGTTCGTCGGTCCGCTTCGCCATGCGCGGGCTGTAGCCGACGAGGAGGTCGGCGTGGCGGCGCACCTCGTCCGCGCTTTGCACGCCCGATGCGGAGATGCGTCCGGCGCTGGCCAGCAGAACGTCTTCTATCAGCGTATTGGAGAGAATGCGGGCCAGCGCGAGCCGCACTTCCTTGTTTCCGGCATCGGCCAGGTCGAGTCCGCTGGCTGCGGCAGTTTCCGCGCAGAGCGGGACATTTCTCAATTGCGCCGGACGGATGAGGCCGGCTTCGATCCCGTCCTGCACATCGTGCGAGTAGTAAGCGATTTCGTCAGCGAGATCGGCGATCTGGCCCTCGAGACTGGCGCAGGCGTAGGCGCCGAGGTCGGGCGCGGTGCGCGCTGTGGCGTGCTTTTGCACGCCCTCGAGGACTTCGAAGGTGAGGTTGAGACCGTCGAAGTCCTCGTAGGGGCTCTCGATCAACGTGACGACGCGGAGGCTTTGGTCGTTGTGATCAAAACCGCCGTGGTCTTTGAGCAAGCGGTCGAGAGTCTCTTCGCCGGAGTGACCGAAGGGGGAGTGTCCAAGGTCATGCGCGAGAGCAACGGCTTCGGCCAAGTCCTCATTGAGTCCGAGGGCGCGGGCCAAGGTGCGGCCGATGGACGCGACTTCCATGGTGTGGGTGAGTCGCGTGCGGTAATGGTCGCCGGTGCCGTTGAGAAAGACCTGGGTTTTGTATTCGAGACGGCGAAAGGCGGCCGAATGGATGATGCGGGCAACGTCGCGTTGGTATTCGCTGCGCCAGCGGTGCGAAGGTTGCGCGTGGAGACGTCCGCGGGAGGACGAGGATTTTTGGGCGAAGGGCGCGAGGTTTTCACTTTCTTGGCGCTCGACATCTTCGCGGGTGCGGAGGAGGGGCATGGTCAATCGATACGCTCGTTGGTGGCGGTGTCGAAAAAAAGAAGCTTCGACGTGTCGGCACGGAAAAGCATGCGGTGGCCGGCTTCGCGTGTGTCGATGATGTGACGGCTGCGGCAGATGAGCGTGTTGCCGCCGGTCTGGAGATAGCAGATGGATTCGGCGCCGGTGGGTTCAACGATGTCAAGGTGCGCGGGGAAAGTGGCGGCGTCCGGCGTTTCGCCGGGGAGGAGCGGTTGGAAGTGCTCCGGGCGGAGTCCGAGGAGGATTTCCTTTTCGGCGAGGCGGCCGACGTTGTCGCGCGGGGCAAGTTCGATTTCCACGGAGCCTCCGCCGCTTTCGCGGAAAACAAGGCGCGAGCTGTCGTGAGCGCGGTGGAGGGTGCCACGTATAAAATTCATCGATGGACTGCCGAGGAACCCGGCTACATAGGTGTTGCGCGGAGAGTGGTAGAGGTCGAGGGGGCGTCCGGTTTGCTGCAGTGTACCATCGCGCAGGAGCGCGATACTGGTGCCCATGGTCATGGCTTCCGCTTGGTCGTGCGTGACGTAGATAATGGTGGTTTGGAGACGCTGGTGGAGCTTGATCAGCTCTGCGCGGAGTTGCGCGCGCATTTTGGCGTCGAGGTTGGAGAGGGGTTCGTCGAAGAGGAAGACCCGGGGTTGGCGGACAATGGCCCGTCCCACGGCGACGCGTTGCTGCTGTCCGCCGGAGAGGTCCCGTGGCATCCGGGTGAGGATGTCCTCGATTCCGAGAATGGCGGCCGCCTCGTGGACGCGGCGGGCAATGTCATCCGCAGGGAGATGGCGGACACGAAGGCCGAAAGCGAGGTTTTCGGCAACGCTGAGGTGCGGGTAGAGCGAGTAGTTCTGGAAAACCATGGTGACATCGCGGTCGCCGGGTGGGAGTTTGCTGACGTCGGTGTCGCCGATAAGGATTCGACCGGAGGTGAGGCTCTCGAGGCCGGCGATCATGCGTAGAGTGCTGGTCTTGCCGCAACCGGAGGGCCCGAGGAGGACGACGAAAGATTTGTCGGGGACTTCGAGCGAGAGGTCGAGGACGGCAGGAATCTCCTCGCCGCGGCGGCCGCGGTAGATCTTGGTGACGTTTTGGAGTGTAACGCTGGCCATGGGCGGGGCGCACGCAGGGGCGCGGGGCCGCGACTAGGTGGCGCGGCATCGGGGATAATGCCTGTTGTCGTTTGCCGAGGCAAGGTCAGCGGCGTTACGGGGAAAAGGTGGTGGTGCCGCTGAGCCGGTGCGCCCTAACAGAGGGGGCACGCGCCGCCGCCACAGAAAACAGGGGAAAGCTTCAGTTGAAGCAGCTCAATACGCCTTGGCTGGCGGGCTGACGAGCACTCCGAGGGTTTGCAGGGCGAGTCGGACGTCGAGACCGATGCACCAGTGTTTGACATAGAACAGGTCGT
>CAJBKE010000004.1 GCA_903953565.1 uncultured Verrucomicrobiota bacterium | reverse complement strand
TGTCTTCGCGATCGAATGGGATGCCTTCGGCGTCGGCCAATTCTTTCCAAGCGAGGTAGTGAAACTCGTCGGTCGAAACAATGACGCCGTCGAGATCGAAGATAACTGCTGCTATTTTTTCCATAAAATCAGGTGTGATGCGCTTCAGGCAACCGTTGCCGGCACGGACTGAACCTTGAGACCGTCAACGAGAAGATGGGATTCGCCGTTGAGAATGACGTGGGCGGGGCCCGTGCCTTCGCCGCCTTCGACCGTGATGCGCTGCGAGTCGCGGTTGAAATCGAGGTTCAGCACGTAGCCATGGAAGACGATGCGCAGACTGATCGACTTCCAGGCCTCGGGCAGGCGCGGTTGGAAGGAAATGGCGTCATCGAGCAGACGCATGCCGAGGAATCCGTAGACGATGGTCTGCCAAGTCCCGCCCAGAGCGGCCGCGTGGAGTCCGTCTTTGGTCGCCCCGCGCAGGTTGTCGAGATCGAGTCCGGCGGCCTTGAGGAAATAATCGTAGGCCTGGTCCGGACGTCCGATCTTGTTGGCGAGGATGGAGTGCGTGTTGTAACTGAGCGACGAGAAGTGCAGGCACATCGGCTCGTAGAAGTCGTAGGCTCCTGCCAGCTGCTCGTCGGTGAATTCGTCCTGCAGGAGATACATCGCGAGGATGATGTCGGCCTGCTTGACCACGCGGTGGGTATGGCGCATGGCATAAGCCTCGTCGGCGGTGAGGCCTTCGAAGCTCAAGGGCTTCTTGGCCAGCAGGAATTCGTCCTGCAGCGGGAAGTCGTGGCCGGGAACGTTGGGCACGGCCAGTTTTTCCGCGGCGTTCAACCACGCGGCAACTTCGCTCGCCGTGATCTCGAGTTTTTGGACGAGCCGGGCGCCTTCGGCCGGATAGAGCGCGGCGATCTTTTTCACCCAGGTTCCGGCAAGGCGCAGATGGCGGCGCGCCAGGAGGCTGGCGTAGCCGTTGTCTTTTCCATGCTTGTCGAGTTCATCGGGCCCGACGGTGTCATGCAGATGGAAAACACCTTTGCTGTCCTCGTCGAAGCGCGACATCCAGAACCGCGCGCTCTCCACGATCATTTCGAGTCCCTGCTCGAGCATGAATTGCGTGTTACCTGTGGTGCGCACGAATTGGTCGATCGCGTAGGCGATGTCCGCGTTTTGGTGCCAGAGGTATTCCCCGATGCCCCAAGGCCCTTGTTCGAAACCTTCGTCGGAATCGGTCATCCACGGGAATGCGGCACCCGATCCGCCGAGGTGCCTGGCGTTGCGTCGCGCTCCCTCCAGCGTGCGGTGGCGGAAGGCCAAGAGGTGCTCCGCGACTTCGGGATGCGTGTGAAGGTATTGGGGAAGGAGGAATGTCTCGCTATCCCAGTAGTAGAGGCCGTGGTATCGATTGTACGCATAGGCCCGCGCGGGAATGCTCATGTTTTCCGTGTGGAACGGCGCCATCTGCAACATACTGAAGGTCGCATAGCGGATGTAGGCCTGATCGCGCGCCGGGCCGTCGATTTCCACATCGGAAACGGACCACAGGTGTTCCCAAACGGATGTCGATTCGGCCAAGACGACATCGAAGCCGGATTGAATCGCTTCGGCAGCTATGTCCGCGGCGACCTTCGGAACCTTGGCGGCGTCGACGCTGTCCCGGGAACTGACCACGGCAGCCGCGCGCGTCACCGCGGTAGGGGCTTTCGCCGCGAGTTCCAACGCCACGGTCTGGCGCAGTATGGCCGGGCTCGGTTTGGCAAGTGTGCAGAGTCCACCGACGGTTTCCGCCGCGATCGAGACAGTGTGACCGGTTCCGCGGGTGCTGACGGTCAGCAAGCCGGCTCCGGATTTTCCGGCCGTCATGCGTGGATTCTCCAGCACTGCCTGGGGTAGATGGGGAAGGGTTCGTTCGCCGCAACGGAAGTAGGCCGGCGTGTCTCCGTCGAGGTCGTAGCGCAATGTGGCCGGACCGCTCCAATCCCGCGCCTCCAGCGTGATCTGATGCATGGCGAGGTGCGGGACAGCGGCGGAGAGGAAGCGACGGAAGAGGAGTCGCGTGCGGCGTCCGCGCGGACTTTCCCATTCGATCAGTCGCGTGAGCAGACCGTTGCGCATGTCGAGCATGCGGGTAAAGCTGTGGATCTTGCCCGAGGACATGGAGAACGTCTCGCCGTCGAGCTCGATGGCGCAGCCGAAAATTTCCGGCAGCGAAATCATGGTGAGAAGGGGCCATTCGGGAACAACTTTCACCTGTTTGGCCGCGGCCGCATCGACGTGGGCGAAAACGCCTCCGAGATAGCCTTCGCGATGGCTCTCGAGTCCGGTGTTCTTTTCCTCCTCGTAACCGCGGATCCCCATGTAGCCGTTGGACTGGGTGAAGATGGTTTCGCGGTAAATGTTGTCGTCCGGCGTCCATTCGGTCTGGGTCAGGATCCAAGGATCGCCCGCGGCATACCATGTTTGTTCTGTTGTTGGCTTTTTCATGATGGTGATTTTTCCTGCGGTAGTATGCCGCTCTTGGTTTTGACGTGACGCAGGAGGAGGCGGTTGCCGGTGGGCGTGGTCTCGCCGTGGTTGTGCCCCTGCAACTCGTAAAGGGTGATGTCCGGGTGCCCGACGACTTTCATCATACGGACGAAATAGGCGTTCTCCTCGTAGCGGCCCAGGAGCTCGAGTTCGCGGTCGCCGGTGATGACGAGGACCGGCGGAGCGTCTTTCCGCACGTGATAGAGCGGGGCCATCTCATCGACGACCGGTTGCAGGTTCGAGCCGCCGCGTTCCTGGCGGACGGTGAAATGGGTCACCATCTGTCCGGTGAGGGGAACCAGTCCCGCCAGCTTGTCCGCATCGATCCCGTGCGCCGCGAGGTATTTCTTGTCCAATCCGACCATCGCGGCGAGGTAGCCGCCGGCCGAGGCGCCGCTGAGATAAATTTTGTCCGGAGAGCCGCCGTATTTCGCGATGTTGGCGAAAACCCAGGCAACCGCCGTGGCCGCATCCTCAACGTAAGTAGGCGACTTCACGCCGGGGCTGAGGCGATAACCCGGCGCGACCACGACGACGCCCTGGTTCTTTAGCTCCTCGGGAAGAAATCGTTTACCCTCGGTCAGGCCGCCGCCGTGGAACCAGATGATGACCGGCAAATCTTTGCCGCCTTCAGGATAGTGGACATCGAGCGCACAGCGTTCTTTGGTCGCTTCGTCCGCCCCCTCCAGCAAACGGTAGGGAATGTTTTCCTCGATGCGGTGGGGCACGGAAGGCGCATCATCAGCCCGCGCGGCGCACAATGCGGCGAAGGCGAAGAGGGCAAACTGGCGGGGAATTTGCATCCGGTCGCAAGAAGCCACAGCCCGCGCCGTCCGACAAAGGACCGGATACTTTACCTAAAGCTTGCGCTCTAGTTTCCCGCTGAATCCGTCAGCACCGAAAGTGCTTTCGGCGATGCGGTGACTGATGTGCCGTCGGAGAACGCGGCTGTGGCCGTGCTGTCCGTTGGATTCCAAAAGATGCGGGTTTTCCTTCCGGCGTTTTGCAGCACAGTGACGGATGCTCGATTGGCGGTAACGTCGGTGCCGGCCGGTGTTCCGTATTGCCGCAAGGCGTGGATCCAATGGTAAGTGTGGGCGCGGGTCTCGCCGCCTTCCGGGGCATAAGATGTGTTGGCGGCCAACCGCGCCGCGGCATCATCGGGATCCGCTGTGGCCCGTGCCATGGTGATGATGTCGAACCACGACGCGGGCGGCGAGGCATCGAATGGCGCGAGGTTCGACAAAAGATGAGAAGGGTTGAACCCGAGGTAGAGCGAGGCCGGCGTGAGCGGCAAGAAGTTGATGCCGTGGATGAATTGGGTGTTGTCGGGGTGTCCGCCGAACCACGTGGCGTAGGCGCCGCCGTTGCCCCAAAGAATTCCGACCATCGGCCAGTTGAAACCGGAGGGGAAAGCATAACGGCCCTCGTTGAACCAATAGCGGCGCACGGCTTCGACTTCGGTGGTATACAGATAGATCCCGAGGTCGCGGATGGCCTTGTTCCCCGTGGCCAGGCCCCACTGGTAGACTCCAGCGGCGAAATTGAGCGACTCCGAACTGGATTCCTGGTTGTTGCCCGCGTGGAAGCCCGCGGGTCCGTTCGACCAAGCGTGACCCGCGTAAGGTTCGAAAGAATTCAGGAAGGGGAAGGTTTTATCCTCGCGGCGCCAATTCGCCGTGTCGCGGATGAGCAACTCGAGAGCCGGTCCGTATTGTGCGGCCCAAGCCGGATCTTCCCGCGCAATCAGCGCTCCGGCCTGCAGAAAATAAGCCCAGTGGAAATGGTGGTCTTGGAGATAGCCGTTTGTCTCGTAACCTGCGGGAAATCCGTAGAGCGCAGACCATGTTTTGTCATAGCGGAAAAGATTCGGCTCTTGCCCGTCGAGCCAGTCCTGCAGCGAGGACTTGAGCCGGTCGAGCCACGTGTTGGCCAGCGAGTGGCGATCGAACTGGCGAGCGATTGGTACGAGGCAGGCGAGTTTGCCCATCGCCTTGCCCGCCCAGTAGGTATCGGCTCCGCTCGGAATGCCTTCGTGTGCGACATCATCGAGATTGCCTTGCAGCACCGCCGGATTGAATGATGCGTCTGCCGCCGGTGCAGGCAGGTGGGGGATAATCCCGGGGAACGTCATCGCGGTCGTGAAGCTTCCGCCGTCGACCAACTTCATTCGGCCGCGCGGCGAATCATAGGCGTCCGTCACCGTCGCTGCGGTGTGCAGCCATTGATGCGGGAACAGAGCCATGGGCGGCGCCTTCTCACCGGCCAGAACGGATAAGGAGTAGGTTGCGAGCAATGTGGCCGTGCTTTCGTTGTAGGACCATGAGACGCGCGAATTCGTCGGTGCCCCGCAACCGCGAAAGCGTTCGAGGGTGGCGTTGGTGGTGTCTGGCAGAACGGCGGCGATGAGTGAATTGGCAATGGTCGCGCGGAATGGTGATTGACTGTTCCAAGTGGCTCCCTCCGGCGCAAAGAAAAGGTAGTTTGTCCCAAAGACGCGCAACCCGAGTTCGTTTCCCGTGTTCCGCCAGACAACAAGGCCGGATCCGGTCGCGGGAGTGATTTCGAGGTCGGCTCCCGACGAAGCGAACCATGCCATGGGTAGGCCCATGCCGATCGTGGCGCTCATCGTTTTGCTGTCCTGGGCCCAACGCAGCTTTACCGTCCAATCTCCCCAGCTTTCCACCGCGAATTGTGGCGAGGTCATGTCGGCAAGACCCACATTGACCGGCCTTTCGCCCGCGGCTCCATAGACGAATTCCCAATGGTATTCGTAAGTGGAGATGGCTTTCACCGTCGGCAAACCGAAGTCCATACCTTTGGCCACCGGCACATAGGCGAGGGGCCATGCGAAGAGGGGCAGCCCCGAGGTGCCCGTGTTCCCGAAGTCCCACACCGCGCTCGACCACCATGAGCATGTCGGCACCGGTTCCTCGTTTCCTGCCACCACCTTGGGAATGGCGGGAATACGTTGAGGTGCGTAGGGATTCTGGCTTGGCCCATGTTGTCCTGCGGGCAACGAGAGAACTACGCCTCCGGCTCCGGTCGGCACGCGCAGGAGTGCTCCGCTTGGACTCAGCGCTCGCGTGCGAAAGAAACGTCTCGGTGACGAGCTGTCTGCGGGAAGAACCGTGGGGCGGGTGATGAAAGCTTCAAGCGGACTCCAGCTTTGCTGCAAATCCGTCGTCGTCTCAAAGACGGTGGCAGCCGAGTCGGCGGGGTCTATGGCAAAGCGCAGGGCGGGCGGAGGCGACACCATGCTCAGTTCAGGAGCGGCCGCTTGCAGTTTGAAGGTCCCGCAGGCAAGAGCAGCTGAACATGCTAGGGATCGGGCGACTAAACGAAAGATGACGGTAAGAGTCATGGTCTCCGAACGCGGAAAAACATTTTCGAATTCCACAGTGCCGCTTTGTTGCCGGCTTCGGTGATGGAGAGTTCAAAGATGCCGTTCGCGTCGGACTGGACGCTGGCCGCGTAGCCTCCCTGCGCTGCACCCCGGAAGGCCGACCCCGGCTGCTCGGTGTATTCAAAGACAAGACTTTGGTTCGGCGGTCCGGAAAAGCGGTGTACGATGCGTGTGGTGTCCGTGGCGGCTTGGTACAGAGCATTACCTACCAAATGGAGTTGCACTTGCGGTGGCGGCAGCGCGGGGGCCGTCATTGTGACGGTCACGGTGGCGCTCGACTCCGAGCCTGCTTCGTCAGCGACCGTGTAAGTGAAGGTTTCCACACCAGCAGAGGTCGATGAAGGAGTAAAAAGCACATTACCGCCCATGAGAACGGGCTGGGTTCCTCCGCTGGCCAGACCGAGCGAAGTGATGGAAAGACCGCTGCTGACGACGGAACCACTATTATCAATCCGGCGGTCGTTGAGCAGCAGCGACACCACCGGAATCGGTGCGCCTTCGGCGGGCACCGTCAGCGTCACGGAAACTTCATCGCTCTCAGCCAGCGGTCCGGTAATGAAAAAGTTTTCCTCCGCGGCTCCGGTGAAGTTTTCGTCGGGCGTCGCCGTCACCGTATAAAATCCGGGCAATGTTGGCGCAGATGTCGAGGGACCATAAGCCGTTCCGGCACGTCCGATATAAAGAAAACTGAATGACGAAACGCCAGCTGCGGCAGCAGTGAAGTCTTTCGCCGAGCCGTCGGATGAAAGGCTCGCTGGCGGCGTGAAAGTAACTGTCCCGAGAGCGGCAGGTGAGACAGTTCCGGTCGCGACCGGGATGATGCGCGTCGATGCTCCGCGACTGAAAACCGTAACCGCTCCGGCATGTGTGCCTGCCGGGGCACTTGCCCTGAGGCGGACGAAGATACTTTGCGATGCCACTGTTCCGGCAGACCCAAGGGTAATCGAGGCAGCATAGCCTGATGCGCTGTTCGTGGACACCTCATAGCCGGATGGAGCGGAGACTGTGATGCCTTCGAGCAAACTGGTTGCGGAAACAGTGAACGAGCCCGGTGAGGAGGGCGTGCCATAAGTCGTGGAGAGAGCACTTATGGAACCGGTGGCCGTGATCACGGGACCATTTTCCTGGATGGACAGCGCATTGAGATATCCGAAGGAGCCCTGCAGTCGCTGATACTCCACGACGATGGCGCCCGTGGCATCCGGCGTCACATTGGAAAAGGAGAGAACTTTGTTGTTGTTGAAGTTTGCGCCTCCGACGCCAATACCCGTTCCGGAGTTGGTCAAAACGCCGGTGTTGGTGGAGGCGCCGCGCACCGTGTAGGTGGTGGAGCGTGTTTCGGAGGCGTTGCGCGTGCCGAATAGGCCGAGGTTGTACGTCCTGTTTGTGTCCAGACCGGTGATTTTCACGCCGCGCTTTCCTTGTTGCTGGTTGACGAAGAAGCCGTCGGTTGCTGCGGTTTGCGAATTGAGCAATCCCAAGCCGGTTGCGTTGTTGGACACCCAGTCGCCTGCACTGATCCAGCCCGTGTTGATTGAATTCACCGTCGTCATGGAAACGCCGAAGCCGGTCGATGAATTGTTTGTTGCGACGAGATTGGCCAGCGCGTATCCGGCATCGGCGTTGGTGAAGTTGTTCCAATAAATGCCCGTCGGGGCATTCGTTGTGGGTGTCGGGCCGAAATCGACCAAGGCCGTGCCGCGGGCGGCGGGTGCATCAAGGGAGATAACCAGTGAGCCGGTCGCGGAGCCTTGATAGTTTGCGTCTGTGATGGTGGCGAGGACCGGGTAGCTCCCCAAGGCGGAGGGAGCTAAAGGCGATCCGTTGTAGGTGACCGTTGTGCCGAGGCCGGGGGGAACGGTCGAGGCAGTCGCTTGCTTGGGCGAACCATCGAAAGTCGCCTCGAGATTGCCGAGAAGCACGGTGGCCGCCGCTTTGCCCACGGCGAGCGAGGCTGTGGCCGAGCCTTCATAATTCGGATCGCTGATTTGCGCGGCGACATGGTAGGTGCCCGCATTGACGGGAGACGTGGCGGAATCGTTGTAGGTGACGACGGTGGCCAGACCAGGCGGTGTCGTCGTTACGGACGCGCTGCGGGCCGACCCGTCGTAGGTTTGCGCCAGATTGCCGATCACCACGTTTGCTGGGGCTTTGGCGATAACAAGGCTTCCGGTTGTGCTGCCTTGGTAGTTGGGATTAGTGATCGCGGCCACCACGGAGTAGGTGCCGGCGTTAATCGGTTCGGTGACCGATCCGTTGTAGGTGATAGCTACCGCTAGACCGGGCGGTGTGGTGGTAGCAGTGGCCGCTTTGGCCAGCGTGTCGTAAACAGTGGAGATCGCAGAATCGGTCAACACGATGTTTGCCCCGGCTTTGGCGATGACCAAAGTTCCGGAGGTGGTGCCTTGGTAGTTGGCGTCGTTGACTGTGGCCAGAACCGCATAGGAGCCCGCATCCGTCGGGGGTATCGGAGAACCATTGTAAGTCACTGTTACTGCGAGATTCTCCGGCGTGGTCGTCGCGTTGACCGGTTGCGCGGCCCCGTTGTAAGTCGCGGAGAGGCCGGTCAGTGAGACGGTCGCGGGCAGCTTGTTGTTGTCGACGAAGTTGAGCGCCAAGTCGTCGAACGTTGTCACGGTTCCGTTGCCGGCGTTGAGTCGCACGCGGTAGACGCCCGCCGCGGAAGCGACCACGGTTGTCGAGAGGGCTGATGGCGAACCGAAATTCAAATTGCCGGGACCGGAAATTTTTTCCCACAAGGTTGACGATGCGCCTGTCGCGTTGCCGGAAAGCGTTGCAGTGTTTCCGAAATCGGTCGTCGCGTCGGAGCCGGCTGAAACAGTCGGCGCCGTGATGCCAAAACCACTGCCTTGCAGGTTGTCGAAAGTTGCCGTGCTCAGCGCACCATTGTTATGGCTCGTCACCGCCAGACCCACGTAGACGGGATCTGCCATCGCGGGTGAAAGGCTTGTGCCGATAGCAGTCCACGTCGTGCCATTCTCGGAACGATACGCCGTGATGGTGCTGCCTGACCGAACCAAGCGCAACCAGACGCCGTAGGAATAAGCGCCGAGTGCTTGATGCTGGCTGAGCGCGTTGGCCGTCGAGCGATTCTGCAAAGCGAGCCCGTTGCCGGTCGTGCCGACAAGCATGGCGTGGGGGGAGCCCGCAGTGAGATTGTCGCGGATCATCACGCCGGCCTTCGCCCATGGATCCGTGTAGGTCTGTCCGAGCAAGCGCACCTGCACAAACCCGTCTCCTCGCAATTCCGCGTAACGGAAATGAAATCCATCGGCCGTATCCCAGATGTCGGCGCCGGACGCTTGGATGGTCCAGGTTCCTGCTGTCGATGTGCTGCTTCCGGCAAGTGCGACACTACCCACATCCTGCGCCGATCCCGTCGCTGAGCCGCCGTAGGCCACGGCAATATCCGCTGTGCTTTGCAACTCGCCGTCGGAGACGGTCAGTCGCAGCAAATAGTTGCCGGCCGCGCTGAATGTCGCGCCGGTTGATAGTTGTGAAGCATCATCGAACAACACACTAGCCCCTGCCGGAGCAGTAGCCACGGACCACGAATGGGAGAGGGTGGCGGGGGGATTGGGCAAGCCGTCGTCGGAGATGCTCGCAGCAATCCGGAGTCCGGCGCCAGTGGGGATGCTAACAGAACCGGGAACGCCCAGTGTTATAACAGGGCTTTCGTTGTTCTCGGGAACGACCAACTGGCTGGATGTCTGGGCAAATTCATCGAATGCAGTCGTCACGCGGATGCGTCCGGTCACGGCTTGTGGCGGCACGGTGAAACGGATGGTGTTGTCGTTGACCACCGTGAAGCTCGCGCTCTGGGCACCAACCTCAACGAGCGTGGTGCTACTCAAGTAAGTGCCGGTGATTGTCACCTCCGAGCCGCGTCCGGCTGCTGCCGGATTGAATGACGTGATGGTTGGTGGCGGCGGTGGCTCCCCGTTCACCGTGAAGTTAGCTCCGGCCTGGTTGTTGATGCCGGCCGAACTGGTCTGCGTGTCGAAGGACGACTCGCCGGATGCCGATGAGGTGACGAGCGTGCCGAAGGGGACGCTCGCAAACCCAGTGCGTGTGAAGATGATGTTTTGGAATCCCGCCGATGTCACTTGTCCGACTCGACTGTAGCGGATGCCCTCGTAGCGCGTGGTGTCGATGTCTATATCGGTGAAGCGGATGTTTTCCACGTCCGTATACCACGTCTGCAATTCGATGGCCCCGGCCTGCTCATTGAAGACGGTCAGCGCACCGGTGCGTTGCAGTGTGTTGTTGTAAAATTGGATGAGCTGGGATCCGAAGGGGTAACCCTCGAGGGTGCCGCTGAGGTAGACGAAGATGGTGTTGAGGCGCAGCCCCGGACCGGCCACTTGGTCCCTGATGATGTTGTGGTGAATCTTGTGGCCCTCGCCGCCAAAAATTCCGATGCCGCCTGCGCGGTAAACACACTCGATCGTGTTGTAACGGAATTGGATGTTTCGCGTGGTGGGCTTGTTCAGTGTTCGTCCCGATGCGTAGGAGGCGAGACCGTCATCGCCACAGCCGCGCACGTGCGTGTTTTCCACCACCGAGTTGCGTGTTCCGCTCGCGTAGTTCACGCCATCGGCGAAGGCATTGCGCAGGCGGCTATTCCGGATAACTAACCCGTCGGTGTAAATGTTCCCGTCGTTGCTGAAGTCCGCAATCCACGCTCCGGTTTCGAAATGCTCGGCCCAAACATTCTCGATTAGCGAGCCGGTGCCCCACGAACCTTTGAGTGCGTGGTAACCGAGACTGCGCGCGCTCTGCGCGCTTTTCATGTAGAGGTCGCGGACAACTGTGTTCGATCCGCTGCCCTTGATTCCCCCGAGCGCTTGCCCGCCATAAGCTGACGCGGCGGTTCGCGAGAAGACGAGCTCGGTTTTCCACATGCCAGCGCCTTGTAGAACGAAGCCGGCCGGTAGAATAATCTCCTCCTCGAGTCGGTAGGTTCCCCGCGGGAGATAAAGCTTTTTGCCCTGCGAGGCAGCCGCGGCGACGGCACTTTTCAGTGCTGCTGTATCGTTTGTCGTCCCGTTGCCTGTCGCACCGAAGTCGCTGGCGACGAGATAGGACGCGGCGTCCGGCAGCGGGACAAAATCCGAAACCTCGGCCTCCAGCACATCGACCCAGACCATGGCATCACCATTGTCGCGCCGAAGCTCGATGGTGTCGCCTATGGCGATCGCAGAGACGAGCTTGATGCGCGCTTCATTGAAACGCTTTGCGGGGGTTCGGCCGGTGCCCGGAGACTGCAACTCGTTGCCTTGGCTGTCGAAGTAGACCCAGGCCTGCGCGGAGGTAACCGGGATCTTTTTGCTTTCCACGATTTGGCCGGCACGGCGGACGTTCAGCGTGAGGGTTCCGGTATCGCCGTCGGCCACGCTGTAGCGCAGGGTCATGGCATCGGCTGGCGCAATCGTGTTCCAAACCACACCGGTGCCGAAGCTGTTGAGGAGGATGACGCCGCGCTTTTGCGCCTCGGCGGCGACGGGAGAGGGGCCATCGCTGTAGGCTGACCGGATCACTTCGGCCGGAGCGGTGAGGGTCCCGATGTTGTCCTCGTCGTAGGCTGTCCACGGGAAGAGGCCTCCGCGCGGCAATTCGGGGAGGATCCAATTTTGGTCCGCACTGCCAGGCGCATCCGGAGCCACGGTCGGCGGTGCCCCGTCCGCACCCACGGTGAGCGTGGCTTGGGTTCCCTCGATGCGAAGGCGCGAAACACCGCTGGCTGTGGTGATACGCCAAGTCTGCCGGGGATCGTCAGGATTCCATGCCGCGGTGCTCACAGCGCCGGAATCGTTGGCGGCGCGCAGCGCTTCGCCGGTCACGCGGTTGACAATCCAGACGAGCGTATTGTCGGTGCGCGTCATCAAATACCAGTGCCCGCGCAGATTGGTCGCGGGAGGATCCAACCGGGCAATGGGACCGAGGTCGCTGTCGCTCACGATCTCCCGTCCGGTGGCGGGGTTCTCGAGGCGGACATAAAGAATGCCGCGGCTGTCCACGGGTCGAGTGCCCTCGATAATTTGCATCGAGTTCAAAAATCCCTGTTCGCCGCCCTCCGCCCGGACACGCAAGTAGATGGCCCCGTTGGCGCTCGGGCGGATGCCGGGGAGCGTGGCTACGTTGGACCGGTTGTGGTTGCCGGGTGAAGCGGCATCTTGCACCTCCAATGTCGAAGATGCGGACAGATACTCGTACGCTGGATCGGAGTAAGCCTCGTAAATGGTGGTGCTTTCCGGCGCGTATTTCCGCGAACCGAAAAGCTTGAGCGTGTAGGTCAGTTGCGGATCGAGTCCTTGAATCGCGAAACGCGCATCGTTGACTGGAGAGGATTGTCCGGTCGGCACGTTGGTGTGCGAAACCGTGGCGATGTAGTCGAAAGCCGCCGCCTTGCTACCGCCGAGTTCGCGCAAAGCGGCGGCATCGA
Organism: uncultured Verrucomicrobiota bacterium; assembly: GCA_903953565.1. Taxonomy (GTDB): domain Bacteria; phylum Verrucomicrobiota; class Verrucomicrobiia; order Chthoniobacterales; family JACTMZ01; genus JACTMZ01. The sequence goes on along the minus strand of CAJBKE010000004.1, from coordinate 192,204 downwards.
TGTCTGTGGCATCGACCATGGCCTGAGTTATTGGCTCCCCTGTGGCGCCGGCTGGCCCGTTGTAGCTGTCGCTGCCGAAAGGCGTGCTCGATCCGAAGTCGACGGTGCTGCCGGTTCCGTCAGAAGCGATCAACCCGTTGAGTTGAGAGGATCCGGTCGCCGGATGCGGGAAGCTATTCCAGTGGTTGCTGTTGGCATCGGGTGAAACAGGATCCGCCCCGCGAAAACCCTTCGAAGAATTCAGGTCCACCAAAAAGGTGCGTGCTTCCGCCCGAGCCGACAGCAGAAGGCCGAGACTCAGCAGCAAAAGTAAGCGGCGGAGATTGAAGCAACGGTTTGGCATGGGACGGGCGGTCAAGACGCAGGGCCTGAACTCGCGATAAAATACACTCTATACACAGACAGGTCAAAGTGCAGATCGTTCAGACACTAGCCCTTGCCGGGCTAGTGCCGGAAGGGGACAGAGATCACGATTGACTTTAGGTAAAGCATGTCCAGTTTCATGCCCATGCCCGAAAGCGCCTCAGCACGTGCCACCCTGCGCGAGATCGCGGAAAAGGCCGGCGTCACGCGTATGGCGGTATCTCTCGCGCTGCGCGGCAAGGCCGGAGTTTCAAATACGACCCGTAAGAAGATTCTCCGACTGGCCGAGCAGCTCGGCTACCGACCCGATCCGGAGGTCTCGAAGCTGTTGGCGCGCATCCGTAGCCGGGCGCCGGCCGAGATCGGCTCCTGTCTCGCCCTGCTGACCTCCGGTTCGAGTCCGGGTGACTGGAAACGTCTGGTGACCGAACGGAAGTATGTCGAGGGAGCGACCGAGCGGGCAGGTGAATACGGCTACCGGCTGGAAGAGTTCTGGCTCAACGAGTCCGGCATGACGCGGGACCGATTGGCCAGCATCATCTGGAACCGCGGTATCGAGGGGGTGATTATCGCGCCATTGCAAGGCAAGCTGTCCGGACGCGGTGCCCGGGATCTCGACTTTGATCTGGAGCGCTTTGCCGCCGTCGAAATCAGCGAGACCTTCGAAACGCCCGATCTCGATCGTTCGATCCATGACCAATACACGTCTATGCAGCGTTGTCTGCACGAGTTGTGCGCCATTGGTTACCGGCGCATTGGTTTTGTTGTAGAGGATTCTCTCGACCTCCGGGTCAACGGCAAATGGACCGCGGCCTTTCTCGAGCACCGCAACCGTCACGGCGAGGGCGATCTGGTGCCTCCGCTCATTTTGCCAGGGCCCCGCCAGTCGCCGTTCGATCGCTGGTTCGAGCGCTATCAGCCGGAGGTGGTGGTCAGTGTCGATGGCTTTGGCTTGGCTTTGTTGAAGGCGCGGGGTTGCCGTATTCCGCGCGATGTTGGCTATGCGTCCCTCGATCTCGACGGTGAAGACTCTCCGAGATTTGAGTTGAGCGGTATCGATCAGAACTCGCGCCAAGTCGGCGCCGCGGCCGTCGACATGCTCGTGGCCGCCATCCAACGCGGGCAGCGCGGCGTGCCGGAGCATCCCGTCCGGCTCGAGGTGGAGGGAACCTGGCGCGAAGGCGGGAGCACGCGCAACCGGCGCGGCAAAAAAGCCGGTGGGCGCTGAAGGTCAGTGGTTGTTTGCCAGGGCCACGAGGGCGGCGCCGATGGCCTGTGACAGATCCCCGAGACGCGCCGGCAGGATCTCCATCTTCTCCTTTTGTGCAGGCCAGAGGAAGGGCAGTGCCGTTTCCCGCACAAGGCGCAGGTAACGTTCGCGGAATTCCTCCGTGGTTGCCTCAGGATCCATGAGGCCTCCGCCGATGACCACGATTCCGGCATCAAGGGTCATCGTGAGCGAGGCCACGTTCAGGCCCATCACACGGGCTTGCAGGTCGAAGATGCTAGTCGCGAGAGGATCGCCCTGCTGGGCGCGATCGCGCAGCGAGAGCACTTTGGTCTTTCGCGGTATGGTCGAAGTTGCCAGTTCGTGGTCGGGAAATTCTGCGAGCTTTTCCTCCAGCAAGTGTCCGAGACCGGAGATCGTCGTGTAAGCCTCCACGCATCCCCAGCTGCGTCCGCAACCACAGGGTAAGGGCTTCTTATTCCATCCCAGCATGTGCATGGCGGCTGGTTGGTGACCGGACTCCAATCCGGCGAGCGTGTCGCCATCCAGCGGACGGCCGTCGGCGTCGATGTAAGCGCAACCCAGACCTGATCCCGGCATGAGCATGAGCACCGAGGCCCGGCGCCCGGCCCGTGCCAATCTCGCCTCGGCCACCCCGCCGAAATTGCCATCGTTGCCCACAACCAAGGGAAGCGGGTGTCCGGCGCGCGAGGACAAAGCGCGGGCGAAGTCCTCATGCACATTCCAGCCGGCGAACTCGGCAGGAAAATTCGCCGAGCGGTCCATGATGCCGTAGCCAAGATACGGTCCGGGAATGGCCAGTCCCACGCCGGCGATGTGCTCCCACGAGAAATGGTGGGCCGCGAGAAATGCGTCGATCGCCCGGATCCAGCCGTCGATCACGCCGCCGCGTCCCGCAGCGGATTCCGTCGGCCGTTGGAGCACCCCCTTAGCAACCGGCTCGCCGTTGCCGCGGACCGCCGCGATCTTCGTCGTGGTCGCCCCGCTGTCTGTGCCGATGTAAATGTTTCCCTTCATTGGTGTGAGTCCATTGAAGGGGTAGGGCTCGGTTGGGGCGCTTCCGTGGCCACTTTACGTCAAGTTGCTTTTCCTTTTGGCACCTGCCCATTCGATGCTCAGATGTGAACGCTATGAACACCGAACCCTCCCATATGCTTGCCGTGATTTCCCGTCCCTTGGTGCTGGCCGTCAGCCTGGCATTGTTCGCGCCGGTCGCCGCACTCGCCCAGTCAGCCGACCCTTACACCGAAAAACTCCAAGCAGGCGATGCGAAGTCTGCCTCCGGCAACCACGACGGAGCGGTTGCCGATTATGACGCTGCGGTCGCCGACGCGCAAACGCCAACCCAGCGCGCTTTGGCCTTGGGCAAAAAGGCCATGGTGTTGGCTCAGAAGCAGGACTACGCCAGTGCCAGAGAGGCAGCTGACAGCGCGCTTTCCACCAATGCGCCCATCGAACCGGTGGCCGAAGTCACTGCGTTGCAGGCGCTCGCCAAATGTCAACTTCACGAAAAAAACTACGCCGGTGCGCTCGAGTCGATGACCCGGGCCGTCGGACTTTCCGGAGTCGATTGGGCCAAGCCGGAGTTGGCGATGATCCGCGGTGACGCGGAGCGGGGAACCGGCAAGTTCGATGCCGCCGTGGCCTCCTACCGTAGCATTCTCGACATGCCGGGGGTTTCGAACGAATTCAAGGGCGTGGCATGGTTGAACATCGGACTCACCGAGCAATACAGTCTGAAGAATGGCGCCAACGCCAGAGAAGCTTATGCGAAGGCCGGTGAACTGAATCCGGGTCTCAAAGCCGAGACCGAGACCCACGTCGCCAAAATCCAGTAATCCCCCAGAGTGGCCAAACTTGCCCGCGTGGTGCGCTCCTGCGCCTCCACACTCCTAGCATCCGCCCTGGTTTTGCTGGCTGTTTCCGGTTGCAAACCGTCCGCGCCGTCCACGCAGATCGAAGTGGTCTCCTCGTCCCCGACGCCCTCGCCATCGCCCGAGATATCCGCTACCCCGGAACCGCAGCCCTCGCCGGCGGCAGCGATCGAGCCGGCCAAAACGGCGCCCGCTTTGTCCGCTTTGTCGGACGGTCAGGCCAAGTCCCTGCTCATGCACTACATGCCGTGGTATGAAACCCCCGCGGTGAGGGGGCGGTGGGGTGCGCACTGGACCGGTCACAACAAGGAGCACGACCCGGAAGTCATCAAAGAAAACGGCTTGCCCGACATCTGGTCGAAGTTTCATCCGTTGATCGGGCTTTACGACTCAACAGACCCCGATGTGCTCGAATGTCAGCTCCTGCAAATGAAGTTGGCCGGCGCCAACGGTGTCATTGTCGATTGGTATGGCACTTATCCCACGGCGGACTACCCGGCGATCCATGAGGCTACGAAGGCCATGTTCGACGCGTGCGGAAAATTCGGCATGAAGTTCGCCGCATGCTACGAGGATCGGTCGCTCGAGTTGCTTGTGAACTGGGGCAAAATTTCCCCCGCAGAAGTTCCCGCCCAACTCGCCGAGAACCTCAAGTGGGCTGCCGCGGAATGGTTCGGCGCCCCCCAGTATTTCCAGTTCGAAGGTCGTCCTTTGCTCCTCAACTTCGGTCCCATTTACGTGAAGGAAAAAGAAGCGTGGGCCGGTGCCGTTGACGCATGCGATCCGCACCCCGCATTCTTCGCGCTTCACCATCTGTGGCAGGATGCCGGGGCGGACGGTGGCTTTTCGTGGGTTCATACCGAACCGTTCGACGGCGAACCCGGAGAAGAGGTCATCTTGCAGCGTCTCACCGACACCCACAACTACCGCTCCCCGGACCCGCTCAAGTCCATCCCGTCAGTCTATCCTGGCTTCGAGGACGTTTACGAAACCAGCTTGCACAACCTTGGGCGTCGCGAAGGCCGCACCATGCGCGAAACGCTCAAGGCCGCGATGGACGGTCCATGGCCCGTCGTGCAACTCGTTACGTGGAATGATTACGGCGAAGGCACGGTGATTGAGCCGACCCACGAAGATGGCTACGCAGCCTTGGAGGCCGTGCAAGATGCCCGCCGGCAGGAATTGGGCGATTCCTTCACTTTCACGGCCGAGGATCTCCGCCTGCCGGCCCGCCTTTATGCGCTGCGCAAAGCGGGGGGCGTCGAAAAGGCCAAGCTTGATCAGATTTCGGGGCTGCTGAGGGCAGGGCAGTGCCGTCGCGCGGAGGAATTGCTCACGGTTGCTGATCAGGATAGCAATAGCTCGCCCTGATCCGCGGACGGATCAAATTTCGGAGCAGCTTCGATTGGCCCGATTGGCCTTGAGTGTTGGATCGGAAAAACCTCTGACAAATCTGACAGTTGAAGTGCCGCCGAACGCAAAAATTCACACGATAACTTGACGTTGGCAAAAATGTCCATAATCTGCATCTTGTTACATATGACACACTTCCAATCCACGAACATTGGTGCGGAAGTCTCTGAGGCTCACGTTCGAATCCCGTTAGGGTCGCTTCCTTTTTTTGAGGCCATTCCCTCTTAAACCCGCAAGTATACAGGCTTCGCGGGTGTTTGCTGATATCGGCGGAGTCGGCAGAAGTTGGGCGAAGTTGGCGAAAGTTTGCCAAGAAACGTCACGAAAATGGCAGTGAAATGGCACTAGAATGGCACTATCGGTGGCGGGGCCTGTTACCGCCCAGGGGCGGCGGTGGCGATTGTCTTGCCCTGCGTATCCCGACCGGCTTTTTATGCCGACATGATTCGCCCGGGTCTCGCTCTCACCTTGTTGTCTGTGCTGATTCTCTCTGTCTTCAGCGCAGAGGCGCGACCGTTTTATCCGAAAGTTAACGGGACATACCCTGCCCGCAATGCGGCTCAACGTGTCGAAGCGGAGTCGGTGATTATTGTAGACAACTCCTCCGGCCGCGTGGTCGCGGCAAAGAATGCCAACCAACCTCGGCAAGCAGCCAGCTTGCAGAAGCTCGTTACCGCCCTGGTCATTGCCGAGGCCGGAAACTTGGACAAGCTGGTCACGGTGACAGCGGGAGATGCCAACTGCCCCCGCACGAGGTTGCCGAAGTCGGTCGGGGGCGCCTACACCCGCCGCGAACTGTTGCAGGCCATGCTTGTGGTGAGCGCAAACGACGCGGCGCGGGCCTTGGCTCGCGACAATAGCGGCAGCGAATCCGCTTTCGGTGCAAAAATGACGGCGATGGCGCGTCGCGTGGGCGCCACGAACTCGGTCTTCAGAGACAGCGCCGGATTCAGTGTTGGCGGCCAACACACGACTGCCGCTGACATGGTGCAAATACTCAGGGCAGCTTACGCCAATCCGCTGATCCGGCAGGCGAACGCCACCAAATTCCTCTTTTGGCGCAAGACTGATGGCACGTCGCAGCTTTTACGCAACCCTCTCGGCATTCTTCATCGGCACCCCAACTGTCGCGGCGGCAAAATTGGCTACACCGCAGCGGCGTCGGACTGCGTCGCCCTAGTGTGGGAAGAAGATAACACGCGCCTTTATGGTGTCGCGATGGGAGGGAAGTCGGATGCCTTTTGGGAGCAGCTTGCCGCCGCGCACAAGTTGCTCGCTTACGAAGTGCCTTGATCCGGAGTGACCTCGGCCGACGTTTATTCTCCGGGCGCACCGCAAACGGCCAAGTGCACGGTGGCTCAATGACGATGACCGCCGGTGCGCTGTGGTTGCGTAGAAAGCCTGTCCTACGCAAAACTCGCGGGATGCGTTTGCGGTCTGCGGGGGGAGGGGTCCTGTCTTTACTTCCGCGCCGGTCCCGCGAGAGTGGACCGATGCGATCACTTCTTCTCTTCCATCCGCGCATGAAATTCCTCGTTGCGGCTTTCTCCCTCATCTTGGCCTGGCCCGCCGCCGGTGCAGACACTTCGCGCAACGAAGAGATCGCCGAGCGCTTTGCCGCCGCGGATACAAACCATGATGGACGCCTCACCTTGGCCGAAGCCCAGGCTGGCATGCCGCGCGTTGCGGCCAACTTCAGCAAGATTGACGCAGACGGCAGCGGCACGGTGACGCTGGCCGAGATCGAGGCCTTGGCCGATCGCTGATCAACGGCGCGTCTTCCGCCCCTTTTGCGCCTCGGCCACGGGGGAAATGTTCACGCTGCCATTCGCGGTCTCGAACCAGTTCCCGCCCGTTGATAGTCCTTGGGCAAAGCCAGCGGGCACTTCGACGAGCGAGGAGCCATCACCCAACTCGATCCGCCCGACGTCCTGCGCGGAAAGACCGGCATAATCCACGAACAGATCGACCACATCACGCGGTCCGGACAGCTCACCGCGTCCGAGACTGAGCGTAATCCACGCGCGACCGCCGCGGGACTTCGGGGGAGCGCTTTTCGCAGCCACTGCGCGGTCCGGTGAGGGCAGGGCGGCTTTGGCCGGAGCCACGGTCTCGGTGGCCTCGGGCGCCGGTCCGGTCAGGATCTGAAACAGTGCGGCCGCCAATTCCGTGGAGTCGACGCCTTCCTCGAGCAAGCGGTCAACCAAAGAAGCCTGGCCGCGCCAGGTGCCTTCGTCCAACACCGTGCGCACTTTCGACAAGAGTGCGTCCGCCCGCTTTTCCCCGATTTCGCCCGCCGTGGGCAGCGTTCCCCGACGGATCTTCGTGCGGGCGAAACGTTCGAGAAACTGGATTTTGCGCAGATCGCGACCGCTGACCAGAGTCACCGCCATGCCATGTTTGCCCGCGCGCCCGGTTCTTCCGATGCGATGCACGTAATCCTCCGGATCGTAGGGCAGATCGAAATTCACGACCAACTCCAGATCGTGCACGTCGATGCCGCGCGCGGCCACGTCCGTCGCGACCAGAAATTCGAATCCGGCCTTTTTGAATTTGTTCATGACACGCGTGCGCTGCGCCTGCGCGATGCCCCCGTGCAAGCGATCGGCCGGCACGCCCTGCGCCTGCAGGTCATCGGCCAACTGATCGACCATCCGCTGCGTGTTGCAGAAAATGACGCCCGAACGGAACGCATGGAAATCGATCAACCGCATCAAGGCGTCGAACTTCCCCCGCGGCGGCACTTCGTAGAACCATTGTTCGATCGCGGGCGCCGCAACCTCCTTCTGCTCGATTTGCAATGCGACGGGCTCGCGGGAATAGCGGTTGATCAGACTGCGGATGCCCGGCGACATGGTGGCCGAAAAGAACGCGGTTTGCCGCTGTTCCGGCACCGAATCGAGGATCTTGCGGATGTCATCGCGGAATCCCATGTCGAGCATGCGATCCGCTTCATCGAGCACGACGAGTCGCACGCGGTCCAAATTCATCGTGCCGCGCTCCAAGTGATCAATGACGCGGCCCGGTGTCCCGATAACAATCTGGACGCCGCGCTTCAGCTCATAGGCCTGCCGCTCGAAAGACGCCCCGCCATAAACCGGCAGCGCCTGCATGCCACGCTTGAAGGCGGCCAATTTGTGCACTTGCTCCGCCACCTGGGTGGCCAGCTCCCGCGTGGGACAAAGCACCAACACCTGCACGGCGCGCTCGGCGGCGACGGACAGCTCGATGGCCGGAATGGCAAAGGCCGCCGTTTTGCCCGAGCCGGTCTGCGATTGTCCGACGACATCGCGTCCCTCAAGCAGAACCGGGATGGCAGCCGCCTGGATCGGAGCCGCCTCCTCGAAACCCAACGCGGCGACGGCTTTCAAAACTTCCGGCGAAAGCCCTAGCCGGTCGAAGGTCAATTTATCCATGCAACCCGAAGAGTTATCCTTTTAGCGCGCGCCCGTCACGGGTTCTTCTTGGAGCCTTGTGCGTATCAGAGACCGTTGCGTTGTCGTGAACGCTGGAAATCGCGATAGGGAAATCGCGATCCACCTCATGCAGCTGTGGAATCGGCGCGGGTAAAGCGTGCCGGGAAGTAGCTGGGTGATCAACATGGATGAAAAGGTAGGGCGCGACGTCCTCGGCGCGCCGGGATGATCGCTCTTCTTTGGGGGCACACGGCGGGTCCGGAGGCCCCGCCCTACCCGAAATCAGAGGCTGTATTGCAGCTGTCGAATCAGCGCGGATACAGCGGGCCGCCGTAATAGATCGGGCTGCTGTCGACATGCATCCGGGTGTTGCGAACCTCGGTGGGCGCTTGAGGAAAGAGCAGCGCGCAACCTGTGAGGCATGGCGCGATTGCCGCGGCGAGGAGAACACGGAGAAGCATGGCCTTCATCAGGGGCATTAGAGGATGGAGAGCGTTCCCGGTCAACGCGGTTTAATCTGCGCGGCATTTTTCCGGGCGTAAGCTTTGGCAAAACAATGCTTGAACCAAGGGTCGGCGTGGACACTTTGTAGGTTGTGGAGATGAAAAAGCAGCGCGTGATTGTGGCCGTCCTGCTCCTCGCCGGCGTTCTGCTGGCGGGTGGCATCTTCTATTCCGGAGCGGGCGGGATTGCAGCAGCGGACGTGCCGGAAGGAACGGCTGCGGAACAGGCGGGCGGAGCAGAGCGCGAGCAAGAGGCGCCCGAGGAGGGATTTGCCGGCGCGGCCAAGGCATCGGTGAAAAAGAACGGGGCTGCGGCGCCGAAAACGGGCGCGTCTGCGGCACAGGTGGAAGTCGAGAACGGGCGGGCGCGCGAGGACTACCTCAATGCCATGTTTCGCCCGATCGCGGCCCAAGGGGTGGAGGCAGCCATGGCGCGGGTCAGAGAATTGCCGGATGCGGAGTCGCAGGATATGGCCATGCTCGCCCTGCTCGGCGAGTGGTCGGGATCAACTGTGACGGAATTGGCGCAGCGCGGCGATATCGGCCGCTTCGGCGTGGCGGGCGCACTCGCTTTGCAATTGATGAACAGCGGGAAAATCACCCCGCAGCAGGCGGCGGGCATGGCGAATGAATTTCTTTCCAGCGATCAGCGGGTGGGTGTGCTCTCCCGGACGGCGGAGAAGTTGGCCGCGACCGATCCCACTGCCGCCTTGGCCATGGGTGATGGGCTGACGGATTGGCAGCAGACGCGTTTTCTTTCCCGTTTTGTTTCGGGTTGGGCGTCGACCGCGCCGGAAGCAGCCCGCGCTTGGGCGCTGCAGGTGCCGGATCCACAAACACGGGCGCGCCTGATGAGCCGCGTGCTGGCCGAGCAGGTGAAGACCGACCCGGTGGGCGCCGCGCAGACGTTCGCCCAGATGCCGCCGGAAGATGGCGAAGTGCGCCAACGCACGGCACGGCAGATCGCGTCGCAGTGGGCGGCCAATGATACTTTGGCGGCAATGCAATGGTCGGATTCCTTGAGCAACCAGGCAGATCGCGAAGCGGCCAAGCGGGGCATCCGCAGCGCGGCGCCCATCGGGATCGGTGCGCGTTTGTCCGCCGGCGCTGATGGTCTGCCGGTGCTCGATTCGCTCGTGCCGGGAGGCCCGGCCAGCGCCAGCGGCGAATTGCGCGGCGGCGATCGTGTTCTCGCCATCGCGGATGCCAGCGGATCGTGGGTCAACTCGCGCAACCGCCCCCTGGGTGATGTGGTCCGCATGATCCAGGGCGAGCCCAACACGCGTGTGACGCTTCAGGTGCAATCGGGGGACGGTTCGCCGCCGCGCGTGGTGACACTCGGACGCGAGCAGATCATTTTCCGGCCGGGAAGCTGAGGGGAGTTGAGGGTTGAGTGATGAGGGTTGAGAGAAAGAGGCGAGCACGTGGAGTCCGTGGTGGTTTGTTTTGTTTGCTGCTTTCTCTTGCCGCGGCGCAGGCGGCGCCGGTGATCGATGATGCGGCCTTGGAGGCGAAGTTCACCGAGGGCTTGCAGCAGGCGGGCGTGGACGGAATCAGTGGCGCGGAGGCTATCGAGGCTCTGGCCGCAGCGCAGGGGAAGATCGTCGAGGTTGATGAAGGGTCAGGAGAAGCGGCTTCGGATTACGAGCAGGCATGCCGGGCGGTGGTCATTGTCGGTTCGGCGGAATATTGCGCGGACTGCAAGACAACGCACATGGGTGCGGTCAGCACGGGGTGGGTGATCGATCCGCGCGGACGCATTGTGACGAACCACCATGTGCTCGAGGACAAGAAGGCGGGTGAGCTCGGCGTGATGACTTTTGATGGGCGGGTATTCGCCGTGCGTCGCGTGCTGGCCTCGGATCGCGATGGGGACGCGGCCATTTTGGAAATCGATCCGGGTGATGCGGAGTTGTCCGCTTTGTCTTTGGCGGATGGAGTGCGCACCGGGGAAGCGGTGCGGGTGATTGGTCATCCGGACGGACGTTTCTACACGCTGAGCGAGGGGATTGTATCGCGGGTGTTTTCCGAATCGGGCGGCGAGGACAAGGTGCGGCGCACTTGGGTCACGGTGACAGCGGATTATGGAGCGGGCAGCTCGGGCGCTCCTGTGCTCAATGCGGCGGGTAAGGTGGTCGGCACTGTTTCCACCACGGCGGCGCTCTTGGCCGATACGGAGGAAGGCGAAGAACCCGCGGCGGAGGATGTACAAATGGTATTCCGCGATTGCGTGTCGATCGAAACAATGCGTCGTCTGCTGCAGCCGGCGGGTGATCGTTGAACCGGTTCCCGGTTCTTCGCGCGGCGAAATATTCGCGTTGTCGCGGGGCGCTGCGGTGCCTATAAGCCGGGGACAGCTCATGACGGTTTTCTTCCCCCGTGAACCAGGAGCAGCACGTATCGCGCTGACTCCCGATAATGCCGGCAAACTGACCAAGGCCGGCTTGCAGGTCGTGGTGGAGTCAGGGCTTGGTGCCGCTTCAGGCTGGAGTGACGAGCAGTATGCGGCCAAGGGAGCCGAGGTGGTCAGCGATGCGACAAAGGCTCTTTCCGAGGCGGGTCTTGTCGTGCGCGTGGACAAACCCACGATGCCGGGCGCCGCGGCGCGGGGTGCAGTGCACATCAGCAATCTCGATCCCTTCCGGGAGCGCGCTTTGGTCGACGAGCTCGCAGCGGCGGGTGTGTCCGCAATCAGCGTGGAAATGATTCCGCGCACGACGATCGCGCAGAAGATGGATGTGCTCAGCTCGCAGGCCAGTCTCGCGGGTTATGCTGCGGTCATTCTCGGGGCGGAGCGTTTGGATCGCGTATTCCCCATGATGATGACTCCGTCGGGGACGATTGCCGCAGCGAAGGTCTTCATCATCGGTGCCGGCGTCGCGGGGCTGCAGGCCATTGCCACGGCGAAACGACTTGGAGCCAAAGTCGAAGCCTTCGACACGCGTCCGGCGGTGGAGGAACAGGTGCAGAGTCTCGGTGCCAAGTTTGTCAAAGTGGATCTGGGCGAAACCGGGCAAACGGAGCAGGGCTATGCCAAGGCGCTGACCGAAGAGCAATTGGCCAAGCAACGCGAGGTGATGGCCAAGCAGGTCGCGCAATCGGACGTCGTCATCACCACGGCGCAAGTCTTCGGCCGTCCGGCTCCACGTATTCTCACCACAACGATGGTCGAAGCCATGCGTCCGGGCAGCGTGGTCATCGACATGGCCGCGGCAACCGGTGGCAATGTGGAAGGCTCCGAGCCAGGCGTGGAGAATAAGGTCGGCGGCGCCTTGCTGATCGGTGCGCGCAATCTCGCCGACCATGTGGCGGTCAATGCCAGCCAAATGCTTTCGAACAACTACCTCGCGCTGATCGAGCACCTGTGGGACAAGGAATCGAAGTCGCTGAAGATCGATCCGTCCGAAGAAATCCTTTCCGGCTGCCTGTTGACCCACGGTGGCCAAGTCGTGCATCCGCAATTCCGGGCCCAATCATGATGACTCCTCTCCTCGCTGCTGCCGCGCCCGACGGGCTCAATGCTTACATTCCGCTGATCTTTGTTTTCATTCTGGCCACGTTCATCGGATTGGAAGTCATCCGCAATGTCTCGCGATTGCTGCACACGCCGCTGATGTCGCTGACCAATGCCATCTCGGCCATCGTCATTGTCGGCGCCATTCTGGTCGCCGGTCCGCAAGTGGGCGACGACCATCCATTGTGGATCACCATTCTTGGGCTCATCGCCATTGCGGCGGCCTCGGTCAACATCGTGAGCGGTTTCCTCATCACCAACCGCATGCTCAAGATGTTCAAGAGCCGCAAACCGGAGGATAAATCATGACTCCGGAGTCGCGGGACGCGGTTGTGCAGCTGGCCTATTTGGTGGCCAGTGTGCTCTTCATTTTTTCGCTCAAGTGGATGAATTCGCCGCAGAGCGCGCGGCGCGGCGTGTGGGCAGGGGTCTGGGCCATGGTCCTCGGCATCGGTGGCACCTTGCTCAATCCGGCCGTGGCCGTTTCCAGCCTGCCGTGGATCGCACTGGCCGTCATGGTCGGCGGCCTCATCGGTGTGCCGCTCTCCAAAGTGCCACTCACTGCGGTGCCGCAGCGGACAGCTTTGTCGCATGCCTTCGGCGGATTGGCCGCGGGCCTGGTCGGCACGGCGAAATACTACCTGTGGATCCACGATGGCGGACACAACCTAACCACGTTCCGGATGTTCGCCATTTCGGCGGAGGTCATTCTGGGATTCCTCACCTTCACCGGCAGCCTCATGGCCGCGGGCAAGTTGCAGGAAATCCTGCCGGGGCGTCCGATTACGTATCGAGGTCAGCTCATCGTGAACTTTCTCACCTTGGGCGGGGCCATCGCGTGTGCCGTGGGGCTTATCATTAATCCACAGCTGACCTTTTTGTTTCCGCTATTGATCACTCTTTCCCTGGCCTTCGGGGTAATGTTGATCATTCCGATCGGTGGGGCCGACATGCCGACTGTCATTGCGCTGCTCAATGCTTATGCGGGGTTGTCCGCCGTGGCCATGGGCTTTGTCTTGGACAACACGTTGCTCATCATTGCCGGTGCGCTCGATGGTTCGTCCGGACTGATTCTGTCCATCATCATGTGCAAGGCGATGAATCGGAGCTTCAGCAATGTGCTCTTTGGCGCGTTCGGCAGCGCGCAGGCCGATACGGGAGGGCAGGAGGGGCAGACGGTGAAGAGCGCCACGGCAGCGGAGGCGGCGGAGATTATGGAGCAGGCCGACACGGTGGTCATTGTCCCCGGATACGGCATGGCCGTAGCGCAGGCCCAGCACCGCGTGCGCGAACTTTACGATCAGCTGACCAAACGCGGCATCAAGGTGAAGTTCGCCATTCATCCGGTGGCTGGTCGCATGCCGGGTCACATGAATGTGCTGCTGGCCGAGGCGGATATTCCCTACGATGACTTGGTCGAAATGGACGAGATCAACCCGGAGATGCCGCAAGTGGACGTGGTGCTGGTGCTCGGGGCCAATGACGTGGTCAATCCCGCGGCGAAGAACAATCCGAAGTCGCCGATCCATGGCATGCCGATCATCGAGGCCGACCGCGCCAAGACGGTGCTCGCGGTGAAGCGTTCGATGAAGCCGGGCTTTGCCGGGATCGACAATGAACTTTATGCCATGGACAAAACGCTCATGGTGTTCGGCGATGCCAAAGCGGTGGTCGGCGATATGGCCAAGACTCTGGCCGGCGACTCTGGTATGCATTGATCAGGATCATTTATGAAAAAAACGAAGAGCTTGAAGAAATCCAACAAGACCGCGGTCGGGAAACGGATCGGCACGCATCAACGTGCGGCGCAAGCGCGCAAGCAGGCGCGGCGCGACAACCGCGGCGGCGGGCGCTGAACGTTGCGCGGTTTTTGTTCCCCGCCCGCGCACCGTGGAAACGTTCGTCGATCTTTGTCGCGGTTTCCTCGGTATAGCGGTCTTTCTCGGTATCGCCGTCCTGTTCAGCGCCGATCGGAAAAATATCCCCTGGCGCGTGGTGGGGGTCGGGATCGCCCTGCAATTCGTCCTCGCCGCCCTCGTTATCCATTTTCCGCCGGTGCGCGTCGCGGTCGAAGCGGTCGGACTTTTCTTCGTCAAGCTGCTCGGCTTCACGGCCGAGGGAACGCGGTTTCTTTTCGGGACATTGCTCGACGAGCAGACCCACGGGGTGATTTTTGCGCTCGCCGTGCTGCCCTCGGTCATCTTTTTCTCCGCGTTCAGTGCCGCGCTCTACTACCTGGGAATCCTGCAGAGAATCGTGCGTGGCATGGCGTGGCTTTTCTCGAAGACGATGCGTCTTTCCGGGCCGGAGACGCTCTCCGCCACTGCGAATGTGTTTCTCGGGCAAACCGAAGCACCGCTGCTTATCCGTCCATGGCTGGCCGGCATGACGCGGTCGGAAATTTTGTGCGTCATGGTCGGGGGCATGGCCACCGTGGCCGGTGCGGTCATGGTGGCCTATATCAGTCTGCTTGGAGCAGGGGACCCGCAGCAGCAACTCGTCTTCGCCACGCACTTGCTCACGGCGTCGGTCATTTCCGTGCCGGCGGCGTTGCTCATGTCGAAAATCCTGCTGCCGCAGACCGAAGAAGTGGACAAATCACTGCAGCTCGCGCCGGAGCGCAACGGCGTGAACCTGCTCGATGCGATTTGTCACGGCACCACCGAGGGCGTGAAGCTGGCGGTCAATGTCGGCGCCATGCTCCTTGTCTTCACCGCGCTGGTGGCCTTTGTGAATTTTATTCTCGGGCAATGGATCGGTGCGCCGACCGGACTGAACGAGTTGGTCGCGCAATGGACCAACGGCGTCTACGAGGGATTTTCGCTTGAATTCATCTTGGGGATCCTTTTTGCACCCATTGCCTGGCTCATGGGGATCAGCGGCGACGCCGTCTTGCAGTCGGGTGAGTTTCTCGGCCTGCGCACCGTGCTCAACGAATTTGTGTCCTTTGTCCGCCTCGGCGAGATGAAGGCGGCCGGGCTCTACACGGATCCACGCAACCTGATGATCCTGACCTACGCGCTGACCGGCTTCGCCAACTTTGTCTCTATCGGTGTGCAGATCGGCGGCATCGGTGCGATGGCGCCATCGCAGCGTCAGACCCTGGCGCAGCTCGGATGGAGAGCGCTGATCGGCGCCAACCTCGCCTGTTTCATGACCGGCGCGGTGGCCGGGATTCTGGCGCCGCGTTGAGCGTGACTACTGGAAGCTGGCTTGGATGCCCAAGGTGGATCGTGCCCTCCGGGCGCGATCGGTGAGGGAGGTTATCGCGATGAGGACATCGCAATCCACCTACTGACCGAAACTTGCTTGGATGCCCAACGCAGTGAGCAATTCCGGCGTGATTGTGCCGGTGACCGGCATGTTGTTCTGCGACTGATATTGCTCGATGGCGCCGGCGCAGGAAGCGGCGTTGCCGTCGATCGGTCCGGTGTAGAGGCCGAGCTTTTGCAGGGCGACTTCGACGGCCGTTTCGACCGGGTAGGTGGCGTAGACCGGGTATTGGACGTATTCGGGCTGGGTAACAATGTTCCATCCGGCCCACATGCCGAACGGAGCGGCGTAGGGCACGAACGGATCACAGTTGACGGCCACATAGTCGCCGTTCTGCCAGACGTAGCCGGCGCGGTAGCCATCCGGCCCCGCCACGGTGGTGTCGTAGTCGCGTCCGTCGGCGGTGCGCACATTGACGTTGGCTGTGTCATCGCCTTCGGGGCGGACGTTGACGGCGGCCGAGCCGTTGTTGTCGTTGATGCGAAAGCTGTCCTGACCGGTGCGATCGATGGTCGCGTCGTCGTCCTGACGCGCCAAGGCGGCGTCACCATCGATGCTTTCATCGACCCGCGGGGCCTCCTGCCGGAACGCGGCATCGTCCACTCCTTCCTCCCGGAGTCCGCCCCCGCCGAAATCACCGCCACGAAAATCACCACCGCCGCCGCCACCGCCCCGGGCGAGGAGAGCGTGAGAAGAAGCGAGCAGGGTGCCGACCAGAATCAGAGGTAGGGTTTTCATCAGGCCTGACCGGTATAGCGGCTCCGCGGTCAGTGCAAGTGCTCCCGACGCAGTAAACGCATCCGGAGGCCGATCTTAAGCGTTGCAACTATTAGGCAATCTAATAGTCTACGCAATCATGTCTGTCGCCTCGGTCTACCAGGGTCCCCGCCAGCAAAATCCACTCTGCGCTTTTGCCAAGTCATCGATCGGGCGCAAGTGGATCGTGGGGATATCGGGCGGGCTACTGGTCTTGTTTGTCCTCGCCCATCTGGCGGGCAACTTGACGATCTACGTCGGGCCTTACGGTGAGGGCATCAATGTGTATGCGCAGGCGCTGCACGCCAGTCCGATTCTTCTTTGGGGGGCGCGGGGCGGATTGCTGGTTGTTTTTCTCGTGCACATTTTCACCACGTTGTCGCTTGTCCTCGAGAACCGGCGCGCGCGGCCGCAGCGCTATGCGGTCAAGGCGCGGGTGCAGAGCACGATTTTTGCCCGGACCATGGCGTTGAGCGGGCTGGTCGTTCTTTCGTTTCTCATTTTCCATGTGCTGCAATTCGCGGCGGGGATGAGCCCGCACTCGCATCTTTATGACCTCGAGGGACGGCATGATGTGGCCGCGATGATCATCCTGAGTTTCCACAACCCGCTGGTCTCCGGATTTTATCTGCTCAGCCTCGTGCTGCTTGGGATGCACCTGAGCCACGGTATTTCCAGCGTGTTCCAGACCTTCGGCCTGAACGGACGCAAATCGGCCAAGCTGATCAAGCACGGGGCGTTGCTCGTTTCTTGGGCGTTGATGCTCGGCTTTGCCTCGATTCCCGTCGCCTCGGTGGCGGGTTTTTTGAAGGTGCTTCCGGATGACCGTCGGGTTGCGCCTGAACTCACAGCTTCCGCGCAATCATGAGCACCATAGTCCTCGATCCAAAAATCCCGGCCGGCCCGCTGGGCGAGAAATGGACCAATTTCAAGACAGCGAGCAAACTGGTCAGCCCGGCCAACAAGCGCCGCTACGAGTTGATCGTGGTGGGGACGGGCCTGGCTGGCGGTTCGGCTGCCGCGGTCTTCGGCGAGCAGGGCTACAATGTGAAGTGCTTCTGCTATCAGGACAGCCCGCGCCGCGCGCACAGCATCGCGGCGCAGGGTGGCATCAATGCGGCCAAGAATTACCAGAACGACGGCGACAGCGTGGACCGGTTGTTCATGGACACGATCAAGGGCGGCGATTTCCGCTCGCGTGAGGCCAATGTTTACCGTCTGGCCCAGGTCAGCGGGCGCATCATCGACCAGTGCGTGGCGCAGGGTGTGCCCTTCGCCCGGGAATATGGAGGGATGCTGGCCAACCGGTCGTTCGGCGGCGCGCAGGTCTCGCGGACATTTTACGCGCGCGGGCAGACCGGGCAGCAATTGCTTCTCGGGGTTTATTCTGAGCTGAGCCATCAGATTTCCGCGGGCACGGTGAAGATGCATCCGCGCCACGAGATGCTCGACCTCGTGCTCGTTGACGGCCACGCCAAGGGAATCATCACCCGCAACATGGTGACCGGGGAAATCGAATCCCACTCAGCCGATGCGGTGATCCTGGCCAGCGGCGGCTACGGCAACGCCTTCTATCTTTCGACCAACGCGATGGGCTGCAACGTGACCGCGACTTACCGCGCGTATCGTCGTGGCGCGCTTTTCGCGAACCCCTGCTTTACGCAGATCCATCCGACCTGCATCCCTGTCAGCGGTGAATACCAATCAAAGCTCACGCTGATGAGCGAGTCGCTGCGCAACGACGGACGCGTCTGGGTTCCGAAGCGCAAGGAGGATTGCGGTAAAAAGCCGTCCGATATTCCCGAGGACGACCGCGACTATTTTCTCGAGCGCAAATATCCGAGCTACGGCAACCTTGCCCCGCGCGACATTTCTTCGCGCTCGGCCAAGGAAGTCTGCGACGAGGGGCGCGGGGTTGGTCCGGGTGGGCTCGGGGTTTACATGGACTTTGCCGACGCGATCAAGCGGCTCGGCGAGAACACGGTGCGCGAACGTTACGGCAATCTCTTCGAGATGTATGAAAACATCACCGGGGAAAACGCCTACAAAACGCCGATGCGGATTTATCCGGCGGTGCACTACACGATGGGCGGGCTCTGGGTGGACTACGAACTGCAGAGCAATGTCCCCGGACTTTTCGTCATCGGTGAGGCCAACTTCTCCGACCACGGAGCCAACCGCCTCGGAGCCAGCGCTCTCATGCAGGGCTTGGCCGACGGATATTTCGTCCTGCCTTACACCATCGGCAACTATCTCGCACCGCTCCGCGGCACGCGGCCGGAAGCCAGCCGTCCGGAGTTTAAAAAAGCCGAGGACGAAGTGCGCGACCGCATCAAGCGTCTGCTTTCGATCAAGGGCAACCGCACGGTGGACAGTTTCCACAAGGAAATCGGCAAGCTGCTTTGGGACGAGTGCGGCATGGCGCGCAGCAAGGAGGGGCTCGAGAAGGCGATCAAACGCTTCGACGAAATCCGCGAGGAGTTCTGGAGCAATGTCTGCGTCCTCGGCGACGGCGACGAATTGAACCAGTCGTTGGAGAAAGCCGGACGCGTGGCCGATTTTATCGAATTCGGCCAGCTGATGTGCGAGGACGCGCTGGATCGCAATGAATCCTGCGGCGGACACTTCCGCGTAGAGTATCAAACGCCCGAGGGCGAGGCGTTGCGCAACGATGACGACTACTTTTATGTCTCGGCTTGGAAACACACCGGCGACGGCAACAGACCGGAGCTGGTCAAAGAGCCGCTGAATTACGAGGGAGTAAAGCTAGCCACCCGGAGTTATAAGTAGCTGAGGGTTGAGGGATGAGAGTTGAGAGACACAGGATCCAGAGATGCCGGATGAAACAAAAAGAGGCTTCAACTTTGAAAAGCTCGATGTCTGGCAGCGAGCGGTTGATCTCGCTGCGTTCATCTACGACGTTACGGGAAAGTTTCCGTCCGATGAAAGATTCGGCATCACGAGCCAGATGCGGCGTGCGGTTGTGTCGGTCTCTTCCAACATCGCCGAGGGAAGTTCGCGTTCCTCACGTCAGGACTTTGCCCGATTCGTCGAGCTGGCCGTCGGCTCGCTCTACGAGCTGGTCAGCCAAGGTTTCATTGCTCAAAAGCAAGGTTTTCTCGACGAACAAGTATTTCAAAAACTTTACTCTGACTCGGAGGCACTCATCCGCATGCTCAGCGGCCTGCGTAACCATCTACGTAGCTAATCCCTCAACCCTCAACCCTCACCTCTCAACTATTTCATGAACTTCAACCTCAAGATTTGGCGGCAGGAGGAAGGGAGCGGTCAGGGAAAATTTCAGGAAGTGGCGGCGCGCGACATTCCTTCCGAGGCTTCGTTTCTGGAGATGCTCGACATCGTCAACGACCGGCTGACCGAAAAAGGTGAGGAGCCGGTGGCTTTCGATCATGATTGCCGCGAGGGCATTTGCGGTGCGTGCAGTATGACGATCAACGGGATCCCGCAGGGCCCCGGACGTGGGACGGCCTGCCAGCTTTATATGCGGAAGTTCAGCGACGGGGACACGATCTACATCGAACCGTTCCGCGTCGGCGCCTTTCCGGTGGTCAAGGACTTGGTCGTTAACCGTTCGGCTTACGATCGCGTCATTGCCGCGGGCGGTTTCATCAGCGAGCGCTGCGGCAACGCCCAGGATGCCAACGACACGCCGATTCCCAAGACGGTTGCGGACTATGCCATGGATGCGGCGGCCTGCATCGGCTGCGGGGCGTGCGCGGCGGCCTGTCCGAACGGATCGGCCATGCTCTTCGTTGCAGCCAAGGTGGGGCATTTGGGTCTGTTGCCACAGGGTAAGGCGGAGGCCGGGCGGCGCGTGCGCGGTATGGTCGCGCAAATGGACAAGGAAGGGTTCGGCAATTGTTCCAACTACTATGAATGCGAGGCGGTTTGTCCGGCTGGGGTGCCGGCGGCGTTTATTGCCAAGATGAATAGGGATTACGCGCTAGCCAGCGTGCGTAATGCGGTTGAGGCAACGGCGTAATTGTTTGACCACTGAGGACGCAGAGAGCGCAGAGGAGGGGAAACCTGAGTGAGGGTTCCGACGGTCACTGACCGCCGCTACATCAGGTGGATGGCGCCGTCTCGGCGCGACTTTTCGTTTGGCTTAATACTTGAGGACTTTCGCGAGGAAGCGTTGGGCGGTTTCGGTTGTGGGGGCGGAGAAGAATTCTTTTGCGGGCGCTTGTTCGAGGATCTGGCCGTTGGCCAGGAAGGCGACTTGGTCGGCTACGGTGCGGGCGAAGTTCATGGCGTGTGTCACGAGAATAAAAGTGCGGCCTTCGGATTTGAGGTCGGCGATGACTTCCAACACTTCGGCGGTCATTTCGGGATCGAGGGCGGAGGTGGGCTCATCGAAGAGAAGCAACTTGGGCCGGATAGCCACGGCGCGCGCGATGGCGACGCGTTGGCGCTGTCCGCCGGAGAGTTCCGCCGGGCGCTTTTGGCCGTGACCGTTGAGATGCAAGCGCTCGAGAAGTTCTTCGGCGCGAGCGCGGGCTTGGTCGGGGGCCAGTCCGTGCACGGCGGTGAGGGGGAGCATGATGTTGGCGAGGGCGTCGAGATGGGGAAATAGGTTCCAGGATTGGAAGACGGTTCCGATGTTGCTGCGGTAGGTGCGGAGAGATTTGTCGGAGGTCGGAACGGGTTCGTGATCGACAGTGAGGGAACCTCGCTCGGGAGACTCCAATCCGCCAACGAGGCGCAGAAGGGTGGACTTGCCGCCGCCGGAGGGTCCGAGCAAAGCGAGAACGTGGGGGAAATCGAGCGTGGCCGTGATGTCGTCGATCACGGTGTTGTCGCCGTAGCGTTTGGTGAGGTGGTGGAAATGCAGGAGCATTTCTAGTTGAGAGTTGAGGGTTTAGGGTTGAGGGAGGGAGGAGATTGATTGGAGGGCGAGCGTCCTCGCGAACTGCGGGGTGCGCTTGCCTCGGTGCTTTGCGGCGGCCGGGGACGGCCGCCCTCCAGCGGTTTTGGATGTCTCTCAACGCTCATCTCTCAACCCTCAACTCCCTATGTTTCATACCGGTATTTGTGCTCGAGGTAGCGGGCCAGAAGGGAGACCGGCAGGGTCAAGGCAAGATAGCCGATGGCGAGGGGGAGATAGCTTTCCAATGTGCTGTAGGTGGCGGAGTTGACTTGTTGGGCGGCGAGGGTGAATTCCTCGATGCCAAGGATGGAAAGCAGGGAGCTATCCTTGATAATGGAGGCGGCTTGTCCGGCCAGCGGGGGCACGATGTGGCGGATGGCTTGAGGGAAGATGACGTGGCGGTAGGTTTGCCATCGGGTGAGTCCTATGGCGCGGGCGGATTCCAATTGTGATTTGCCGACGCTTTCGATGCCGGCGCGGATCATTTCGGCGATGTAGGCGCCGCTGAAGGTGGCGAGGATGCCAATGCCGGCGGTGTAGCGGTTTTGCAGGCCCACGGCATCGGCGACGACGTAGAAGAGGATGAGAAGTTGGACGAGCAGCGGGGTTCCGCGGATGAGTTCGACGTAGCCGGTGGAGAGCCAGCGCAATGCGGGATAGGGCGCGCGGCGTCCGAGGGCGGCAAGGAGTCCGAGGACGACGCTGAGGACGAGCGCGGCGGCGGAGATCCAGATGGTGTTGAGCCAGCCGCGCCAGAAGACTTCCCGGTAGGCCCAGACGCCGGACCAGTTCCAGCTGATGGCTTGGAGGATAGCGAAGCAGGCGGCGGCGAGGAGAATGGCGCCGAGGAGGACGGAGATGACCGCGTTGATGGTGTGGTGGCGGGTCATGGGGGAAGGCGACCGACGGTCATAGACCGCCGCTACAAGTTGGCCGACTTGGCTTCGCGCCAGAGATCTTCGAGTTTTTCGGGGGCGAGGCTTTCGAGTTTTTGGTTTTCGGTGGCGGCGGATTTTTCCATGTGTTGGAAGCGGGCGAGGAAGCGTTGGTTGGCGCGTTCCAGGGCGAGTTCGGGCTCGATGCCGAGTTTGCGGGCCATGTTGACCGTAGTGAAAAGGAGGTCGCCGAGTTCGTGTTCGAGTTTTTGCTGATCGCCGGATTCCAGTTCGACCGAGAGCTCGGCAAGTTCCTCGCGAAACTTATCGATCACCCCCGCCGTGTCGGGCCAGTCAAAACCGACGCGAGCGGCTTTCTTCTGGATGTTGGCGGCACGGATCAGGGCGGGCAGCGCGCGGGGTATGCCGTCCATGATCGAGGTGCGGTCGCCTTTTTCTTCACGTTTGATTTGCTCCCACTGGCGGAGGACGGCTTGGGTGTCGGCGGCGTCAACATCGCCGAAGACGTGGGGGTGTCGCCGAATGAGTTTTTCGCGGGTGTGCTGCGCGGCGTCCTCGAGGGTGAAGGCGCCGCGTTCGGCGGCGAGGTCGGTGTGAAAAACGACTTGGAGGAGGAGGTCGCCGAGTTCCTCGCGGAGGTTGGCGTCATCGGCATTGCTAATGGCGTCAATTGTTTCGCAGGCTTCCTCGAGTAGTCCGGCGCGGAGGGATTCGTGGGTTTGTTCGCGGTCCCAAGGACAACCTTCGGGCGAGCGAAGGAGGCTGACGATGGCGCGGAGGCGGGCGACGGGTTCCGCCGGCAGATTCTCTAGATGCGCCATTGCTCCTTGTGGCTGCCGCGGAGGTCGGTGACTTCACCGGCGCTGTTGACCGAAACATACCAAGTCAGCGCCGTGGTCGCTATGATGGTGAAGATGAGAACTGCGGCGATGAGGAGAGATGGCAGTTCGCCGACGGCAAGGGCTTGATAGAAGGCGGACCAAGAATGGATGGCCGGGCTGGCGTGCATGAAGATTTTGGTCACCCAAGCCACAACGATGATGGCAATGATGAAGACGTAGTTGCGTTTGAGGCGGCGACCAACGGCTTCGAGTTTGCTGATCTTGAAGGAGGGAAGAATGAGGTCCTCGCAGACGAGCTTCTGCCAATCGCCGCCGAGGAGATTGGGATTACGGGAAACAGTGGCGACGAGGAAGTGGGATTCGATCATGCGGACACGACCACGGAAGGCGTCATAGAAGCGGTAACGACGCGCTTCAATCCAGAGCATCATCCAGACGATAACGAGGTTGAAGAAGAAGACGATGTGCGGGATGTCACGGAAGGAGAAGGCCACGGTGATGATGGTGGTCGTGCTGGTGATGGCCCAGGTGGTGGTGATGTCGAGGCGCTGACGCCAGACCATGATGCGGCCGAGTTCGCCGCGGTAGAAGTGCGACATGGCATTGACGTAGCACGGGTCGTGCAACTCGTTGCCGTCGGTGCGGGTGATGGCGCGGTCGCCGTCCATCGGGTCAGCGCCGTTCCTTTTCCAGCAGGACCGCGCGGGCACGCTCGAGCTGCTCGCGTTCGCGGCGGGTCAGACTGGCCAGTCCGTCGCGGGAGATTTTCTCCAGAAGCGGGTCCATGATGCGGTGGGGATCGACGGGTTCGTCATCGGGGTTTTTGACGACCCGGAGGCGAGGGCGCTTGGTCCGGTGGGAAACCGGGCGGAGGCGGGACATGAAATCAAGATTGAGGGCGGAGCCGTGGCGGATGGCATACCAAGCCAGGAACGCGGTCGCGAGCAGCACGAACATTTCGGGCCATTGGCGTCCGGCGAGAAGCTGTAATAGGGAAATACCGAGGAACACCAAAGCGAAGATCTTGGCGGTGATCTGGAAAAGCAGTTGCGCGCCTGGGTAAAGCGCGGCAAAGGCGAGGAAGACGGCAAAATTGGCCCAGCTCTGCGAGATGGCGTAGTTTTGGCCCGTCACCATGGAAGCGGCGAGCAGAAGCGATGGTCCGAGCAGGAGGAATCCGAGATAGAGCCGAACGAATCCCGTGCGGCCGAGGTATTGCTCCACGTCGCGCCCGAAAACATAGAGCATGACGAGGGCGATGATGAACCACGGGTCGGGCGGATTGACGAAAGCGTAAGTGAGGCAGCGCCAAAGTTCGCCGTGACGCAGCACCGAGGCGGTATCGAAAGTCAGCTTGGACAGGCTAGCCTCTGCGCCCGAAGCCAAGGCAACGGCCACACCGATCATGCAGACAACGTACAGTGCCACGATGATGGTCGTGGCGTAGACAGGCAGGCGCCCGACCCAAGTGATTGGGTCGTAGTTCTCGGGGCCGCGTTGCGTGATCACAGGAAAATAAAAGTTTAGCGCGGTTTGCGGGCGGGGCAAGAGGAGAGGAGAGGGACCGGGGGGATCTGCAGGCGCTTGACAGGTTTGAAGTAGGCGGTGAGTTGGTCGGGCGGGAGGCGGCCGGCGGTCCCGTTGGCGGCGAAGATGCGGTCCCAACAGCGTTCGAAGCAGTGGGGCGCGAGGGGGGACGAGACGGAGAGTTCGCGCGCCCTCTGGTAAAAGGCCCTGTCGCGGCGGAGGACCGTGGCGCGGGTTACCATGAACTGGGCGCCGACAAAGAAGCGATAGCTGTCGGGTCCGGCGGTGCCGAAGATTTGTTGATGAAAATCGTCGAGGGGGAGTTCGTTGCGTTCGGGATTTTTGCTCCAAGGAACAAAGAGGCGGCGTCCACGGGAGTCGTCGGTATCGGCCAGGAAGCCAAGCCAATGAAAATCCGGAACGTTTTCGTGTCCGTCGACAAGGGCCCGGAGGCGCTTGTGCAGATCCGGCGCGTGATCGAAAGGATGGCCTTGAACAAAGACAGTGATATCGGCGAGCGAGTCGTAGCGCTCGGTCAGATGGTGCAGATACGTGTGCGCCTCGCGTCCCTCGTTGCGCAGGGCGAATCCGCCGCTCGAGCCATCGCCTTTGTCGTAAACCCTGACTTGGAATTCCTTCGGCGCACGTTTCAGCCACGCGAGGTCCTCGCCGTAACGGGCAACGACCAACTCAAATCGCGGAGGTATCATGACAATCGGCCGCGAAGATCGCTGCGGCGGTTTCGATAGTGTTGGCGTGCAGGCGCGCGGTCATACCCAGTTCGCGGTGGTATCCGCCCCCGTAAAGCACCGCCACGGGAAGATGTTGCTCGCGGCACCAAGTCAGCACCATGCGGTCGCGTTCGATCATTTGTTCCGTGCTCAACCGCATCTGACCGAACCGGTCCTGCTCGTGCACATCGGCCCCGGAAATCCAAATGACGAGGTCGCACGGAAAATTGGTCAGGGCTGATGGCAGGGTGTCGGCAAGCGCGGCGAGGTAATCGTCCCCGCTCACCTCTCGGGGGAGTCCGACATCGAGATCGCCCGGTTCTTTCGCGCTCGGGTAGTTGCGCCCTCCGTGGATCGAGTAAGTAAAGACGCGTTCATCGCCGCGAAAGATGGCGTGCGTTCCGTTCCCTTGATGCGCGTCGGTGTCGGCAACAAAGACCCGAAGGTCCGGACGCGCCTCGTGCAGATCGCGGATGGCCACGGCGACATCGTTGAGCACGCAATACCCGAGACCGCGATCGGGAAAGGCATGATGCGTGCCTCCGGCGAGATTGGCGGCCATACCGTGTTCGAGCGCGTGGCGGCAGGCTGCGATCGTTCCCGCTGTTTCCAAGGATGAGCGGTAAAGCAGCCTGGCTTGCCAAGGGAGACCCATCTTGTAGACCTCCATGTTATCGAGGGTTCCGCGGCTGAGTTTCTCAAGATAGGCGCTCTCGTGCACGCGGCGCAGTTGGCGCAGGGTGGCCGGTGCAACGAGATCGATGTCGACGGGTGCGCCAGCCGAGACGAGCAACTCGTGCGCTTGCGGGAATTTCTCCATGGGGAAGGGGTGCTCGGTGGGCAATGGGAGAAAATAATCCGGATGGTAGAAGCAGCGCAGGCGCGGCGGCATGGATAGCAGGATGCAAGCGAAGGGTTGGCGCGGCAAACCATCTGATGCATCTTGCCGGCACATGGACTGGATTTCCCCCGCGCAGTGGACAGCATTCGGCGCTGAAAAAACCGACGCGCATCGCCTAGCCAACGGGACGGACGGATGGCTTGATCGCTACGGGGACTGGATTCTTTGGAGCGGAGCCAAGCCTCCGCAGGTGGAAATGCTGAGGGATGAGCTTGCAGCGCGTTACGGATTTGCCCCGCGCGGATATTTGGCGCGCGAGCTGGTGCGCAAAGCAGCTGACCAAAAGCCGGGGGCACTTATCGCGGGGGAAGAGCCCGGTGAAATTACGGTGCAGGAAAATGGATTGTCCTACTTCGTCGAACCGGCCGGCGGGTATTCGTCCGGATTGTTTCTCGATCAAAGACTGAATCGCCAATGGGTTGCCGGGTTCGGCGCAAAGCGCATGCTCAATCTTTTCGCCTACACCTGCAGCTTCACGGTCTGCGCGGCATCGGCCGGGGCGGAAACCTGCAGCGTCGATGCTGCAAAGCGCGTGCTAGGCATCGGTCGGCGGAATCTGGAGCTGAATGGATTCTCCGCGGCGGAGGGGCATCGCTTTTTGGCTGACGATGCCATGAAAGTTGTTCCCCGGTTGATGAAACGCGGTGAGACCTTCGACCTCATCGTGCTCGACCCGCCGACCTTCGGCCGGGCGGACGGCCGCGTATTCCGCATCGAAAAGGATCTTCCGATCTTGGTCAGCGACTGCTTCGAACTGCTGGAACCCGGCGGAGGGCTATTGGTGTCGTGCAATTACGCGGAGTGGTCTGGTGAGGACCTTAAACATATTTGCAACGACGCACTTCGAGCGTCGCCTTCAAAAATTGATCCGGGAACCGCGCCCGCGGAAATTCCAAACGCAGCGCTTTCGCTACGAATCCGGAAAGTTAATTGAGTTGGGCGAGTTTGGCTTTGATTGCCTCGAAGTTCGGCAACTCGCGCGGATCGTCGTGGGATTCGGCGTATTGAATGACGCCGTTTTTGTCGACGATGAAGGCCGAGCGCTTGGGCACACCGCCCATAGGCAGATTGAACTGCGGCGCGAACTGCTCGTAGGCGATGCCATAGGCCTGCGCGACTTTGTGGTCGTAGTCGCTGGCCAAAGTGACGGTGATACCTTCTTTCTGCGCCCAGGCTTCCTGCGCGAACGGGTTGTCGCCGCTGATTCCGATGACCGTGGCGCCGGCGAAGTCGGCAAGGCCCTTAGACACCGAGCAGAATTCGTCGGTGCAGACGCTGGTGTAGACCATGGGGAAGAAAAGCAGCAGGACGTTTTTGCCTTTGTGGTCGGAGAGTTTGACCAAGTTAAGGCCATCGGCATTTTTGGAAGAGAGTGAGAAGTCGGGGGCGGTGGATCCGGTGTTAAGCATGATGTTTAGTTGAGAGCTGAAGGTTGAGGGATGAGAGATGTGGAGGGAGAGAAGATGAGGGAGAAAGCGAGAACGCGTCAAGGACGGTCACGAGTAGCTTGCGCTTATCCGTCCGGTGCAGCAGACAGAGTGCCATCCATGTCCTCCCCGCGCGTTCGGCTTGTCATCATCCTATCTGTTGTCACCGTAGCTGCTTACGCGGTCTTTGCGTCGGGGCTATGGCTGAGCAAGGAGCATCCGACGCTGGCCGGACTTGAGACTCTGGAGTGGGAGGATGTGAAGTCTCGTTTGGCGTCCGGCGAGTGGGTCCTTGTCGATGCGCGCAGTGAGAGGAAATTCGCCAACGGCCACTTACCGGGCGCGTATTCGCTGCCGGCCGACGCACCTGCCGAATATCTGAGTTTCGCCGTCGCGGAATGGCCACAAGATAGCGTGGTAGTAGTCTATTGCGGCTCGCCTACATGCAGTCTCGCGGCCGAATTGGCTAATCGTCTGCAGAACGAGGCCGGAGTCCGGGACGTCCGCGTGCTCGTCGGCAACTACTTCAAGCATCTATACCGCAGGGAGTAGCCGCGGGCTTTCGGCGTGAGTTCAGCGGAGAACCGCGAAGAAAAGTCCCCCCAAGGAATCGTAAAGAGCCGGCTCGGTGATAAGTCGGACACGGGTCTGACCGGGCATGGCAGAATCCTTCGGCGTTATTTTGAGCAACTTTTCTGTCGGTGAGGGTCCTTCGATCACTTCCACATTGATAATGTCTCGCTCCGGTTCCGCTCCGAGCACAGAGACAGGCGAAGATGGATCCACTTTAAAAGGAATCGTTTTTGCGGTGCGGGGCTCGCCGGCCTCCCAGACGGCAACTCGCACCCCAGCCTCGATCTGGCGGGCGACGCTGACTTGCAAGGTGAGTTCATCAGCATTGCGCCCGGATTCGTCCGTGTTCACCGTGATGCGGTAGGCGCGGGTGCCGGTGCGCCCCTCCGGATCGTGGCTGACCAAAAGTGAGCCCTTTTCCCCGGGGCCGTATTCCTGCTTTTGCGGCTTGCCCACGGTGCAACCACAGGATGTGGATACGGAAAGAATGCGCACGGTGTTTGTTGTGTTGTTGGAGAAGCTGTAGGAGGCCTCTACCCTTTCGTCCGCAGAGCGGGCTGCACGAACCAGCGTCGTCTCTTGCCATTCCAGCGCTTCAACCATGGGGGCAGGTGCCAAAAGCAAGATGATGGCTAGGTGGCGCATATCTTCAACTTACAGGATAGGTATCTTTTTGTGCAAAAATACTTTGCGCACGAAGTCGGGATAGTTATTTTCAATTCACGCGCAGGGTTCTGCGTATCTCCCTCAACAGTGAAGCACCAAACGCTAGCAATAGTCTTTGTTGTACTCTTCTGCTCCGGTTTTGCCCTTCGCGGTGCCACAGTCACCACGCCCGACTACAGTGCGCCCGGATACTTGTCGGCCCGCACCTCGGGCAGGTTCATCACGGCGCGCGCCGATTTTGTCTACAGTTTCGGCGCCACAGGCAGCAGAAGCCTGCGGTCCAGTTGGAGGTTGCTCGATGACCAAGACAACCCCGTCGGCATATACGTCGACGGTGAGTCGCCGGCATATCAAAGCTCCGTGACTGTAACCACAACGGTTGCCGCGGTGAAGGGCGTCCTCTCCGCTTACACGGTGGAGGCGAGTATCGTGCCGTACGCCGCGCTCGACCCTTCACGGATCTACCGGTTCGAACTCGTCTCCATTTTCGACGCCACCACCCCGTTCCCAGCGCCACCGACCAACTTGTCGCAATCGGGCGTGCAGTCGCCGGGTAAAACTTACGTGCATTTTCCCAGCACGGAGGCCGCGGCGCTGCAGGTCGTGGCGAAAATGTCCGGCGCCGCTTACGCGCAGCGCTTCCGCGTGCAAACAGCATCGTCCGTTTCTTCGGACTCGGGGTTTACCGTCACTCCGACGATCGACCTTTACCGGTTTGACGAGGCAGTGGCCACCACAGCCAACATCGACATCCGTTTCACCGTCACCATGCAGGACGACCTCGGCAATGCGGTCGCGCTGGAGTCGTCCGTATTCGACCGGACGGTGAGCGGCGTGCAGCCCTACACCTTGAGCGGCGGTTGGCCGTTATTCGCATACGCGCCGAACGCGCAGACCGGCGTCGCGGTGTCTCCCCTGACAATCAAGCCTTCCGGTCAGCTCGATCCGGTCAACAGAACCTATACCGCGACGGTCAGGGTGGCTTACGAGGATACGGCCGGCGTTTACACGAGCGTGCTGAATGGAGCTTCGACCGCGTTCTCGCGCCTGGTCGATTTGAGCGGCCAGTTGAAATTCGGATCCATCGCGACGATGTTCACCGATATTACCAACGATCCGGCAACCGCAGCGGGCGCAGTCGTTGGAGGCCGGTTGCCGACCACGTTAAACGTTGCCGCCGCGAACGGCACGATTGACGGTGCGGGTTCCACCCACAAATTCGGCGGAGTGGGCATGTCGATCGGGGTCGACGCGTCAGGCTGCGCTTACTTCACCGGCGGGGGAAGTGTTCCGGTGACCGGGCCGGCGACGGATTCCGACACGCTGAACTCGATCAATTTCAAGCGGCAAAATATGGCGCTCAGTTCTGCCGGCTTGAAAGCTGGAACGCTTGTGGTCGCGCTTCCCTCCGGTGTCGGCTACACGGCCACCGCCGGAACCAGGCAGTTCGAGTCCACGATTTCGCAAAGCGCTGTGTCGCTCGACCAGAACCTCAACCCTTCCGGCATGGTGTCCTTTGCCGGAGGGCAACTGACCGAAGAATCCAAGCCGCTCCAGTTTACCGTTTCCGATATCAGTTGGACCGGCGCTGCGGGCACCTTCGCTGCCACGGTGACGGGGGTGACGCCGGTGCGCAAGGCGAGCTTGGACGCTCTTTTCGCAAACCGGCTCAAATTGGCCGATGTTTCCTCCGCGACCAAAGCGGCCAACGACCACGTCTACCTCGGCGCGAATTCCGTGGTTGGCGGCACCCTCACGATCGGCCTCGACGCTAACAAGAATGGAACGCTGACTACGCGTCTTGTCCTCGGTGCCGCGAAGTTTTACCCTCATATGCCCTGCGCGGATGTAACCGATAGCAATCAGGACATTAGCTACGTCAACGGTGCGGTCGACATCGCGGCCGACAAGGTGCTGCCTGCTTCGAGTTCGCTCGGTGGCGTCGCGGCATTTGATATTCCCCACAATCGCGCGTGTGCGGACAAGCCCGATGCCACGCCCTTGTGCGGTGCCGCGCCGGATACGGCCCGGGTGCGTTTCACCCCTGCGGGGGGCGGTCTTCGCTTGACCCGTGATGGCGGGTTGCAGGGCGACGGCGCCACGGACGACGCGATTGGGGGCGGGGATTTCCGACTCAAATGGGGCCAGGATCCGACGGATATCGCCAAATACGCGCACACTTTCAACACACTCTTCAGCGGTGGTTCGTATCTCATGGCGGGTTCATCGCTCATCGGAGGTATCAGTGGCACAAGTTCGACCGCGCCCGGCGTTTCCACGTCGGCTTGGATGGGTGTAGGTTCGCTGCTTTACAGCGGAGTGGATCGCTCGGCGGTTGCCGACGATAATGTCGTTCGTCCGGGCACGGCTTCCTACCTCGAGAGCGACGTGCAGATCGCCGACTACCCCGGCGTGAATTTCCGAGTCAGCGACCTCGGCGCGGCCACCGCGGCCAGTCGCATCGCTGGCACGGCCACGCCTGCCTACGATCTCACGCTCCGCTCGCAATATTATGCCCGCAACGCGGGGGTGAGCGGCGTGCATGAAGCGCAATCATTCAAAGAGTCGCTGCTTCTGTATGGCTATCCGGTAGTCTTCGCAGCGTTCAAATTTTCGTATCTGGACAACTTCAACGAGGATTCGCTCACCTCGGCGAGCATCACCTTGCCTGCGCCGTCCGCTTTCACCATCGCCTTCGATGAGTTGTCTCTCACTTGTCCGGGGGGCCTGGGCGATGCACAGGTCGACTCGTCCAGCGATGTTGAATTGCAGTATTGGGACAACGCACCGATCACGCCGCTCTCTTTGCGGTTTGAATCATCGGGCGGTTG
Source organism: uncultured Verrucomicrobiota bacterium (assembly GCA_903953565.1). GTDB lineage: Bacteria > Verrucomicrobiota > Verrucomicrobiia > Chthoniobacterales > JACTMZ01 > JACTMZ01. Next base: position 160,561 of record CAJBKE010000004.1, on the reverse strand, counting down.
CGATCCGGGCGGTCCGGCAGTTCTTGTCCTTGGAGTGGAGGCTCGCTGCGAACTCTTCGAGGACAAACTCCGGGGGGAGCTGGGCTTCCAACCCAACGGGCAGATCGCCACGAGGATGGATGTAGCAGCGCCCTTCGACTCGCGGCTCAAAGTGCCCTCGGTCGGTCTGCCGGGTCCGGGCACCAAGACATATGCGTTCACTCCTTGCCAGGACGCTTACTTCAACTCTCAGAACAAGGTGGGGGCCCCTGCGGTAGGTTTCCTCAATCTGGCCGGCTCGGTCGATGTTCCGTTTTTCAAGGACCTCAAGTGGAACGTGCACACCAAGGGGAAATACGTCCCTGGTCTGCCGTCCTCGCTTTATGCCGTGGCTGCCGGCTGGGTGGATGGCACGGACACTTTTTTCAACTCGGTTTTCTTCGACCCGGGGAATGTCGGCTTTGCCGGCGGAAACGCCGAAGGATACCGCCAGTCTTCGGCCGAAGGCGGTGACTACGCGGTCGAAGCCGAACAGGACTGGCTCGGTATCACAGATGCTTTCCACTACAACCTGCGCTGGAATGAAGGCGGCCGGGCTTTCTCCTCGGATGATGTGACCAAGGACTTCTTCGTCGCATCGCTCACGCATCGCGCCAAATACCTTTGCCCCGACACGGCGGAGCTGACTTTCGGTCTCGAATACGACGGTCTGCCGCAACTCAATATCGCGGGCCTTGCCACCAGCGCGCTCGATGCGGGGGTGGGTTACACCCAGAACATGATCGATGCGCTGGGGGCAACGGCGACGGATCAGTTGCTCGGGGGTATCGATGCGGGCAGGGACCTGCTTTCCAACGAACTCGAAAAACTCATCGCCCCGGTCATCGACGGTCCGGTCATGACTGCGGTCGATCAACTGCTCGACGATCTTTATGGTCTTCCCGGATCGGCCTCCGTGCAGATCACATCAGCGAATGCCACCACTGCGCTCACGAACCGCGTGCGCAACGCGGGAGGAGCCGTGCGTCAGGGGATCGATAACGCGTTTGCTTCCACCGGTGTAGGCACGGCAACCGCGTTGGCCGATGAGAAGCTCGCGGCGGTCCAAGGCGGCGTAGGCACGCTCGTTGCCGATCCTAACGGACTTTTGCGCACGGCAGGTGTCAAAAAACTGGTCAGCTCGCTGGTTGCGCGTGAGGCACCGCAATTCATCAGCCTGATTGCAGGGGAGCTTGCGGGCGCCGCGCTTGATGACGTCATCAATTCTCCCGCGCTTGAGCAGGTCCGCAGTTCGCTCGTCGATGTGAATGTTATCCTTGCGGAGATGCGCACGCGTATCACGGACCCCTCGACCGGCCTGGTTGCCCAGTTGCAGGATTCGGTGAATTCGGAGATCGGGACGCTCACGGATTCCATTGCCGATTCGATAGAGGACGAGTTGGGGCACTATGCGGTCGGAGCAAACATCGATCTTCCGGAGGTCCCGCGAGTCCAGTTGCGCGCCTACATCCGCCAGGAAATCATCGACAATCTGATCGAGAGCCAGATTCTCGGTGTTCTGCAGACGCAGTTGCGGCAATACGCGCAGGATGCGGTCGGTGCGGTGACCAACCAACTCGACAACGGATTGCAGCAGGTCAACGGGACGTTGCGCGACGTGATTGCCACCCGTCTCGCCGAGGTGGACGAGTCGATCAACGGCGAAATTCTCGGACCGATGAGCGACATGATCGGTTCCGGGCGGCTCAACGGCTACGCGCACATCGAGGGCGACTCGCTGAGCATGTTGCGGGTTGACGGGCTTTTTCGCTTCAAAGTGCCGGACGACTTGGAACTCAAGGCTTACCTCCAGATCAGGAGGCTGACGTCTGACAACACGGGCGGGTGCATTCCGGCAGGCGACACGGCCAACGAAATCCTCATCGGTGCGGAGAGGGTGCCGTTGAAATGGATTTCGCCGGATCTTGTCGCGAGCCTCGGGGTCAAGTTCACCCTCATGGGCGGAGATCCCGTCGGCCTCGGCGGATTCTTCGACATGACCGGAGGTCCGCTCAGCTTCGAGGCTTTCCAAGTCAATGACATGAATGCCGCTCTCGCCTTCGGTGCGATCGACGGTGACCCACTCAAAGCGGAGAATTACCTCGCGGCCAGCGCCGACTTGACGATCGGCGAATACGGCATGGCAGGAGGGGTTTTCTTCGGCCGTTCCTGCTCGCTTGATCCGATCGCGCTGATCGACCCCGAAGTGGCTGGCGTGCTCGGAGCTCCGCCGTTCACCGGCGCCTATCTTTACGGGGAGGCCCGCCTCCCGATCAACGAACTCATCGGAATTCCCTCGACCTGCATGCTCAATGTTGTCGTCGGTGCGGGCGCCGGGGTGTTTGTGTTCGCCGAAGGACCGACCATCGGCGGCAAACTCGTCGGCGAGGTCAGCGGGGAGGCCCTTTGCCTCGTGTCCATCGGCGGACGAATGTCTCTGGTCGGCGTCAAAGAGGGCTTTGATCTTACCAGTCCGATGCGTTTCGCGGGGAAGGGGACGGTCAAAGGCAAAGTCGGTGTTTGTCCCTTCTGCGTCAAATTCAACAAGAGCGTGGGCGTCAAATTCAGCGCCAGCAACGGAACAATCAGCGCGCCGGAGGTGACTTACTGAGATGAAGAGACTCCTTTCGTCCTTCTTCCTCGTATCCGGCCTGATGGTCGCGTCATCGCCTGCTCCGATCATCCCCAATTGCGCGGACTGCGACGTGGCCAACCGTTCGATGATGTCCGGGGCGACATTTGTCAAAAGCGGCGCGTCGGCAACGGCCTACATTATTACGCAGATCGAAGGGGCCTTGCCGGAGGAGGCGGGAACAGATCCGGCCTTTACCGTTTACCGCAAAGACGGGCTTCCCTCGGCGGCAGGTTCTTACGCTCCGGTGGGAGTGATGCGCGCCGCGGTGGATCCTGCGACTGTCGGCGCCTTGTTGCAGCGGGCCTGGAGTTTGCGCCCCGACCTCACACCCTCGGCTCAGGAATCGGGGCTGTCGGCAAAACTCGACCAAATGTTCGGCAGCCTTGCCTCGTCCGCGGCCGGCCAGCCGGTTGCCACGAAGCTGGCCAACGTCATCGCCGCCGGAATGTCCGACCCCGAATACCGGGACAATCTCGCGCTGCTCGGAAAATCGTTTCCCGGCGTGAACCTTTGTCTGGGCAACGCATGGGCCGGTCCCGTTTCCGCCGCAGGGCCGTCCACTTTCGAAATACGCCTGCGGCATCCCACCAGCGGCGAGGATCTTGCAGTAGTGGGACGTGTCATCGTGGATGCTTCCTTGTCGCCCGCGGCATTGCCTGCCCCGGGATCCCCGGTCAATGCGGGTGTTGATGTAGAGCCTCCGACTTTGCCCGCCACACTTTTCGCCGACTTCCGCGCTCTGCCCGGCAACAACGCCAAGGCCGTCAGCGGATTCAATGCTCTGAGCAGCCAGTTGCAGGGGCAGAGGGTTAACCGCGCCGTGCGCTTGCGTTGGGCGACTCCCGATCCGCTGCGCCAAAGGTCGATCCTTCAGAACGGCTACAATGTCTATCGCCTTCCCGCCGGGTCGGTTCCTCCGGGGTGGGTTGGTGGCGCAACCGGTCCGACGTTCACGGACCTCATGGCGGCAGGTCCCGTCAAGGTGAACACCCTGCCGGTGTTCAACCTTGAGGACCTCGACGCTGCCATGGCCGCCGACCCTTCCAACACCGAGACATTTTTCTTCGCCGACCAGGTGGGTCCGCTGCAGGAACTGCGTCCCGACACGGCCGTGCTTCCCGGCGGCGGGGCGGCGTTTGTCTACTTCGTAACCGCAGTGGACGTTCTCGGCCGCGACGGGGCCGTCTCACCGGGGACAAAGGTCGCGATCTACAATCGCATACCGCCCAAAGTGGTGCGCGGACTCGAGGTGGTCAACGATTACGCGTGGTCGGCGACCGTGGGTAGGCAGAGGTTGAAGCTTTCCTGGGACGCCGTGCCGACAACACCCGAGACCGGCACGCTGGAGTATGAAATTTTCCGTTGGAATTCCTATGACGGCGCGCGACGTGCGGTAGGGGCAACGCCGGTGGCCAAAGTCACCAGCGCAACCACCGCATTTCTAGACGCCATAGCCGGCAGCCCATCCGAGTCGGATGCGGGCAAAACTTGGTGGTATACGGTGCGTGCGGTCAGCACCGTCAGCGTCTCCGGTTTCGGCACGCAAAAATTCTATGGTGGTCACAGCGCGCCTGTTTTCGGGGTGATCCGTGACCGCGAGGGACCCGGCGTGGTCAGCGGTCGCGTGGACATTCCCTGCAAGCGTCCCTCCGTGACCGCGGCACGCCCGTTGACAAGCAAGGGCACGAGCACCGAAGTGGGTCGTCGCGTTCCTATGACGCTGCGCTGCACAAGACTCAAAGCGGACATTGTCTGGGCGGAATTTTTGTACCAGCCTTCGACGACTTCGGGTCCGAGTAGCACGGTGCTGGCGAAAGTTCATTTTGGCGGGAACGACGTGGCCGAACACACGGTCACCTACGACGCGGCGACCTTCGCGCAGGCCGCGGCGACCATCGGCCTCATCAAGTGCCGCGTGGGAACAGACAATGGTGCTGTCTCCGCCGCGGCTGCAGCGGATACGACTGGGTTGGGTGCTGACCAGGGAGGTGTGCTTGCCGGCGTGATTCCTTTCGTTGCCGATGTGGTCACCGAGATGGTTCCGTCGTCCCAACGTTGCCCGGAGGGCGGTGATCCCGGTCTGGTCGACAAGGGTTCCGGCAAGATCGCAAGTCCCGGCGGATCAGTCGAAGTGCCACCGCTGACGCGCGAGGTGAATTTTTACCGGCGGGTCGACCAAGGTCCGATGAGTTTTATTTATCATGCCACGCTGGCCGAATCGATGTCCATCGAGAGTGTGCCTTGGTCCGACCCGGGCCCGTTGCCCCTCAACGGCGGGCGCGTTTGCTACTATGCCCAAGCTTCTGACAGGGATGGCAACGCTGGCCCTTATCTTCGTCTGGATTGCGTCGATTTTCCGTCGCTGGTCACACCCGTGCCATACCTCGACCGCATTACTCCGAACCCGGCCTCGGGAGGTTCGCGCACTCTCCGGGTGATGTGGGTTTGTCCGCCGGTCGGGGTCGACCGCTTTCACGTTTACGTCTCGAAGGATGGCCAAATGCCTCCCGCCAGCCTCGGCGTCGGCCTTTTACGTGAAAATTCCGCCTTGGGCGACGGCGAAACCCTTCCGGGTGAGGGAGCCAAGAAGTTTGGTCGATACGAGTCCTCGCGGGTCGAGGGCGCATTTGCGGGCGAAGCGAACTCTCTCGCCGCACCCGAGCCACCGGCGGAATTTTCCATCGATCTTCCCGCCGACGAAGGCTCCACCTACACCGTTGCTGTCAGGGCCGTGTCGGCATCCTCGTCGGTCGGCGACCTGAGCAATGTCCGCTCGGGGACTTGGGTCGAGGAATCGCCGGTAACGGCCTCGGTGCCGTGGCCGGAACGTCCCCTTCCTGCCAAGTTGGAGCCGCTGTTCTATCACCTCGGTCCTTCGGAACCGGCATCGGTGCTTTCGTTAGCCGCATCGACGGCAGTCGAAGCCAAGGTTCTGACCATAGCCGATACCGGGGATTTCGACGGCGTGGGGGTATCCATCGGGCGTTTGGTCTCCGTCTCGAGGCCCCAGACCGACGGGCAAGGGGGCACTTCGACCTTTGCCTCAGACAGATTGGACCCCAACAGGGGCATTTACCGCGTTGCTATCGAGGACAGCGGCGGCACCGGACTTTTCCCCTGTGCGCTCTACCGCCATCGCGTGGCGGATGCCGCCGACCCGGGGGTGAAGAATGATATGGTGCAAGTATCCCCGCTCATGCAGTCGGTGGCTTACGGATTTATCGACGGCACCGGCAACGCGAATGCCGCCGGGATCAACACCCGGATCTACGATCCGTTCATCCGCTTGTCCTACGCCGGTCAGTCGGGCGGCAAAACGGTGATGAGTATGTTTCTTACAGATACGCTTCCGGTCGTTAGTGGGGCGACTTACCGCTACGTGCTGGTGCGCTTCGACAAAGAATCCAAGGAACCGAAGGACATCATTCCGGTCGTCAACCCGGTTACCGTGCCATGAACAAGCACCTCTTCAGCTTCCTCTCTGCCTCCGGCCTTCTCATCGCGACGTCTCCCGCGCCCATCGTTCCGAATTGCGCCGATTGCAATGTGGCCTTTGGCCGGGAAACGGCGATCTCGGCCGATTTTAACAACGACACGCATCCCGACATCCTGATTGCCGATCGCGAAAACGGACAGTTGCGCGTGGCTCTCGGTTCGTCCGGCGGTGCCTTCACGGTTTCGAGCCCGCGGGCCGTCCTGCCCGAGATATCCGGGCTGGCCGTCGGCCATCTGTTTTCCGCGACTGCCAGTGACGCCATCGTCATGCATCCACGCTACGGCCGCGCCGTAGGGGTGAAGCTTTCCGGCCCTGACATGTTGTCGTCAGTTCCGCTCGATACCGCAGGCATCGGGCCGGACAAAGCTTTGCTCCTCCGGGTCGGCAGCGGTGCACCGGCCGGTTTTGACGATGCCGTAGTGTTGAGTTCGCTGAACGGCGCGCCCTCTGAGAGCAAAGTGGAGACCCGGCGCAATACAGGAGGCTCTTTGGCCAATCTTGCCGCGGCCGGAACCTTGCCGTCTTACCAGGAAGTTCTGCGCATGTTTCCGATCAGCGTGGATCGCACTCCATCCAAGGTGCTCGCCGCTTTGGTCGTCGGTTCGCCCTACGGTTCCGCCGCGCTGCAATTGCACGACGTTGGCGATGGAGTGATGAACGTATCGTCACCGGATGTCTCCCTGTCCGTCGGTTCTCAGGACAAGATTGTTTCGGGTTTCTTCGGTCCGTCGCTCGACTGGCGGATGCTCGTGCTGAGCTCGGGCTTTCTCAAAAGCTACAAGCTGACGGCATCGCCCCTTTCCATTGTCAATGGAACGCCGAACGCCGCGCCGGATTACTCGCCGCAATACATGGTGTTTCCTTCGCGGACCATTGCATCGCTCGCGACTGTGCGTGGCATCGGCTCGGCACCCGACCGTTTGCTGGTCGTCTTCGAGGGAGGTAGTCCTTTGGCGGGAGTCTACGATTATATTCCGGGCAGTTTTCCTCAGCTCGTGAAGGAGCTCTCCCCGAAAACTGCGGCCGCTTTGATCGGCGGCGTGCCCATGGCAAACGGCGATTTCGTCATGTTCGAGGGCTCCTCGCGGGACGGCGCCAGCAGCTCCATGGCGCGTTACGACCGGGACGGCGCTTTTCTCGGAAGCACCGCACTTCCCGCCTCGGCGAATCTCGCTTCGAGGGGCAATGTTTTGTTTTTCAAGGGCGCTCCCTTGGTCGATCCTAACGCTCGGTTGGTCGGCACAGCCAACGCCGGCGATTGGAGCAGCGGGGTGGCGGCAGGCGTTCCTCTCCCTTCGCCGTTGAACGTCACGCGGGAGCTCTTCCTTGGTTCCTCCACCGGTCTTGGCTCGCCTTCGAGCACCAGTGCCGGCACGCCACCCACCGGTGCCACCCATGCGCTTGGCAGTCAGTTCGCGGCGGACATCTCCTATTTCAACCTAGCCCCCGCGACCTCCGGCATCGCGGACACCGTGACGGCCAGTCCTTCGGGCGGCTCGTTCGATTCAGCTGTAGAGGTGGAACTTTCCTCGGCGGAAAACGCGCGTTTGGCGGCTGCAGGGATGCCGGCCACGCGGACGATCTATAGCAGGTTTGACACCTCATACGAGACAGGCGCCTGGCAGGCCTACGATCCCGCGGTCCCCTTGATTCTTTTGCAGAGCGGTGTGCTCGCCTTTTATTCGGAATCGGCCGGGGGAGAGCGCAGTCCGGTTGCATCTGCCGTGTTCTCCTTCGATTCCGGATCCGATGCCATGGACTCCGATGGCGATGGAGTGCCCGATTACGTCGAGCAAGCCAAGGAGCTCGATCCCCGCTCCGGTTTCGATGCGGATGGGGACGGAGATGCTGATCTGTCGGAGATTGCTGCAGGCACGGATCCCGCAGACCCCTCCGATGCCATTGCCCGTGCCCCGGATGGCACAAGGCTGGGGGCTCTGGACCAAGTAGCCTTCGACCTGGCCGTCAGCGTGCTGGCCCGAGACGGCAGCTCGAGCCCGGCGGCGGATCGTCCGGCCGCTGCCAATGTTACGGTCTCAGTCCAGTCGCCCAGCGGAGCTCTTCTCCGCAGCGCGCGCACCGCTGTCCTCGGCGGTTCAGCCACGGCCACGATAGCCCGTTTGGCCACGGATGCCTCGATGCCTTATGTCAGTGCCCGCACGCCGCAAAATTTCGCACTCACCGGCGCAACCAATACCAATTGCCCTGCCCCCGGCCGGGAGATGGCAAGTCTTGTTGCCGTTCCGGCCAGCGGATCGGTTCTGCCCGAGGCTTACTTCTGGGGTGGCAGCGTCGCCTCGGCGGCGAGCAACTGGGTCAGCGCCCTCCACGCGCGTTACCTTCCGACGGCCGGTTCGATCATTCTCGCCGGCGGCGGTTCGGCGACGATTCCGGCCTCGGCGGATGCCGCGCTGGTCAAAGCCCGACTCGATGCAGCCAACTCCGGAGCGGGTTGGTTGAACAGCGGGCCCTCGACTGTCACGGGCTCGATGCCTCGCTTCATTGTCAGCATTGCCGCGCCGGCTGGAACCGGGGCAAGCGGCATCCAAGCTCTTTCGACTTTGGAGCCGTTCTGCTCGGTGCGCATCGGCGAGAGGCAGACGGCCGGAGTGGGCACTCCGCTCGTGTTTGAAATTGTTGTGACGCCTGCCGCACAGAAGGTCGCTGCCCTCGCGTCGGTGGCCGAAACCGTTTCCACTTTATTGGTTGAGGAGAAGCTCGGAGCACTCCTGGGAAGAACAAACCTCACAGTCTTGCCTGGACGCGCCGGAGATGAATCACGTGTGCCTCTTGGATCTTCCGACTTGTCCATGCTGTCATCGGGCGGGGTGTCCGGAGTACCAGCTTACACATTCGCGGGGCTGAGTGGCCCGATCCGGGAAGCGGTCACCACAGCCGAACCTTCGCCCAGTGCGGCGGCGCTCCTTCAAGTGGCCAATGCGGTTTACGAATTCAGCAGCCGGAGGACCAACGAGACTGCAAGTCCTCTCTCCGAGTCGGAGATCAGCAATGTCCTCACCAATATCACAACCCCCGGCATTGCATCTGCGCCGGGGCTGCCCATCGACATCCTGCGCTCTTTTATTCGGACCGGTGTGGTCGATCCACGTGTCAGCAACGCGCCTGAACCTGTCGTGGTCTCCAACGCCATAAGCGGGGTGGCTGAAATTCTCGGCTCCGCCGTTCCGCGTCCCGAGGGTGTTGTTACCCTGACCATGAGCTATTCGGGCGAGTTTGAGCTGCCCGGGGGAGGATTCCCCTCGATGCCGATCGGTTACAAGCTTCTCGAAGCGGGTGGGAAGCCTTATGCCTTCAACAAGAGCCTGGACCTTCGCCCCGGCGCGCGGATCGTCGTAACCGGCTACACTGATGTTTCTCCACCTGCCGGTTTCTACGGCCAAGCCATCGAGGTAAAATCTGTTGCATTGCTCAGCCTGCCCACTTCGCCCGGCGCAGACACAGACGGAAACTTGTTGGGCGATGCCTACGAGCAGGCATTTTTCGGCGGCACGGGTCAGAATGCCTACGCAAAAGGAGCGGGCGGCAAATCGCTCGTCCAACTTTACTTGGACGGCTCCGATCCTTCGCTTGGATCGGGCTCTCCCTTGGTCGACCTGTTCCCCCGCGACCTTCGTTTGAGCAGGGCAGCCGACTCAAAATACACCATGCACTGGAAGTTTCCTGCGGCCTATGCGGCATCGTTCAACTATGAATTGCAGACCGCTTTGAGCCTCATAAATGACTTCGCCACGGCGATTCCGGCTGACTTGATCACCACCGTTGGCGAAGCGAATGAGCTGCCTCTCGGGTTGCCGACAGACTCGAGGAAGCAATTCTGGCGGCTGAAACTGCACCTTAACCGCTGACCGCGAACCGTCCGGTTAAGGACGGGTCATGGCTTCCGGGTTGACCCACTGGTCGAACTGTTCGCCGGTAAGGTGGCCGGAGGCGATGGCGGCTTCGCGGAGGCTGCTTTTTTCTTTGTGCGCTGTTTTGGCGATCTGCGCGGCTTTGTCGTAACCGATGTGCGGGTTGAGCGCGGTGACGAGCATGAGCGAGTCCTGCACGTAGTGGTTGATGCGCTCCATGTTGGGCTCGATGCCGCTGGCGCAATGGTGGGTGAAGGAGCGGCAGGCGTCGGAGAGAAGCCGGACGGAGTGCAGGAAGTTGTGGATGATGACGGGCTTGAAGACGTTGAGTTCGAAATTGCCCTGCGATCCGGCGAAGCCGATGGCGGCGTCGTTTCCCATGACCTGGCAGCAGACCATGGTCATGGCCTCGCTTTGCGTCGGGTTCACTTTGCCCGGCATGATGGAGGAACCGGGTTCGTTTTCGGGAATGGTCAACTCGCCGAGTCCGCAACGCGGTCCGCTGGCCAGCCAGCGGATGTCGTTGGCGACTTTCATCAGCGAGCAGGCGAGCGTCTTCAGCGCGCCGGAGGCGAAGACGAATTCGTCGTGAGCGGAAAGTGCGGCAAATTTGTTGGGGTTCGAGGTGAACGGTAGGCTGGTCAATTCGGCGATTTTTTTGGCGGCGCGTTCGCCGAATTCGGGATGCGAATTGAGTCCGGTGCCGACCGCGGTGCCACCGATGCCGAGAGACATGACGCCCGGCAGTGTGGCTTCGATGCGGGCGAGGTCGGCGTCGAGGAGGGCGACGTAGCCGGAGAACTCCTGGCCGAGCGTGATGGGGGTCGCGTCCTGCAGGTGGGTGCGTCCGATTTTGACGATGCCGTCGAAGGCCTTGGCTTTGGCGTCGAGGGCGTCGCGGAGTTCGCGCACGGCGGGTAGCAAATTGTGGACGACGACTTCGGCTGCGGCGATGGACATGGCCGTGGGGAAGGTGTCGTTCGAGGACTGCGACATGTTGACGTGGTCGTTGGGATGCACCGGCGTTTTCGATCCCATTTCGCCGCCGGCCATTTCGATGGCGCGGTTGGAGATGACCTCGTTGGCGTTCATGTTGCTCTGGGTGCCGGAGCCGGTTTGCCAGATGCGCAGCGGGAAATGGTCGTCGAGTCGGCCGGCGATGACCTCGTCGGCGGCTTGCGCAATGAGATTGGCTTTATCGGCGGGGAGTTTGCCGAGGTCTTGATTGACGAGGGCGCAGGCTTTTTTGAGCACCCCGAGGGCGCGGACGAGTTCGCGTGGCTTGGTGTCGTCGCCAATGTCGAAATGGACGAGCGAGCGCGCGGTCTGCGCGCCGTAGTAGCGGTCGGCGGGAACCTCGATGGCTCCCATGGTGTCGGTTTCGCGGCGGGTCTTCATGGGCAAGCGGAGGGAAGTGGTGCTCGGGGGGGGACTTGAACCCCCATGCCTTGCGGCATACGCCCCTCAAACGTACGTGTCTGCCATTTCACCACCCGAGCGCGGGTAAAACCATAGCGACTCGGGAGGGTGGTGCAAGTTTTTCGGTGCGTGACGCGATCCGCGGTCGGCAGATGCCGTCGGCGAAGGGGATTTCGCTCGAGGCCGTGGCGCGCAGGCCGCAGGCCAGAAGTGCTCAGGCGCCACGAGAAAGTTCGTGCAGGAGATTTTGATGGAGCCGGATGCCGGCTTCGAAGTTTTCGATCGGAAAGTTTTCGTCCGGCGCATGCGCTTTGCAGTCCGGCGCGGCGAGACCGAGGAGCAGCGTGTCCGACCCGAGAAGTTCGCGGAAAGTTTGCACGATGGGAATGCTTCCGCCTTCGCGCATCAGAGCAGGCGGACGGCCGAAGGTTTGTTCAAGCGCGCGTAATGCGGCGCCGCACCACGGGCTTTTCAAATCCAGCGCGTAGGGCATTCCGCCGTGACCCCGAACGATCTCCATTTCGACGCCGGGCGGCAGAACGTTTTGCAGATGGATTTCCACCAGATTGAGTGCGCGGTCGGGCTTTTGGTTGGGAACGAGGCGGAAGGTGAGTTTGGCCGAGGCGACGGATGGCAGCACGGTCTTGGTGCCTGCGCCTTGGTAGCCGCTGGTCAGACCGTTGATTTCGGCCGTGGGGCGAATACCGATACGCTCGACGGTGCTGAAGCCTTCCTCCCCGGCGAGGATGAGGACGCCGGTTTCGCGTTGGTAATCGGATTCAGTGACCGGCAAAGCAGCCAGCGCTTCGCGTTCCGCGGTGTCGAGTTTGGTCACATCATCATAAAATCCGGGCACAGCAATCCGACCGCGGTCATCATGCAGGCTGGCCAGCATTCTGACGAGGGCGGTGGCCGGATTCATGACCGCGCCGCCGAAAATGCCGGAGTGCAAATCCGTCCCCGGGCCGCGCACGATGACCTCCATCGCCGCGATGCCACGCAGGCTTTGGGTCAAAGTCGGATATCCCTCGGCGATCATCCCGGTATCCGAGATGGCGATGATGTCGCAGCGTAGCTCGCTGCGGCGGGCGCGAATGAAGTCATCAAGGTTCGTGCTTCCTACCTCTTCTTCGCCTTCGATCAGGAAAATGAGATTCACCGGCAAAGCCCCTTCCTCGCGCAACAAGTGGGTGGCGCCGAGAATGTGGGCGAGAATTTGTCCCTTGTTGTCCGTCGCCCCGCGGGCGAAGACGCGTTTGTTGCGGATGGCCGGCTCGAAGGGCGGCGAGGTCCAGAGATTCAGAGGCTCCTCGGGCTGGACGTCATAGTGTCCGTAAATCAGCACAGTCGGCTTGCCTGGCGCTTCGGGGCCGCGGGCCAGCACAGCGGGGTGTCCGCCGGTTTCCGCGACCTCCGCCTGGAACCCGCCATGGCGGAGCAGGGCGCAGAGCCAATCCGCGCAGGCCCGCATTTCCGGCGCGTGGTCCGGCTTGGTCGACACGCTGCGGAAGCGCAGCAGTTCAAAGAGGAGGTCCATATCGGACTTCTCGGCAAACGAGAAACTGTTCGCAGATAAGGGCATTCTTAGCTAAATATGGGGCCCACTGGCCGGACGCACCACAATTAGTAGTATGTGTGGTTGCCATCCGTTCCGGGCACCTTTAAAAATTGGACTCTGAATTTTCTTCCCCATGTATCTCAAATCGCTCGAGCTCCTAGGTTTTAAGTCTTTCGTCAACAAGACGCACCTGGAATTTCACGAAGGCATCACTTCGGTGGTCGGTCCGAACGGCTGCGGCAAGTCGAACATCCTCGACGCCATCCGCTGGTGCTTGGGCGAACAATCGGCGAAAGCCCTGCGCGGTGGCGAGATGGCGGATGTTATCTTCAGCGGCACGGACTCGCGCACGGCGGTCGGCATGGCGGAAGTTTCCCTCACCTTCGGCGGATGCGCGGAGCATCTCGGCACGGATTACGAGGAAGTTTGCGTGACGCGCCGGATCTTTCGCGATGGCAAAGGCGAATACTTGCTCAACAAAACGCCGTGCCGTCTGCGGGACATCCACGATCTTTTCATGGATACGGGGATTGGTCGCAGCAGCTATTCCATCATGGAGCAGGGCAAGATCGACCTGATCTTGAGCAGTCGTCCGGAAGATCGTCGCGCCGTGTTCGAAGAGGCCGCCGGCATCACCAAGTTCAAGGCGCAAAAACGCGAAGCCCTGCGCAAGCTCGAATACGCCGAAGCGAATCTTGTCCGCGTCAACGACATCATGCGCGAAGTGAAGCGCCAGATCGGATCCCTGCAGCGCCAAGCCGGCAAAGCCCGCCGCTACCAAGCACTCTCCAACGACCTCAAGGTCCTCGAACTCAACTTTGTTCGCCGTCAGCACGATCAGATCACCGAGTTGCAGCGCGACCTGCACGAGAAGCTCGGGTCACTCGAGTCGCGTTGGAACGAAACCGCATCCGCTTTGGAAGAAGGTGAAGCTGCCATTGCCGGCCATCGCACACGCCTGAGCGAACTCGAGCAGCAGGTGGAATCCTCCCGCCAATCCATGCAGGCGCTCCGCGACCGCATGGTGCAAGCGCAGAGCCGGGCCACGCACAATGGCGAGATTTGCGAGCAACTGCGTCAAACTATTGCCCGCTGTGATCAGGAAATCGCCGCGGCCCGCGAGCGCCAACGCGTGCAGCGCGAGGAGATGGGCCGCACCGACGAGCAAGTCGTCAAAGTTGCGGCCGAACTGACCGAGCGCTCCGCCGCACTCGATGCCTTGCAAGCGCGTCTGCGCGAAAGCGCCGGCCGCCGCGAATCCTCCAAACAATCGATGGAGGCCTTGCGTGCCGAGATCAGCAAGGCGGAAAACGAGTCGCTCCGCTTGCAGGGTGAACTGGCCGGACTTGAGGCCCGCCGGGAAGCAACGCAGGCCCGCATCGAGTCTCTCGAGAACGAAGCACGTCAGATTTTCGAAGCTCAGTCCGCAGGCCGCAAGCGTCTTGAAGAGACATCCGCACAAGTCGGATCGGCCACGGAAGCGCTGCACGCTGCGGAGTCCGCCTTGGACCGTGCCGAGGCGGAGGTCGAACGGGGCGAACTCGAGCGTCAGCGCGTCGAGCAGGAAATGGCCAACGCGCAACGTAACCTCGCGCAAATCCAGTCCCGACTCGAAGTGCTCGAGCAACTCAACCTCGAGGGCGAAGGCGCCGCCCCGGGTGCGCAGGCCGTGTTGCGCGGACTCGACCGCCCTGAGCATTTCAAGCCGGCTGTCCGCGGCATGCTCGGCAGTCTGCTTCGGGTGGAATCGGGGTTTCTGCCCGCCATCGAAGCGGCTCTCGGTTCGCGCGGTGACACCATTGTTATCTCCGACAAGACCTCGGCCCGCGAAATTCTCGAATCGCTTTACGAGCACAAACTAGGACGCGCCAGCGTGGTCGCGCCCAACGGCAACCATTTTCCCGCACCCGGACCGGCGCCCGACGGCTCTCTCGGCTGGGCCGCCGACCGGGTCCGCTGCGAGGGCGAAGATCTGCACCGTCTCGTCCGCGGCGTTCTGCACGGAGTCGCGCTGGCGACCAATCTCGATCACGCCACCGAGCTGCGTGCGCGTCATCCTTCGACCGCCTTTGCCACGCAGCACGGGGAATTGATTGATGCCGCGGGTATTGTTACCGGCGGTCGCGCGGGCGAGGGGGCGACATCGGCCCTGCAGCGCCGCGATGAAATCATTTCGCTCGGGCAGAAGCTCGGACTGGTTCAAACAGAGCTCACGCGACACGAGCAAATCCGCCTCGGCGTTTTGTCCGGACGCGACGGACAAAGAGAGGCCCTCGAGTCGGCTCGAGTCGACGTTCGAAGCAAGCAAAACGAACTGGCTGCCCTGCGAGCCAACCACGGGTTGCTGGAGAAGGAACAGCAGGAAGCCGAAACCCGGTCCGCCGGTTTGAAGCGTGAGCAGGAACGCGCCGCGCAGGAGCACGAAGCCGCCAAGGAAAGATCGCAGGAATTGTCCGGCCGCATTGCGGAATGCCGCCGGCAGGTCGAGGAAGCTAACAACAAGTCGACCGAGGCGATGGAACAGGCGCAACGGGAGGCCGGCGAGCAGGAAGCGGCGGCCGAGCAGTTCAACGAACTGCGCGTCCAGCTCGCAGCTGCCCGCCAACTCGAGGAGAGTCTGCAGGCCCAACGCGCACCGATGCTCAGCCGCATTGAAGAGCTCGAAGAAACGGCCCGTCAGCGCGAACAGGAAAAATCCGGGGCGGAGGATCGAATCAAATCCGTCGCGGAGCAAACCGAGGCCCTGGGCCGTGAGGCTACTAGTTTGCAAGGTGAATTGGACGAAAAGCAATCCGGCCTCGATGGCTTGCAAAAAGAGCGGAGCAGCCTGCAGGCCGAAGTGCAGAGTGCTGACGAGGGTCTTCGTCAGAAGCGGCGCGAGCACGCCGACATGCAGGACCAGAAGGGCAAGTATGAGGTTCAGGCAGCGGAACTGCGCCTCAAGGCCGAGAATGTCGCCGATGACATCCGCCGCCGGCACCATGTCGAGCTGGGCGAGGTGCAATTGGACAGTTACGCCCTGCACTGCGCCGTGCGCGATCATCGCAAACGCCGCAAGACCAAGGTGACCGCCGGGGAAACCGGAGAGGGGGCCGAGATCGCCGAGGGAGACGAGGTTGCGGCGGCCGAAGTGGAAGCCGAGGCAAGTGACGACGTCAAAGAGAACACCTCCGAAGGTATCGAAGCCGAGCTCGATTGGACTGAGATCGAGGGCTATGTCGCCGAATTGCGCGACAAGCTCGATTCGATGGGTCCGGTCAATATCGACGCCATTCAGGAGTTCGACGATCTCCTCGATCGTCAGAAGTTTCTCGACGAGCAATTCACCGACTTGACCAACTCGAAGGAAGAACTGCTCGAGGTAATCAAAAAAATCAACACGACGACCACCACGCTCTTTGCCGAAACGTTCGGGAAAATTCGCGACAATTTCCGCGAGACCTTCAAAGAGCTCTTCGGCGGGGGCAAGGCCGACCTCGCCCTGATGAACGAAGAGGACCCGCTGGAAAGCGGGATTGAGATCATTGCCAAGCCGCCCGGCAAGCAACTGCAAAGCGTGTCACTGCTCTCCGGCGGTGAGCGCACCATGACCGCGGTGGCGCTCCTCTTCGCCATCTACATGGTCAAGCCGAGCCCGTTCTGCATCCTCGACGAAATGGACGCACCGCTCGACGAGTCGAACATCAACCGGTTCCTCGCCATGCTCGATCGCTTTGTCCAGCAGAGCCAGTTCCTCGTCATCACGCACAACAAGCGCACCATCTCGCGCGCGGATGTGCTCTACGGCGTGACCATGGAAGAGCAGGGCGTAAGCAAACTGGTCAGCGTGAAATTCACCGATACCTCGGGCAACTTCTCCAAGGCCAAAGCTCCGCCGCGCAATGAGGTTTCCACAGAGGAGGCTCCTGCCAGCGGTCTCGAGACGGCCGGGGCCTGAGTTGTCGGACTCCTGTGAGAGACCGCGGTAGGGCCACCGCGATTCACCTTCTTCGTTGGAGCAAGACGATTAGACTTACGGCATGTGGAGGCCGGCACTAAGTTGGAGCGGATGAAAGTCCACCCACTCCGCGTTGGTCCGGTGCTGGCTGGAGCCGCAGGGTGTCTCCTTATGGCCGGCTGCGCCTCGGTCAGCGTGAAGGAAGACAAATGGTCCCAGGATCGTCTCGCCATGCCGACCCGGGTCTATGTTGCCGACTTTGAGGTGCCGGCAGATGCCCTCGATGTGGATCGCGCCGGCCCGGAGCTTGAAGACTTCCGCCAGACCGTCCTGAAAAATTTCACCAACGAGCTATGTGAGCGGATCTCGGAACGAATCGCGCCGGCCGTGCCGCTGACCAAAGGGCTGCGGCCCTCGAAAGGCGCGTGGATCGTGGAGGGCCGCTTCTTGCGGCTCAATCAAGGCAGCCGTCTGCTGCGCAGCGTGGTCGGACTCGGAGCCGGAGGCACGAAAATGGAAGCGCGGACCACCGTTTCGGTTGTAGGCGCACGCGGCACACGGCGGATGATTGCGGAAATCGAAACAACCGGCGGATCGAATGCCGAGCCCGGTATGCTCACGTTTCCGACGCCGATCGGCGGAGGCATACGCGCTCTCGTGTCTCTCGCCAAAACCGGAGTCACCGCCGACCAGAAGCGCACGGCGCGGATGATCACAGCAGCGATGGCGGAGAAACTGGAGACGCAGGGGTACGCGTTGCGCGGGACGAAGGAGAGGGTGAAAAGGTTGGAGTCGCAGGATACAAGTCCGCAGGTCCAACCTGCCAATCGGCGAGCTGTTCCGTAGCAGCGGGACTTGGCCTCGCAAGCAGGGACGCTGCCGGAATGACGAGCGACCACAGATTTTCGTAAACCCCTCTAAAGATCCGGCTCGGCCGACCAGATTCGCTGCCAAAGGGACGCGAGAAGGTTTGTCCGCATCCTTGCCGCGATCCGTTGCGGCTCGACCTCTTGCCAATGAGGATTCCCGCGTCGGGCCACTGCATGGCGGAAGACATAGTCGGGGTGCTGTCCCATGCGAAGATCGGCAATGACAAGCGTGTCCTTGTCCATGGTGCCGCTGACAAAGCCATCGGCGAACCAAGACAATCGCGCGAGCGCGGGCACATCAGCCGCTGCAGTCAATGCGGCGTCATCGGAAGGATGGAAGGTAAACTCGATCTCCCCGTCATCGGCCACCACGGAGTCGAGTCCCTCGTAATATCCTCCGTCGGTGCGAACAACGACGCGCCAAAGCAGCGTGTTGAGAGGTGTTGGAGTGATAAACATCGGGGCATCGGCGAGTCCGCGCGCTTGGAGTGCTTGCCGCGCTTGGGCTTCGACCAAAGTTTTTGCGGTCCATGACCAGCCCATATAGAGCGTGCTGAGGAAAAGCCCCGCGACCAACCAACGCCCGGCGCAGCGCGAGGCGGGCCGAATCAAAACGGCGATCATTCCGGCCAAAAGCGGCAGGGTGTAAAGCGGATCGATGATGAACAATGTGGCCCATGAGACCGGGGCCAGGCCGGATGGCCACAAGAGCTGCGTGCCATAGGCGGTGTGCGCGTCGAGCAGCGGGTGGGTGAGCAGGGCGAGGAGAATGGCGGCCAACCATTGGCGCGGCGCCTCGCGGACCGGAGGCCACCACACTTTTAGTGCGCCCCAAAGAACGAGCCCCAAAGGGGCGAGGACGAGCAGCGAGTGGCTGAACCCGCGATGCATGGTGAAATTCGCAACGGGATCGCCGTAATCGACGAAGACATCAAGATCGGGAACAGTCCCCAATGCAGCGCCGAGGAGGGCAGCTTTGCGGCGCTGCCGTCCCGGGACACACGCGGCGGCGACGCAGGATCCCAAAGCGATCTGGGTCAGCGAATCCATGGGGCAATACATCTAATCCTATTTTCGCCGCTTGTCGCGCGTGGTTGATTTTTCGGAAACTGCATAGCGCGGGGGAGGCAGTCGGACGGTAGACTGCGAACCTTGCAAACGATCAACCCGCACCCCGTCCCCACAGCCACCCCGGCACCTCCCCGCGTTCCCGATGCCGCGGAGGTTATGACCCAAGTTCGTCACATCGTGCAAAGTTCCGATTTTCCCGCCTCGGATCGCAACCGGAGGTTCCTGCAGCGCGTGGTGGAGAACAGTCTGCAAGGACGGACGACCTCGGCCCGCGAGGTGGCGGTGGAGGTTTTTGGACGTCCGGCCAGTTTTGACTCGCTGAAAGATCCGATCGTCCGGATAGAAGCGGCGAAACTGCGGCGCGATCTGGAGACTTACTATTTGAAATGCGGGAAAACGGATCCCATTCATTTGTCGTTTGCCAAAGGCCGCTACATTGTGAGTAGCCACTACAATGAAGCCTGTCTCCCGCATGCTGATCACTCTCGCAGCAACCTGCTTGTGCTCCGCGCGGCACTCCTCGGGTTGTCCGGGATCGATCACGAGGCCACGGCTGCTTGGCGTGCGGTGCAGCAGGATTACCCGGATTTCAGCCTGAACCCGCGCGCACACGAGGCGGTGCAGGCGATCTGCGGACAGGATCGCCGGATCCGCGAGCTGCTGCTGGAGGGCTTGCGACGTGCTGCGGGCACCGAAGTAGAGAGTCCGGCTCTGCGTGGTGCGCAGACAGGGTTCGAGCAGTCTCAGCGATGACGTGGCCCGCGGGATTCCCGCGGCCAAGGCTCAGGGGGCAGGTGCATCCATCGCACACCGGAAGCCGACATGGCTGCTTCCGGTGTCGGGAGGTGTGCCGCGGCGGGCTGATGGTCGGTAGCTCTCGCAATACGAGGGATTGCAGAGAAACGAGCCGCCCTTGGTCACGCGGCGTTCGGCACCGGGAACGCTCGGAGGGGAAGGATCGCCCGGGATCGGTGTTTCTCCCTCTGCGGTGAGGGGACCTCGCGGATCGCAGCAAGCACCTTTGTCGTTTGCCCGCTCCGCGAAGGTGTCGGCGCGGTAAAGATCGCTGCACCAGTTCCAGACATTGCCGCCCATGTCGTGGAGGCCGTAAGCGTTGGGTGGAAACGATCCGACAGGCGAAGTGCCGGCAAAGCCGTCCCTCTTGTCATTGCTATAGGGGAATTCTCCGGTCCATCGGTTCGCCATGAATTTCCCATCCGGGTTTTCGAATTCCCCCCAAGCGTAGCGCTTTCCCTCGAGTCCCCCTCGGGCCGCGAATTCCCACTCGGCCTCAGTCGGCAGTCGCTTGCCCGCCCATTTGGCGTAGGCCTGCGCGTCTTCCCACGCTACTTGGACCACGGGATGATTCTCGCGTCCGGCGATCGAACTCCCCGGACCTTCCGGGTGCTGCCAAGATGCGCCGGTCGTCCACACCCACCACTGCGACATGTCGCGGAGATCGACGGGGCCCGCGGTGGGGCGGAAGACGATGGATCCGGGCAGGAGAACCTCATCGGGAGGTTTCGAGGTCCCCGGAGGAACCTGCTTTTTCAGCTCCTCCCAATCGACCGAACGCTCGGCGACCGTCTTGTATCCGGTGGCCTCGACGAATGCGGCGAACTCGGTGTTGGTCACGGGATTCACATCGATGAAAAATGGGGCGACCTCCACGCGGTGGGCCGGCTTCTCGTTGGCAAACGCGTAATCTGCATCGGAGCCCATGACGAATGTTCCGCCGGGAATGAGGGCCATTCCGGACGGCGTGGAGCGCGACTCCGGATTGGCTGCAGGCTTGCAAGCGACGAGCGCGACCGAGAAGGTCAGGGCGAGGAAAAGGACGGATCTCAAGGAGTGAATACTTCGGCCCAGTCGTTCTTCATGTCTACCACAATCCAACCGCGTTTGGGGGCGTCGGCGAGGGCGGTGACGAGTTTGCCGGAGCTTTTCGGCTTCGCATCGTAGGCGTATTCGCGCTCTGCATCTGTGTGGTGGATGATAACGCCGAGGGACGGGCGAGTATTGTCGATCGTGGTGTATTCGAGCATTTGCAGATCGCCATCGCTGTTGCCGAAGCAGGCGATGGGGCGGCGCCCGATGAACTGATGGATACCGACCGGCTTGCCCGGACCATCGTCGACGAAGAGATGATCCAAAGTTTTGACCAGCACCGGGCCGTCATCGCGCAATTCGTAGACAGTCCGCGCGTTCGATCCGACAACCTGCTCGGGAGGGATCCCGTAAACGCGTTCGCTGAACACGCGCATGAAATCGGCGCCGCCGCCCGAGACGATAAAGGTCTTGAATCCGTTGTCCCGCAGATACTGCAGCAATTCGAGCATCGGCTGGTAGGCGAGTTGGTCGTAGGGGCGGTGGAAACGCGGATGCTTTGCCGTGGCTAACCAATTCCGCACGCGGACGGCAAATTCGACGGTGGTCATGCCGGATCCGGTGAGTGCGAAGATGTGGAAAAGGCCTTTGTAATGGTCGGCCAGCAGCGTGGGCAAGTCGCCCTCAAGAGCTGCTTGAACCATGGCGTCATCTTTCCACGCGGGTTCCTCAGGCAAGCGGCGTTTCAATTCGTCGAGCGCAAAGGCCAACTGAAACGGCATTGGGTTTTCCGGCCAGAGCGTTCCGTCATTGTCGAACACGGCGATGCGTTCGGGGGCGGGGACGAAGTCGGGTGATTTTTCGTCGGTGACGCGCAGGACATACTCGGTGATCGCTTTCTTGGCGTCATTGTCCCGCCACGAGGCGAGGGGCGCAGAGGCCTTGATGCCCTGTCCACCGTCCAGAGCAAGCGACACCGCAATGGTCGGCAAGAGAAAGAGCCAAACCGCACTCCGGATTCTCATGAAAGCTACTCGGGCTGACCTAGCACCCTGTCCGCCACCTGCACTCCGGATCGTGCCAGTTCATCCCGCGCCCGATCGGAGACAGATCCATCCGTGGCAAGGAGAAGAGCTTTTGTCTCCGGTTGGCTTTGCGACCACGCGACAAACTCGCCGGCGCGCGCGGCCAAGGCAGGATTCCAGCGGATCAGATCGGAGCCGACCGGAACCACCAGCGTTCCGCTTTGATCGATGGCGCAGGGAATGCCCATCACGTCAATGATGGCCATGAGCGGTTCGTTGGTGCGGTGATGATGGTCGAGGATGCGCACCATTTGGATGAAGTAGATGGCGTCCTCGTCAGAGGCAGCTTCCGCGGCACGCGAGAGAACGGGCTCGGGATTCAGGCCGATGGCCGAGAGTGCTGCCACCACGCCGCTTTTTTGCCACGGACTGAAGGCCGGGTTTCCGAGAAAGTCGTCGATGAATTCCGGGGCGGTCCCCAACTTGGCGAGCAACTGGCGGTTACGGACGGCCAATTCCTGCGGCGAGGATTCGACCAAAGCCCGCTGGAATGCCTGGTTGGCATTGACCACGGAAATCGCGGTGCCGATGCCTCCGCCAACGATGAGGCCAGTGAGGTTCATGAGTGTCGCCCCCGCGGCCATGGCTCGTGATGCGGTGTCGAGTTCCGCCCGCAGAACCGGATCGCGAGTGAAAGGACTGACGCCGAGTTTGAGGCAAAGCTCGGCGCGCTTGCGCTGAACGCCAAGGGCGGCTTCGGCCGCATCGGTGGCGCCGATTTTTCCCTCGGCCGCATTCTTGACTGTCGTTCCGAGGCGGCCGAAGAACTTCGAAGCGCCCTTCGGCAGTTTCTGGATGGTTTGCACCGGGTCTTTCACCGCAGAGGCAACGCTTTGGAGCTTTTCCCCGCCGGAGGCGAGGAGCGCTTTGCCGAATTCCTCGGACTTGTTCATTTTGCGCAGCGCGGCAATCGCGCGGATCTCACGCAGTCGGTTGGCCAGAAACTCCGTGCCGGTCAAGGTTTCCGTGCCCTCCGGTCCGTTCAGTGTGTAGGTGACGTGCCATCCGTCGGCCTCGGCCTGCGGGTTAATGCGCGCTTCCGGAACATCGAGTAAGCTTTCCGGCAGGAGCGTCGCGGTTTCGACGGGTCCGGGTGGTTCGTAAGCCGGTTGGCCCGAGATTGCCGCGTTGTCGGCCCGCACTACGGAAAGACCGAGAAGCAGCAAGGCAACGGCCCGCTGTGGCCAGCGGGCGTTACCGTTGGAATTTATCGCGATCGGGACATCGCGATCCACCGGGGTGAAGCTGGATGGCATTCGCAGCTCCGCTTATTGCTGGACGCTGGTGACGGCTTCCATCACGCGGTCGAGGTTGAAGCTGCCGGGCTTCTGGCGCGGTGGGAATTCCTTGAAACTTTGCAGCCACTCGCCGACGTAGGCCGTGGCCGGAGCGATGACGAACATGTGGTCGAGATACCAGCGGCCGTAGTCCATGCCGATATCCTGGGCGAGCTCGAAAGGATCCATGCGCAGGTTGTTGAGGATCGGGGCGCGCAACTCGACGAAGGGCTGCTGCCAAACGTGCAAGCCGTGCGCCTGTTGTTCGAGGAAGGTGATCTTCCAGTTGTCATAGCGCAGGGCGGCAACGCTGCCGTCATCGGTCCAATAGATGAAGTCGCGGCGCGGCCAAGCGCCTTCACCTTTGAAGGCGGGCAGGAGGTTGTAGCCGTCGAGGTGGACTTTGTAGCTGCGGTCGCCGAGCTTGGCTCCCTTGAGCAGTTGCTCTTTGGCGTCGGGATTGCCGGCGGCGGCCACAAGGGTGGGGAGCATGTCTTCGTGTGCGCCGATGTCGTTGATCACAGTGCCGGGTTGGATCACGCCGGGCCATTTGATCATGGCAGGCACGCGGTAGCCGCCTTCCCATTGGGTATTCTTCTCGCCGCGGAACATGGTCGTGCCGCCATCGGGCCAGGTGAAGGCCTCGGCACCGTTGTCGGTCGAATACATGACGATGGTGTTGTCCTCGATGCCGAGTTCCTTGAGTTTGGCTAGGACGAGGCCGACGTGTCCGTCATGCTCGACCATGCCGTCGGCGTAAATGCCGAGACCGGTTTTGCCATCGGACTCTTCTTTAAGATGTGTGAAAATGTGCATGCGGGTGGAGTTCCACCAGATGAAGAACGGCTTGTCGTCCTTCACAGCGCGCTCCATGAAGTCGAGGGCCTTGGTATTGACCTCTTCGTCGATCGTCTCCATGCGTTTGCGGGTCAGCGGGCCGGTGTCCTCGATCTTCCCGCCAGCGAAGCTGTGAATGACGCCGCGTGGTCCCCACTTTTGTTTGAACTCGGGATTCTGCGGATAATCGGGATGCTCGGGTTCTTCCTCCGCGTTGAGGTGGTAGAGGTTGCCGAAGAATTCGTCGAAGCCGTGAGCCGTCGGCAACATGTCGTCACGGTCGCCGAGGTGGTTCTTGCCGAACTGGCCGGTGGTATAGCCCTGCGCCTTGAGGAGCGTGGCGATGGTAGGGTCCTCCTTTTTCATGCCCTCGGGGGCGCCAGGCAGGCCGACTTTGGTCAGCCCGGTGCGGATGGGGGACTGTCCGGTGATGAACGCGGCGCGGCCGGCGGTGCAGGACTGCTGTCCATACCAATCGGTGAAAAGCGCGCCTTGCTTGGCGATGCTGTCGATGTTGGGCGTTTTGTAGCCCATCATGCCCATGTTGTAGGCGCTGACGTTGAACTGCCCGATGTCGTCGCCCCAGATGACGAGAATGTTTGGTTTTTTGGCCGCTGCCTCTTGCGCGGTGACTTGGGAGCTAAGGCTGGTCGCTGCCAGAGCGGCCATGAGAAGGGATCGAAGGGTGTTCATATAGGATTGGTTGACTGCCGGGAACGACAGTGGACGCCAAGGTGGCGCGCTGCTATGCATTTTTCGCAGAAAACAGAGAAGCCACCTTCGCAGATTTGATCCCATGGGCTTTTGGCCCCAGGCAAGAATCTTAGAAGGGAACCGCGGTGAATTTTGCCGCCGAGTTTGGCTTACGAGCGTGGGCGGTAGAAACCGGACAGAAATCAGCAAGAAAAACTAAGGGAAAAGCCCCTCTCGGCCGATGGCTCAGGCGACCCGCTGCCGCCTGCTTAGCGCACGACGGCGGTGGTGCCAGACGGCCAAGAGAAGCAAAATGGCGCCGGCGGCATAGGTGCCGGGTTCGGGGACGGCGGCGGGTGCGGGCGCGAGCGAGGCACTGGCAACCCGGAAACCAAGGTTCACGATATCTGTGGTTGGACCGTAGCTGGAGCGTGTCGACGAATCCAGCGCATCGCTGGAAGCTCCATACCAGTATCCGCCTCGAACCATGCGATTTTCTCCCGTGTTGTTATTCAGGCCATTGAAAGAGCTTTCTTGCCACTCCTGGATGTTCCCTCCCTGACCCATTGTTCCGTAGGAGCTGCTGCCTCCTGCTTGGTAAATGGAAGCAGGACCCGGCGGGACCCATCCTTGGTTATAAACCGCTGTTCCGCTGTTCGTCCCGCTGCTTACTGCCGTGGGGGCGGTGTTGCTGGCGGTCGGATACAAAAAGTATCCGCTGCCGTCAATTTTACCAAAAGCTGCTTTATAAAATTCATTCTCGCTGGGAAGAAAATATTGAGCCAGTGAGTTGCGGTATTTGTTGCTGGCACTATAGCCGGCGTTGCCCGCCGTCCAGAGAGACATGCTCCAAGCGCTTCCGCTCCAAGTGAGATTGTAGGCGGCCTGGAATCCTTTGGAGGTATTGAGCCAGTTGACGAAGGCCGCGGACTCAAACCAACTCATGTTGGCCGCCGGCTTGTCCCCACTCCAAGCTCCCGCTGTGACATGAGATAAACCCGAGGCCACCGCAAGATTCAGTTGGTTTTGAGAAATCTCGTAGGTGCCGATCCTGTAATTGTATCCGACAGACCCATAGCCGGTGGAATCGGCGGAATTGTTCGGGTTTCCGATTTCGGTGAAGTCGATTGTGAACTGGTTGGCGCCCGTGCCGAAAGTATCGCTTGAAGAAATCAGCGCCGCGAAAGCGGACGGGGCGATGAGAAAGGCCGCAAACGCGGCAATAAGAAGCATGAGGGATCGATGAGGTTTCACAGGCTGAGTGGGTTGATTTCTGACCGTTACTCTGGATGGAGAGGATGATCGGCGCTATGCAACTTTCGCAGAAAAAACAGAAGCCGTCTTCGCGGACTTGATTCCAAGGGCCTTTGGCCCCATCTGATTGCTTGTGGCTATGCAAAAATCCCAAAAAGGGACCGCGGCCGGGCAAGTCCTGAGCGGCGTCATTCGGCGCGATGCCGTCGAGGACATGAGTGCGGCGGTGAGCAGTTTCTTTGATCTGCAAGCGGTGCAGCTCGAACCGGGCAGCATGCAGTGCCGGATCGACTTTATCGCGGCGGGCAACACGTTCATGTATCTGGAGAACTATCCGCGCCGCACACATCTGACCGGGGAACTGCTGCACAACCGCTTCGGGCTGGCCATTCCCGTGACGGGGCCGAGTCTCAAGTTTTCCGGCGAACAGATGGATCATTGCCGGTTGGCCTCGGCCATGACCGGCGAGGAAATGGACGTGTTCGCTCCTGGCGGCCTCAAGCAATTCGTGGTGCTTCTCGATCATGCGCGTCTGCTCTCCATGGCGGACGAGGCCGGTCTTCCGGTGGATGTGCAGCGAGCGCTGCGACGCGGCCGCTCGACCATGCCGTTGGTGGCCAAGCCGCACGCGGTGGCTTCATTGTCCCAGCGCTTGCAACACATGCTGCATCTCGCCGCCGTGGGCGAGTTGAGCATGGATGCTGCCTATTTCGAGGACTGGCTATACGGAGAGGCGCTTTCCATCCTCGATGTGAAAGAAGCGCCGTGCGGCCGGCCGCCGGCTGCCGTGCTGGTGCGGCGCTCAATCGAAATTTCCGAAAGCTGCGCCGGTCCAGTCCGCATCGCTCGGCTCTGCACCGCGTTGCGGGTCAGTCCGGGAACTTTGGAGCACGCCTTCAAGTCGATTACAGGCGTGACACCGCACGCGTTCTTCCTCCGCCGCCGCTTGAACGAGGCACGCCAAGTCCTCCTGCGCGAGGATGCCGAGCGGCGCAACGTCACGGACATCGCCTTGAGCTTGGGATTCAGCGAACTCGGCCGCTTCGCCGTCCGTTACCGCGAGATGTTCGGTGAAACTCCGTCTCAAACCCTGAAGCGCAGCCCAGCCTTGGTATTGGCCAAAAGATGACTTCGCCGGGTTGAGTTAGGACGGGTCCTCCAGACGAACGAGTAGCCATTCCTGTGTCTGTCCGGTGCCGTAGTGGACAAAGACAGGGGTGAATTCCTTGGTCAGCCCCGGCAGGTTGGCCTCGATGGCGGTGGAGTCGGATTCGCCGGTGCGCCAAGCGACGCGCTGCGTCTCGAAATCCACACTACCGGTGATCGGGGAGGATTCGCCGGTGAGAGCGTTGCTGTAGGCGCCGGAGACTTCGCCGTCTTTGTTCACCGCCAGCTGGTAGAACATGACCGCATCGCCTTTTTCTTCCTGGGTCAGTGCCCAAACGCCGAGCGGATACCATCCGCTCTCGTCGCCTTTTTCGGCCGGAGCAAAGGGCTCTTCGGGTGGCGGGACCGACGCCAGCTGGAGCGCCTCCCCGCGGTATTGCGGTGCGGGCGCGACGGGCTGTCCCTCGACGTAAACGGTCTCTTTGTCATAGTAGACCTGTGTGCCGTAGTCGCGGTTCATCTGGTTGCCGACCACGTTGCCCAAAAACGCGGCAAGGCCGGACCAAACGGCCGGGCGCCACCAAACCCAAGGATTCACGTTCTGGTTGTAGTAATAACCGCCATACCAAGGATTGTTGTAATACCAGTCGGGCACAAAGAGGTTGGAATTGTAGTCGCGCACATTATCGAGGATCTCCCACGCGCGGTCCTGACGGTAGTCTTGGACGTTGTTAGCCCAGCTTTGCCAATCCTCGCGGCGGTTGGTGTAGAAGTCCTGCCGGTTGTCTTGAAGAGAGGTGATGTTGTTCCATCGGTCGTCGCGGTTGGTTTGAAATTGGTCCAGCCGATCCTCGCGTTGGCCGTGCCACGAATCCCAACGACTCTCGCGATTAGCCTGCCACTTTTGGTATCCGCCTGGGCGCTGTTCCAACTTGTCGGCAAGGCCGGGGTATTTCTGCAGCTGGTTTTGCGGGGGAACCGCGCCGGGGCGACGGCCCTCGAGCTTTTGGGCGAGTTGGCCCTGGCCCGGTTGCGTGGCGGTGGGAGGACGGTTGAGCTGCGAAAAATCGGGGCGTTTTGATGCGTCGATTTTCGGGAACGCGGGGCGATCGGCTGGCTTGGTGAGGTTCCCGGGCAGACGATTGGCGACACCCGCCATCTTGTCATTGCCGGGAAGCTTCGGTCGGTTCTGCCCGAGGCTGCCGAAGTCGATCGGCTGGTTGGGCCGATTTTTGCCCAGAGTGCCCTGAAGTTTCTGTGCTGAGCCACCGAGATTCTGCGCGGCACCGGGCAGCTTGGCGCCCGCGCCGGGAAGCTTCGCCGCGATGTCCGGGCGTCCGGCCTGCTGCGGCAGTTGCGGTCGGTGAATTGAGCCGGACGAACCGGCATGGGCTGGAAGCGAGGGGCGCTGCACTCCCGCAGGCCTGTTGGCGCCAGGGAGTCGGCCTCCGCCGGCGTTTGCCGGTCTCTGGATATTGGCGGGGCGTTGAGTTGGCCTTTGAACGTTGGCCGGACGTTGCGCAGGACGTTGAGCCGGTCTTTGAACATTGGCGGGACGTTGCGCAGGCCGCTGGATGTTTGCGGGACGCTGCCCACCGCCGCCACCACCGCGTGCGGCGGCTGCCTGACCAAGACGGTTGGCTTCGACGGCCGGAGCAGCGGCCAACAAGGCGATGACCGCCGTCGTGATGACTTTCGTGCTGCGGGATTTCATGGTTACTCGGCGGAGGTGAACTTGATGGGGCCGAGCTTCGGCATCGGCACCCCGCCGCTTTCCCGATTGTAGCCCTCGACGGTGAAGCTTTTGCCGTCCGCCGCGGGGCGAATATCCAACTGCGAACTCGCGCGCGTGCCATCGGGGTTGATGCTCTTCGAGACAAGCAGCCAGTTGGCACCGTCAGATTGCCAAGTCGCTTCGCTGAAGCCTCCCTCGGAGTCGAAGGTCCAGGAGCGCACGCTGTCTGCAGCAGCATCGAAACCGACGACTTCGGTCGAAGTGCCTTCGCTGCCTTCCTCTCCGAACGAGTAGTTGATGGTGAGAAAATTGCCATTTTGCGCCTCGGCAATTTTCAGCGTCACGGGCCGGCGGGAGTTTTCGCCTTTCCAAGTGCCTTCGAGCCAGCGCAGGGCGGAGAGCCTCGAGGCGGGAGATGGTGCTACCTCCGGCGCGGTCTCGGTGACTTGGGCGATGCGCCAGGTGCCGCTGTCCTTCACATAGACCGTGGTGTAAGCGGAGACTGCACGTTCACCATCGGGGGATGTGACCACGGCGGATCCGTTTTCCAAGGCCACGCTTTCACTGAGGGGGCGGACCTTTTCCACCGCGAATTCGATGGTGCGTCCGGGAGCGGCGGCGAAAGCTTTGGTCAGGACGGAACGGATCGCGTCACGGCCGGAATGCACATTGCCGTCGCTGTCGATCCATTCGGCGTCTTTGGTGTGAAGGGCGGCAACTTGGTCTGCGTTGCCAGCATTGAAAGCAGCTTGGTAGGCCTGCGTGACTGCGGCCACGGAGTCGTCCTCAGCGACGGCAAGTGTTGCGGAAAGGGCGAGGCTGGTGAAAACAAAGGTGAGGAGGTGCTGTGTTCGGTGCATGGGAATTGGCATGGGTGAAGAAGGGAATGAAGGCAGGCGCGGCTGGCGGACGGCTATGCAAAATCCGTAGAATCAGAAAGAGTCCCGGATTTTCTCCGCCGACTGCGAATGCAGACAGCCGATCGCAAAAGTCAAAAGCTGACTTCAAAGCCCAGCAGCGGGCCGTGGGTGTTCACGTTGTATTCGAAGTTCGCTTGGTCGTAGTTGTAACCGAGCGAGCGGTAGCCGACGACAAGTGCTGCCCAGCGACTGATCTGCGCGCCTACTCCCGCGAAGGCCTGCCAAGTGAGTTCGGAGTTCGCACCAAATCCGCCGATGTCGCCGCGGATGGGTATGAAAAGCCAGTCGTTGAGATAGGTGCGGGTGCGCAAACCTATGACCGGATCAATCCACGTGCGGGTCCAGTAGCGTGAACGGCCGGGCAGCAAGCCGGGTGTCAGTTCGAGTTCCAATCCCATCGAGGCCATCCGGAAACCCGCCTGCACGTCCATGGTGAAACGATCGCATTGGATGACGCGGTAGCCGACATAGCTCGTCCAGAAGAGTTCGTAGAGGGTGGACTTCAGTTCGCCGAAGATCGGCCCGGGCGTATCGTTGGCGGTCTGGAAGCGCGCATAAATCAGGTCGTTTTCAAAACTCCATCGGTCGTAAGCGACCTCCGCGACGAACATCGCGCCGATTTGCAGGTTGGACAAAATCGTCGATGAATCCATGCCCGCATCCGTGCTGAGCGGCCCGACTCCGATGGTGCCGCTGGTCGAAGTGAGCCAGGCGTAGGGCGCCAGACGAAACCGCCACGGTGATTGGTCTTTCGCGGCCGATTCATCAACGGGCGCAGCCGGTGAAGTGGACCCGGCGAAGGATACGAAGGGACTGAGAAGCAAGAGCAGAAGCAACTTTTTCATTTGGGCGCACGGACTCTGCGAGCGATGCGGAGGTGGCCGCTATGCAGAATCCGCAGAATCGCGCGCCGGCCTGCGCAAATTGAGAGTTCCGGAAGGCATGGACTGCAGCTACAAGGATGGCATGAAAGCTTGGGTGTTTTTGCTAACCATGATTTGGAGTGCTGGTGCGCCCTGCGCGGAGGTTACGGAGGAAGAAGCGCGGAATGCATTCGGCGACGTGCACGGCGTTTTTGTCCTGCGGGATTGCGCCAGCGGAGAGGAAACAGTCTTCGGCGCGGAGACCGCGGACACAGCCTTCGGTCCTTGCTCGACCTTCAAGATTTGGAATTCGTTGATCGGCCTCGAAGAAGGGATCATCACGGAGCCGGATGCATTGTTTTGGTCGTGGGACGGCGAGGAGCGCAACTTTCCGGCTTGGAATGCGGACCAGACTTGGCGCTCGGCATTTGCGGCCTCATGCGTGCCCGCATTCCAAGACCTGGCCCGAAAGATCGGGGAAGAGCGGATGCAGGAGTGGTTGGAGAAGCTGGATTACGGCAACAGAGACCAATGCGGGCGACCGGATGCGTTCTGGCTGCCCCGAGCCGGGCAGAAAACAGTCCTGATCACCCCGCGCGAGCAGGCGCGGATGGTTTGCCGCATGATCGACGGCAAGTTGCCGGTGAAAGCCGAGTCAGTGGCGAAGCTGACCGAGGTGATGAAGCTGGTGAATACGGAACGGGGCACGCTTTACGGGAAAACGGGTAGCGGATTGCGCGGCGAAGCGGACGGTCCGAAGTCGGAGGTGGATACCGATATGGGATGGCTGGTCGGCTTCGTGGAAAGTGGCGGCAAAAAGTATGCGTATGCCTGTCTCGTGCTGGGAGGCGGACTGGCGGGCAAAGATGCTCGGCGGGTAGCGGAAGCCGTATTGGGCTCGGCGGGATTGCTCTAGAGCAAAAGCGCTACTCGAGGACGGTGTCGTAAATGAGGACCTTCCGCGCGAGTGGGCGGAGTATTTCTTTTTTGGCGCGTTGGTGGGCCGGGTGGTTTTCGTAGGCGGCGAGGGCGCGGCGGTTCTCGAAACGCATGAGGATCGCAAGGTCGAAGCTATCGTCGACGATGGGGCGACGGCTGAGAACCGGGCGACCAACCTCGAAAGAGCGGATGAGACCGGTGGATTTCCGGAGTTCTTCGGTCGCCGCGGAGAGAGCGGCGCGGTCTTTGGCGTTGCCGGGACGTTTCAACCAGACATAGACGGCGTGCTCGATCTGTCCGCGGGCGGAATCGGAATCCGCACGGCGGGCGAGGCCTTCGATGGAAAGGTCGAGCGGCGGGTAGTCTTCCCAATTTGCGAGGTCGAAGTGCCACCACTCGGTGGGGAAGCCGACGAAGCCGTGCTTTTGCATGACGTCCGCAAGGAGTTGGCGGTTGCGGCGCTGCTCGGGGGTGCCTCCCCGGTAATCGCGATGGGCTCGCTCGCTGAAGTCGTCGAAATCGCTGGGCATGGGAAGTTCGCGGCCGAGCTTATCGACGAGAGCGACATCGACCGCGGTGCCGCGCGTGTGGCGTCCTTTGTTTTTCGCCGGATTGGAGACGTAGCGTTCGTCGCGGATGAGGTTCCACATTTTCCACTGCACGGAAAGCGGTCGATAGGCATCCCAGACTTTGAGGCCGAGTCCGCGTTTCTGCAGATCGCGCTGCACACGGGCGAGGGCGCGGGCGGTATCGCGGTGCAAAAACAAGCGTGGAAGCGGATAGAGGGTCCGACCGGTGAAGTTGTGCCGTGTGGCGTAACGGACCTCAGACAAGCAGGGAGGTTGGACTGCATCCAGTGAGACAAGGTCGTGCGAAGCGGAGGCGCTGAGCGCAACGGCAAGGGAGAGGAGGAGAGCTATGAAACTGAATCGCGCGGGACGAGGGGAGGACATATGACGAGGCGATCATTGCGCTTGTCAGGGCGCGGCGGAAGTCCAGAGACTCAGGTCTGTGGACGATCCGGCAGCACCAAACAGCAGCCCGCGCCGAAGGCGGCGCCGGCGGAGTCGCTTCAACAAGGACGCGCTGCACAAATGGGCCAGGGATGATGTGCCCGAAGGAGATCCGCGCGACGAATCAAACCTAGGATTGGTCGTGGCCGTAGCAGTAGGTTTGGTCCTCGTCTTGCTTGTGACCTACATCGCGGGCCAGATGCAGTATGAGGCGCCCTTTTGAGCGCTGCGCAAACACCCGCCCGGGCCGGAATGCGCCTTGGTGACTGAGCCCGGAGAATTTGGCCGTTTGCCTTGATGGGCAATCTGATGGCAACGTGTTCCCCTGATGGATCACTGGTTCTGGTTCAGCCTTCCGGATTTTGCCTACTCCTTTCTCAGCGTGGTGCTGGAGGGGGTTCCCTTTATTTTGATGGGCGTGGCTCTGAGCGGGCTGATCGATGTGTTTTTGCCTCCACGCATTCTGGCCCGCGTGCTCCCACGCAATGCGGCCGCCGGTATCCTGCTCGGCGGGGTGCTCGGCGCGGTGTTGCCCATGTGCGAATGCGGCATTGTTGTCGTCATCCGGCGACTGCTGCAGAAAGGCCTGCCGCTATCGAACGCCATGGCCTACATGCTCGCCGCGCCGGTGGTGAATCCGATCGTGGCCTTTAGCACCTTCTCAGCGTTCCGCGGTCAGGGACCGCTCGAAATGATGCTCTGCCGGATCGCCCTGTCGTTCGTCGTGGCAGTGATCATGGCGAGCATTGTGTATTTCCTGCAGCGCAGCTTTGTGCTTCGCCCGGATTTGGTCACCGTTGCCGCGGCGGAAGACCATCACGATCACCGTGGCCCCAAGGAAAAAACCGCCGCTGCGGTGCGCTCGGCGACCAAGGACTTTCTCGATGTGACCGTTTACTTCGTTCTAGGGGCTGCGGTGGCGACACTTTTCAACACGAGCGTGAATCAGCAGGTGATCATGCCGCTGGCCGAGGACCGCGCGCTCGCGGTCGGTGGCATGATGGCCCTCGCCAGCCTCCTGTCGCTCTGCAGCACCTCGGACGCCTTCGTCGCGGCGACCTTCACCGCGTTCCCCTCGGCGTCGAAGCTTGCCTTCATGGTTTTCGGACCGGTTGTCGATCTGAAGCTTATCTTCATTTACGGGCTGGTCTTCCGCAAACGCTTCATTGTCTTTCTCGTCGCTGGCCTGATTCTCTTGGTCTTCGGGCTTTGCACCATTCTGCCCATTCCGAATTTCCGCGGATGATGAAACGTGTTCTCACCCTCATTACCTTGCTCCTGTGGGGCGGGACGCTCGTCTATTTCTGGCTGAGCGCACGTATTGCCTCGTATTTGCATCCGCAATTCCACGCTTACGTTCTCTCGGCGGGGCTGGGTCTGCTCATTCTTTCCGCTTTGTGGTGGTGGGCTTCGCGCGAAACCGACGCCAGCTGCCACGATTGCGGGTGCCATGAGGAACACGGCGACGAGCCGCGCAGCCGGATCTCGGCCGGGGCAGCATTTGCCTTCGTCGTGCTTTTGTTGCCGGTCAGCGCCGCGGCCTTCATCTCCCCGGGCCAGTTCGGTGAAGCCGTGGTGATGAATCGCGGGATCGTCACCGATATCTCGCAACTCCCTTCGGCTGAAATGCCCGGAGGCAACTGGGACGACGCGCCGGAGTGGGATGATGGTGTCGACGGGGTCGATGCAACTTGGCCGCAGGGGCAAGAGGAGGGCGTGGAATACTTCACTCGCACGCCGGATGGCGCGATCCAAGTCGAGACGCTCGACCTGCTCTTCGCTGCGGAGGAACCGGGCCTGCGGGAAGAGTTCGAAAATCAGCGGGTATCGATCATCGGTCAATATGTGCCCCCGCGCGGCGGAGCGGAGGGTGGATTCGATTTGGTGCGCATGTTCATGGTTTGCTGCGCGGCGGATGCTCGTCCGCTCGGGATCAAAGTGACCGGTGAACCCGTCAGCGTGCCGCGCATGGGCTGGGTGCGCATCACGGGAATCGCCCGCTTCGAGGAAAACGGAGGCGTGATTGAACCGAGCTTGGAGTTGGAGAAGATCGAGGAAGTGGAGGCGCCGCGTGAATCGCTGCTTTATTAGCGCTGTGTTGCTCGCTTTGGCCGCGGCGGAAGCGCCAGCTGCGGATCCGGACTGGGACGTTGCTTTGCCGGGATGGAAATACGAGTTCCCCCGCGATCACCACGCGCATCCGGGGTTCAAGACAGAGTGGTGGTATTTCACGGGAAACCTCACGGGGGAGGACGGCCGCGAACTCGGATTCCAGCTGACCTTTTTTCGTCAGGGAGTGCGACGCGGTGAGGATGCGAGCACGCGGTTCGCCGTCGATGACATCAAGCTGGCTCATTTCGCGGTCACGGATATTTCGAACGGGAGGTTCCGTTTTGCCCAGAGGGTGTCGCGCGGCGCCTTCGGTGAGGCGGGATTTACCGACGGTGATCGCATTGCTTGGATTGATGACTGGGTTCTGCGGTTGACCGGCCCCGG
Source organism: uncultured Verrucomicrobiota bacterium (assembly GCA_903953565.1). GTDB lineage: Bacteria > Verrucomicrobiota > Verrucomicrobiia > Chthoniobacterales > JACTMZ01 > JACTMZ01. The sequence goes on along the minus strand of CAJBKE010000004.1, from coordinate 125,643 downwards.
TCAATTCCGCCTCGAAGCGCGAGACACGGACTTTGCCGTGGCTCTCGACTTGGCGGCAACAAAAGACCCGGTGTTTCATGGCGAGGACGGAGTGAGCCAGAAATCGGAGGGCGTGGGGCGCGCATCGCACTACTATTCGTACGCCCGCCTTGCGGCCACGGGAACGGTCACGATCGACGGGCAGGAAATTGCGGTGAAGGGATGGTCGTGGTTCGACCAGGAATGGGCAACGAACCAGCTGACGGAGAAGCAGACCGGATGGGACTGGCTCAGCCTGCAGTTCGAGGACAACACGGAGTTGATGCTTTTCCAAATCAGGTTGAAGGAGGGAGGTCGGGACTCGTTTTCACATGGAACTTGGATCGACGCCGAGGGAAACTCCACACGGGTGAAGAATGATGACTTCGAGCTGGTTCCGGGACGCATTTGGACCAGCAACGAAACGGGTGGAGACTATCCCGTCGAATGGAAACTGCGCATTCCCAAGCTCAATTTGGATCTGGATGTCTCTGCGGTGATGGCCGGTCAGGAGCTTGTGCTACGGCCGATTTCATATTGGGAGGGCAGTGTGCAAGCCAACGGAACGCGTGAAGGAAAAGCGGTGCAGGGGCGCGGTTACCTGGAAATGACCGGCTATGCGGGCGGATTGGTCGGACTGCAAGCGCCGGAGACGCGGTAGATCTTTCCTGTGGGGTAGGGCGCGGCGTCCCCGACGCGCCGCGTGATGTGAGTGCCTTGCGCGGAGGGTCCGGATGCCCCCGCTCCCCCGGCGGACTATGCCGCCACTTCTTCGACCGGAGCGCAGGTGCAGAACAGGTTGCGATCCCCGTAGACATTGTCGACGCGGCGGACAGACGGCCAGAATTTGTTCGTGCGCAACCATGGCAGTGGGAAGGCGGCCACTTCTCTCGAGTAGGTGTGCGGCCAGTCGTCGGCCATGACGCATTCCGCGGTGTGCGGCGCGTTTTTCAACGGATTGTCTTCCTTGTCGAGCCGCCCTTCTTCCACCGCGACGAGTTCGCCGTGGATGGCAATCATCGCGTCGCAGAAGCGATCGAGCTCGTCGAGTGATTCGCTTTCGGTCGGCTCGATCATGAGCGTTCCCGGCACTGGCCAACTCATGGTCGGGGCATGGAAACCGTAATCCATGAGGCGCTTGGCCACGTCTTCCACTTCGATGCCCGCACGCTGCTTCCATTCACGCAGGTCGAGGATGCATTCGTGGGCCACACGGCTGTTTTTGCCTTTGTAGAGAATGGGAAAATGCGGCTCGAGGCGCTGGGCCATGTAGTTGGCATTGAGAATGGCAACTTTGGTCGCATGCTCGAGTCCCGCTGCGCCCATCATGCGGATATACATCCAAGAAATCGGCAAAATGCTCGCGCTGCCCCAAGGGGCTTGGGAGACCTCGCCGATCGCCTGAGTGCCGCCGGTCTTGATGATGCTGTGTCCGGGCAGGAAGGGAGCGAGGTGCGCGGCCACGCCGATCGGGCCCATACCCGGACCGCCGCCGCCGTGTGGGATGCAGAAGGTTTTGTGGAGATTGAGATGGCAGACGTCCGCGCCGATGTCCCCGGGACGGCAGAGGCCGACTTGCGCGTTCAGGTTGGCTCCGTCCATGTAGACCTGCCCGCCAGCGGTGTGCACCATGTCGCAGATCTCGCGGATACTTTCCTCGAAGACGCCGTGCGTGGACGGATATGTGACCATGAGCGCGGCGAGTTTGGGGCCGTGTTGGTCGACTTTTTTGCGGAGGTCGGCCACGTCGACATTGCCTTGCGCGTCGCAGCCGACCGGCACAACGGTCATGCCGGCCATGACCGCGCTGGCGGGGTTGGTGCCGTGTGCCGATGAGGGGATGAGGCAGATGTTGCGGTCTGCGTTACCGCGGGAGAGGTGATAAGCGCGAATAGCGAGGAGTCCGGCGTATTCGCCCTGGGATCCGGCATTGGGCTGGAGCGAGACGGCCGCGAATCCGGTGATTTCGGAGAGCCACGCTTCCAACTGCCGGAACAACTCGCCGTAACCGGCGGCGTTCTCAACCGGCGCGAAGGGATGTAAGTTGCCGAACTCGGGCCAAGTGACCGGGATCATTTCGGCCGCTGCGTTTAGCTTCATGGTGCATGAACCGAGCGGGATCATGCTGTGGTTGAGCGCAAGGTCGCGTCCTTCCAACTGCCGGAGGTAACGCATCATTTGCGTCTCGGTCTGATGCGAGTTGAAAACCGGATGGGTGAGGAAGGCAGATGTGCGCGCAGTGGCCGGCTGATAAGTATAAGATGAGATTGCCGCCAGCGGCGTGATTCCGAAGACGCCGAGAATCTTGTTGAGGGCCGCGAGGTCAGTGGTTTCGTCGATCGCGATGCCGACGGATCCATCAGAATACTGGCGGAAAAGAATGCCGCCTTTCTCTGCAGCAATCGGGCCTTTGGGGGTGACGCGCAGGGTATCGAAGAAAGTGTCGTGATGAACCGTGTGCCCGGCCTTGCGGAACGCGTCGGCCAGCGTGCCTACGGTGTCATGAACGCTTTGCGCGATGGCCTTGAGTCCTTCGGGTCCGTGGTAAACGGCATACATCGAAGCCATGACGGCAAGAAGCACCTGCGCGGTGCAGATATTGCTAGTGGCTTTGTCGCGGCGGATGTGTTGCTCGCGGGTTTGCAGGGAAAGGCGCAGGGCGGGATTGCCGGCCGCATCTTTCGAGAGCCCGATCAGACGTCCGGGCAAGCGGCGTTTGTGGTCGTCCTTGGTCGCGAGAAACGCAGCGTGAGGACCGCCATAACCGAGCGGCACGCCGAAACGCTGCGCGCTACCGACCACGATGTCCGCACCGAATTCGCCGGGCGGCTTGATCAAGGTGAGAGCGAGAAGATCGGTCGCAACGACGAATGTTCCACCGACGGCATGGACACGCGCGGCAAAGTCACCGTAGTCATCGATTTTTCCATCCGTCGCGGGGTATTGCACCAGCGCGCCGAAGCAGGATTGGTCGAGCGCAGCGTCGGACCACGGGCCCGTCACGATCTCGATACCGAGAGGTTCCGCACGGGTGCGGAGAAGCGAGATGGTCTGCGGGTGGACGTTGTCCGCAACGAAGAATTTATCGCCCTTACCCTTGATGCCGTGCGCCATGGCCATGGCCTCGGCGGCCGCGGTGGATTCGTCGAGTAGCGAGGCGTTGGAGATTTCCATGCCAGTCAGATCGGCGATCATCGTCTGGAAATTGAGCAAGGCCTCGAGGCGTCCTTGGGCCAGTTCCGCCTGATAGGGCGTGTAGGCGGTATACCAGCCGGGATTTTCGAGGATGTTGCGCAGGATAACCGGCGGGGTATGGCAACCGCTGTAACCCATGCCGATGTAGCTGGGTTGGATTTTGTTTTGCGACGCGAGGCTGCGGATTTCGGCGAGGGCGCCGTGCTCGTCGAGCGGAGCGGGCAGATCGAGAGGTTCTCGGCGGCGGATGGTTTCGGGGATCGTCGCGTCGATCAGCGCGTCGAGACTCGGCGAGCCGATAGCCGCGAGCATGCGTGAGATTTCTGCGTCGTCAGGACCGACATGACGGCGGACAAAAGCGGAATGCTTGGCGGCGGCCTTGCTCATGCGATTGGGCTCAGCTGATTTGCGCGCGGTATTCGTCGGGGGATTTGAGCGCGTCGAGTTGCGATGGATTGGCGAGGCGGACTTTGAAGAGCCAGCCGTTTTCGTAGGGCGCGGTGTTGACCAGCGCCGGCTCGGAGCCGAGGGCATCGTTCACTTCAATCACTTCGCCGTCGACCGGCGCGTAAATGTCGCTGGCCGCTTTGACGGACTCGACGACGGCGGCGGGTTGTCCGGCAGTGACCGATGCGCCGACTTTCGGCGGATCAACATAGACAATGTCGGTCAGTTCGTTTTGCGCGTGGTCGGTGATGCCGACTATTCCCGTGTCTCCGTCGACGCGGATCCACTCGTGGCTTTCGGCATACTTCAAATCATCAGGAACATTCATGGTGGTGGGCCGCGGAGGTTACGCCGGGCGGGCGGATGATGGACGATAAAAGGGCTTCTTTTCAACCACGGCGGCAAAATGGCGTCCACGAATGTCGATGTGGACGGCCTGGCCGGGCTTGGCCAGGGCGGGCGGCAAGTAAGCCATGGCGATCCCTTCGCCGAGGCTCGGGGAGAGGACGCCGCTGGTCGTTTCGCCGACTGGCCGGCCATCGAACAGGACCGGATAGTGGGCTCGGGGCGGTGGAGATTTTTCGGTCATGCGCAGGGCGACCAGCTTGGTAGGCAGTCCGGATTCCTTCTGGCTGAGCAGGGCGGCGCGGCCGATGAAGTCCGGCTTGTCCAGCGCGACAAAGATGCCGAGCCCGGCTTCCAGAGGTGTGCGGTCGGGCGAAAGGTCCGACCCGTTCAGCGGATAGCACATTTCCAACCGCAGGGTGTCGCGGGCGCCCAGTCCGCAGGGCTTGGCTCCAGCTTTGAGGATGGCCGCCCAAATGTCACCGGCCAGGCTGTTGGCAAAAAACAACTCGAAGCCGTTCTCCCCGGTGTAGCCCGTGCCCGCGGCAATGACCGCGCCGCGGCATTTTTCCATGGCTATGAAGGTATTCCTCGCGGGCATTTCCGTCTGGAACACTTCGCGAAAAATGCGCGCAGCCTCCGGTCCTTGCACGGCGAGTGCGCTCATGGTGTCGCTGCGATTGTCGACGGTCACCCCGTCGCTTGCGTGCTTCAACAACCAGGCAACATCTTCGTCGATTTTGGCCGCATTGACCAAGAGCAGGAAGTTGTCGTCCGCCATGCGGTAGACAATGAGATCGTCGATCACGCCTCCGCGTTCGTTGAGCAGGAAGGTGTATTGACCGGCACCGACAGGACATTTGGCGAGGTCATTGGCCAATATGTGCTGCAGCCAATCGAAGGCGCGCGGACCCGAGACAAAAACCTCGCCCATGTGCGAAATATCGAAGACGCCGCACGTGGTGCGAACCGCCTGGTGCTCGTCGATGATCGAGGTGAACTGCACCGGCATATCCCACCCGCCGAAATTGATGCAGCGCGCGCCGAGGGCTTTTTGCTGATCGTAAAGGAAAGTGCGGCGGGGTTCGGTGGTCAACGGATTGGCGGAAAAAATGCAGCCATGAGGACTCGAACCTCAAACCTTCTGATCCGTAGTCAGATGCTCTATCCAATTGAGCTATGGCTGCTCGGTTGAAACGAAAGCATTAACCGCGCCGGGCACGCGGGTCAAATGGATTCAGAAAGTCACCGAGGGTCAATGGCCGGCTCCACCCGTGGCGATTTCGCCGGGCTCGGCCTTGTCCTCTTTGAGCAGGGCCCAAAGGACGGCGGAGATGGCCAAGGAGATGGCACAGACGATGAAGGTAATACTTTTATCCGCGGCGCCGCCGATCATTTTGCCGATGAGCACGCTGACTATGATCTGCGGAATGACGACCGAAAGATTGAAGATTCCCATGAAGGTGCCCATGCGGGCTTTGTCCACGCTGTCACTCATGATGGCGAAGGGCAGGCTGACCACCGCAGCCCAACCAATGCCAACCACAGCCATGAGCGCGTAGAGCGCGGTGGAGGTTTGGCCGAAGAAGATGATGCCGGCGTAGCCTGCCGCCATGATGAAAATGCAAAGGGTGTGGGTGCGCACGAGGCCGATCTTTTTGGCCAGCGGTTGCAGGACGGCAACGGGCAGAACGAAGCCGACGATGTTCATGATGAGGAAGGAAATGGCGATGACCTGTCCGAGCGAGGTCTTTTGCCCGTCATCAAGGTCGGCCACTCCGGGGAAAAGGGCCTGCTGGGCGTAGGCGAACATGAAGACAAACATGGTTTGCACGCCAAGCCAGGTGAATGCGTGGGCAAGGTAGATATGGAGCAGACGGGGAAGATTGGTTTTGCCGTGGCCTGTGGTCGGCTCGGTCGGGGCATCATGCGCGGCGACGGCTCCGAGTTCGCGCGGTTCCTTGAGGAAAAAGGCGGGGACGACATTGAAAAGGAGGACAAGAACAACGCCGAAATAAATGAGGGCGTAGTTGCCGAAGACCGCACCGATGACATAGGCGAGGACGCCGAACATGCCGGAGATGGTTTGCATCCAGGTGAAACCCTTGGTGCGGGCTTCGCCTTCGGGCGTCAGGTCGGCGATGATCGAGCGGGTCGGGTTGAAGCCGACATTGATGGCGAGGTCGAGGGTGAGGGCGACAACGATGGCCGTCCAAAGAATCTGGATTCCGCTCCACTCGCTCAATTCGCTGAGAAACGGGAGCGCGAGCAACATGAGCGATGCGGTGACACCGCCGATGAGGATGAACGGACGGCGACGTCCGCCCCAGAACCATACTTTGTCGCTGATCAGGCCCACAATCGGCTGGGCGAGAAGACCGGCGAGCGGGCCGGCCAACCAGACGAGACCGACGTGCTCGATGGAAAGGTTGTATTTCGTGCTTAGGATCCAACTGAGTGCGGAGATCTGCACGCAGAGGGCAAAGCCCATCGCTGTGGACGGCAGACTGAGGAGCGCGTAAAACGGATTGGTCAGTTTTTGTTGATTCATGGGGCAGATGAGGAGTGTTGGGTGAGGGGGAGGAGCCGGCAAGCGGGAACCGATTCAGGAAGACTTTCCGTCCTGCTCGATGAGCTCCCAGAACTTGTGATTACCGGCGAGCTGATCGTCCTCGGCCATGGGCAGGCTGGTGCGGAAGAGGAAATCGCGGATGGTATTTTTGCTCAGCACGCGGCGGATGAGGAGGCCGTGGTCGTGCGGCTCGAAGTAAATGCGGTAGTCGCCGGCGCGGTATCGATAGAGCGTGCGCCCGTCGCGCGAAACTTTGCCGAATAGTTTCGGGTCGAGGTTTTCCAGATCGTCGGGCAGCACTTGGAATTCGCCGAGAATTTCGAGCTGCAAGAGCTTGGGCAAGGCAGCCATCTCGGCCGCGCTCAGGTCGTTGAAAATAATCTGCAACATCAGGGCAGGGGATTGTGGGGGGAATCTCCACCGAAGAAAAGCAACGAGGCGCCGATTGAGAGAAGTCCGTAGACCACACCGGCCCAGGCGACCAGGCGATAGCGTCGCGGACCGGCAAGAATCCAGTTGATGGCATCGCGGAGAAAATAAGGCGCGCCAACCAAGACCAGACCGGCCACAGCCCACGCGTAGGCCAAGACGACAAGAAAGAGCCGCGTCTGCTCGGGGCGAAGAAACGCGGCGCCCAAGAGCGGTTCGGCGGCAAGCAAAGCCAGAATGCCCAGTGCCCGGACCGACAAAAATTCGTCCGCGAAGAGAGGAACCATCACCGCGCCAGCAAGGACCACGCCGCAAATGAGGGTGCGGTTGGGCGTGAATTCACCAAGGTCCATCGTCGCCGCCAGCCAGAAAGCCCATGCGGCAGCGAGCGTGCAAAGAAAAATCCCCATGCTGCGGGAGCGGGGAAAGGTTTGCAGCCACGGCTTGACCTGTTCCGCCGCGACCAAAGCGAAAACGTGGGAAACAAGGAGCCCGCAGCCGGCGAGAAGACCGACCGTGCGCAGGGAGAAATCGTAAATCATGGAGCGGAGCTGCGTGTTTCAACACGTTTCAAGCGACCAAGACAAGCAAACGCGTTCACTGCCGGGCCTCGTGGGCGGCCGTGGCGAGGGGCGCAACAAAAGAGACGATCTTCTCCACGAAGTCGTCAGCAGCGCCATGTTCTCCCATACGCCGCACGATCGCGCTGCCGACCACCACGGCATCCGCCTGACGCGCCACCTCGGCGGCCTGTTCCGGGGACGAGATTCCAAAACCCACCGCGATGGGTAGGTCCGTGTGTTTGCGAATTTCCGCCACTTGCACGGCGATTGAGTCGGCCAATTTCGACTGCTCACCGGTGACGCCCTCGCGCGAGACGTAATAAATGAAGCCTTCGGCGGAGCGTGCAATGAGCTCCATCCGGGCTGGCGGCGTGGTCGGGGCAATCAGTCGGATCGACTTCAAGCAGTGAAGATTCGCAAGTTCGCGGTTGGCCGCAATCTCGTCCGGCGGAAGGTCAAGAATGAGCACGCCATCCACGCCGGCCGCGGCGGCTTCCTCGTGGAATTTCTCGAAACCGTGGATGTAGATCGGGTTGAGGTAGGTATAGAGGATGATGGGAACATCCGTCTTGGCCCGAATGCGTCGAACCGAAGCAAGAACCTTGTCCAAGGTTGCTCCGGCGGCGAGAGCGCGCTGGGCCCCAAGTTGGTTGACCACGCCGTCGGCCAGCGGATCAGAAAAAGGCACGCCGAGTTCGACAAAATCAACGCCAGCCGCGGCGAGGGCTGGAACCAGCTGCTCAGTAGCATCGAGACTGGGATCACCGGCGGTGATGTAAGCCACGAAGCCGCTTTGGTTGGCGGCCCGCAATTGGGCAAATCTCTGGTCGATCCGGTTGGACATGAAAAGTCCTTTGTAGGGACAAGCTACCGCGGTTCCAAGATTTTGCGCGTGCCGGGCTCGATCGGCACCGATAGGAGTCATCGGGATGAAGTTGGAATTGTCCGAGAAAATGCTGGCCGCAGCCGCCGGATGGCCGGTCGTTCACGCCGCGCGGAAAATCCGCGACTCGGGCAAGGTTTCGCGTGTGTCTTGCGAACCGCCATTGATCAAGGGCGCGGTCCGCAGCGGATCGAGAACCTATGGCGCAGGATTGCGGATTGGAGCGAACATCGAAAACCTGTGCGGTTGCTACGATTCTTGGAGTGAAGGAATCATCTGCGCGCATTCGGTTGCCGTGGCCCTGGTCGTCATGGCCAGCCCAGAGGTCGCCGAGAAGGCTCCAACTGCCGCTGGACCGGCTCCGGCCTCTGAAGTCCGATAACATGACACAATATATGTCATGTATACTTGCTATCAGTGTCCGTTCAGCCTCGTTCCTAACCTCCGGGCGTTATGGCGACCACTGACACCCCCCAAGCCTTGCGGCGTCGTGCGGCGGTGCAGATGGGTTACGCGGCTCTCTTTGCCTTGTTCGTTCTCTGGCCCAACTTGCAAGCCGCGCCGAGTTTGATCCTGATCTTGTCCACGGCCTTGGCCGCGATCTGGCTGATCGGCGGTCTGGCTGCGTGGTCGAAAGTTCCTCGGGCCGATGAACTCCTGCTTTGCGGGTCTGTGGCGCCGGTGCTGGTCGGACTGACCCAGTTGGCTTACCGGGCCAATTTTCTCGTTACCCACGGGGCCCTCACCCGCCCGGGATTTGCGACCGATTCGGCAGTGGGCTTTCTCGGCGTCTGGACTGCGGAACTAATACTCGTGCTGATACCCGGGATCATTTTTGTGTGGTGGAACGCACGTGCCTTGTCGCCGGTAGACGTTGCCCGGTCTTAGCATGGTCTACGATGTTCTGTAGTCGCGGCGCTCCTGTGCCGGGAATTAATCGACTGTTAGGCGCCCTTGGTCGGCCAACAAGTGCACATAAGAATGCACGGCATCCTGCCACGAACGCAGCGGGTACCCGAGCAGACCCTCGATGCGTTCGCAGGTCATCGGACTGTAAACGGGCCTTGGTGCGACCATCGCCTTGATGTCGGCGAGTTTGAGCGGTTCGACCGAAGAGGTCTTGACCGGGAGTCCGAGTGCGGCCGCGGCCTTGATCCCCTCCTCGGCCCAATCGCGCCAAGTGCACACCCCGCGGTTGCAAAGGTGATACACACCGCCGGGTGCCTCGACGCTGAAAAGCGCACGCAAGGCCTCTGCCACGTCGAGCGTGTAAGTCGGCGAGGACCATTTGTCGGCCACGGCTTTGACCGGCTCGCCGCGCAAAGATGACTGCAGAGCTTTATCGACGAAGCTGTCGCGATCGGGGCCGAAGACCCAGGAGACGCGGATCACGCCGTGTTGATCTCCGGCCGACAACACCTGCTCCTCTCCCTGGAGTTTGGTCTGACCATACCACGAGATCGGATCCGGCGCCGCGTGTTCTTCATAGGGCTCGCTCGCGTTCCCGGAGAAAACGTAGTCGGTGCTGATGTGGATCAGGCGAGCACCGCAATCCGTGCAAGCGCGGGCCAGGGCTCCGGGTGCGTCGGCGTTCACTGTGCTCGCCAGACCGCGTTCGGTTTCGCATACGTCCACATTGGTCATGGCGGCGGAGTTGATGACGATGGCGGGCTTTTCGCGGCGCACCATCGACGCCGCTGTTTCCGGCGTGGACAAATCGCCTTCTTGGCGTCCCAGTGCGACGACATTCCAATCTTCACCGTAAGCACGGGCCAAAGCGGCACCAAGGCGTCCGCGTGCGCCGAAAAGGAGGAGCTTCTTTTTGTCCATGCCGGGAGATTTAACGGATTCAGACCGATCGGTCAGCCTTGACCCGCCATGAACGCACCATACATGAAGGAGTGCATTTCCTCTTCAAGGACATCGAACTGCTTGTCTTCCGAGCGGATCTTGAGGAACCACTCCATACTTTCGTGCATGAGGCGCACACCGAGCACGGTGGCGAAGGCACAGAAGAAGCGCGCATTGACCTGAACCGAGGTGAGATGGGGAACGGTTCGCTGCAATTCGTCGTGGTAGCGATCGAGAACCGGCTTGTAGAAGGTTTTGTGGATATGGGCAAAGCGCCGCGGATCGTCGATCATCATTTGAGCCACGAGGCGCACCATGATGGCGCGGTTGTTCTTGCCCTGACGCAAGGCCTTGAACATCGGGTCGATCAAGGCGCAGACCAACTCACGGACCGGAATGGGATCGCGGCCGTGCTTGGCGCGCAGTTTGGCCAGCAGCGCGAGACGCTCGGAGTTGATCGGCGTGAGACGGCGATCGGCCAGCGCGTGGATGAGTTTGTCTTTCGATCCGAAGTGGTAATTGACCGCGGCCAGATTGACCTCGGCAAGCAGCGTGACGTCCCGCAGAGACATGCCGTGGAATCCGCTTGCGGCGTAGATCCGCTCGGCGGCTTTGAGGATGCGCTCGCGGGTATTCTCGGCGGCTTTCTTGGGCATACGGACGTTTGAAAGATTCACCCCGAACGCAATTCCGTCAATCCCTGTCTTGGCCCCCAAGGCCTGACACTTTAGATTCCCGGCATGTCCGAGCATCCGCATCCTGACGTTGCCGCCCTGCGCCGCAACTATACCCGGGACGGTCTGCGCCGCGGAGAGCTTGATCCTGATCCCATCGGGCAATTCCGCAAATGGTTCAGCGAGGCTACGGCCGCTGAACTGGTCGAGCCCAACGCCATGGTGCTTTCGACTACCGATGGGAAGCGTCCGAGTTCGCGCACGGTGCTGCTTAAGGCCTATGACGAGCGGGGGTTCGTTTTCTTTACCAATTACGAAAGCCGCAAGGCGCGCGAGATCGCGATGGACGCCCATGTCAGCCTGCTTTTTCCGTGGTATCCGCTTGAGCGGCAGGTCGGGATCATCGGGCGCGCGGAGCGCATCAGCGCGGCCGAATCGCTGGCCTATTTTACCTCACGGCCGCACGGCAGCCGTCTCGGCGCGTGGGTCTCGCAGCAAAGCACGGTGATCAACTCGCGCAAATTTCTCGAGATGAAGTGGGACGAAATGAAGCGCAAATTCGCCGATGGGGAGATTCCCCTGCCCTCGTTTTGGGGCGGGATTCGGGTCATTCCCACCGAGATCGAGTTCTGGCAAGGTCGGGAGAACCGGTTGCACGACCGGTTTCGTTATGCGCGAAGCGGCGCCGCTTGGGCTATCGAGCGTTTGGCTCCTTGATGGCCCCGTATCACCTCAGAGGAATCTCGACGGTGTGTCGGGCGGCAGCTAGGCTTTTCATCTCAATTTATGGCCACAAGCAAAGCTCCTATCGGTAACATGGTCATCGCCCAAAGCGGCGGGCCGACCATGGTGATCAACCAAAGTCTCATCGGTGCCGTCCTCGAGGCGAAAAAGCACAAGCAGATCAAAAACATTTACGGCTCTCTGCACGGCATCGCCGGAATTCTCGGGGAGAACTTCATCGACTTGCGCAAGGAAAGTGCGACCACGCTCGAAGCGGTGGCCAAGACGCCGTCCTCCGGACTCGGCTCGGTGCGCAAAAAGCCGACTAAGGGCGACTGCCTGGCCATCTTCAAAGTGCTGCAGAAGTATAACGTCCGATACTTTTTCTACATCGGCGGAAACGACACAGCCGAGACGACGCACATCATCAACGAGGAAGCTAAAGCGAACAATTATCCGCTCCAGTGCTTCCACATTCCCAAGACGATCGACAACGACCTGCGCGAGAACGACCACACGCCGGGCTTCGGCAGCGGCGCGCGCTTCGTGGCCGAGGCCTTCATGGGCGACAATCTGGACAACCGTGCGCTGCCCGGAGTGAAGGTTAACATCATCATGGGACGCCACGCCGGGTTTCTCACGGCAGCGGCCGCGCTTGCGCGGGTCTATCCGGACGATGGTCCGCATCTCGTGTATCTGCCCGAACGTCCGTTCGATGAAGGCAAGTTTGCCAAGGACGTGGAGCGCGTTTACGACAAGCTCGGCCGTTGCGTCGTGGCGGTCTCTGAGGGCATTTGCGATAAGAATGGCACGGCCATCGCGGCCAAGCTGAGCAAGGAAGTCGATTCGCACGGCAATGTGCAATTGAGCGGCTCCGGTGCACTCGGCGACCTTCTCGCCGGGATCATCAAGAGCAAGACCAAGATCTCGCGTGTCCGGGCTGACACCTTCGGGTATCTGCAGCGCTCCTTTCCGGACATCGCTTCCTCGGTCGATTCCGCTGAAGCCCGTGAGGTCGGCAAGTTGGCCGTGCGCCATGCGGTGGCCGGCAAGGCACAGAGCGGATCGGTGACGATCAACCGCAAGCCGGGCAAGAAATACGCGCCGGCTTACGGGCTCGTCGAGTTGCGCAAGGTTTCGAAAGAAACCCGCCATATGCCGGACAAGTTCATCAACAAGGATGCGAACGACGTGACGTCCGCTTTCATCGCTTATGCCAAACCGCTGGTCGGCAAACTGCCGGTCATCGGGCGGTTCAAGGCCGTGCGGGTGAAGAAGGTGCGGTAGAGTAAAGATTCACAGAGTTCATAAAGTCCTTGGTGGATCGTGCCGTCCCGGCGCGATGATCGGAGCCGTGCAATCGCGATGGGGACATCGCGATCCACCTTACTCTGTGCTCTTTGCGGTTTAGAGTGAATGTTCTTGAAGCGCTTGGAGGGGAACAAGGGCCAACGCCGCTTCGTTGGTCGCCTCCAGATTCACCTTGGGGGCTTTCCCAGCTTCATAGGCTTCCAGCCAGCGGCCGGCGCAGAGGCACCAGTGGTCGCCGGCCTTCAGTCCGGGGAATTCAAATTGCGGCATCGGTGAGCTTAGGTCGTTGCCTCGGGATTTGGAGAAGGCGAGGAACTCGGCAGTCATGACCGCGCAGACCGTATGCGAACCGTGGTCCTGCGCGCAGGTGTGGCAGTGGCCGTCGCGGAAGAAGCCGGTGTTTGGATCGAAGCTGCAGGGCTGGAGCGGGGCGCCGAGGACATTGCGCGAGGACTCGTTCCCCTCACCTTGGATAAGATCGCGGACAGACATGGTTACCAGCCCAAGATGAGGGCAAAGACTAGCGGAGCGACGATCGTGGCGTCGGACTCGATGATGTATTTCGGCGTGTGCGCCTCGAGTTTGCCCCAGGTGATTTTCTCGTTAGGCACGGCGCCGGAATAGGAACCGTAACTCGTGGTCGAATCGCTGATTTGGCAAAAGTAGGCCCAGACGGGAATGTCCTCGAGTTGCAGGTCTTGGTGAAGCATGGGCACGACGCAGATCGGGAAGTCGCCGGCGATGCCGCCGCCGATTTGGAAAAAGCCAACCGGCGTGGGCGATGTCTTTTGATACCAGTCGGCCAAGGTCATCATGTATTCGATGCCGGTGCGGACGGTGTGGACGTTCTTGATTTCGCCGGTGATGACGTGGGAGGCATACATGTTGCCCATGGTCGAGTCCTCCCATCCGGGCACAATGATGGGGATGTTTTTCTCCATCGCGGCAATGACCCACGAATCCTTCGGGTCGATCTGGTAATACTGCTTGAGCTTGCCCGACTTGATCGTGCGCCACATAAACTCGTGCGGGAAGTAACGTTCGCCCGCAGCGTCGGCAGACATCCACTCCTCAAGCACGGCTTTTTCCAAGCGCCGCATCGCTTCCATCTCTGGAATGCAGGTGTCAGTGACGCGATTCATGTGGCGGTCGAGCAAGGCCTGTTCGTCGGCCGGGGTGAGGTCGCGATAGTTCGGCACGCGCTCGTAGTAATCGTGGGCAACGAGATTGAAGATATCCTCTTCGAGATTCGCTCCGGTGCAGGAAATGATACCGACCTTGTCGCGGCGGATCATTTCGGCGAGGGAGAGTCCGAGGTCCCCCGTGCTCATGGCCCCGGCCAGCGAGACGAGCATTTTGCCGCCGTTGTCGACCAGCTTGCTGTAACCGTCGGCCGCATCGACGAGCGCGGCGGCGTTGAAGTGGCGGTAGTGGTGACGAATGAAGTCGGAGACGGGATTGCTCATAAGATCATAGTTTGACGTGGAAGGATTCGCCCGGTTTGACCGAGCGGCAAAAAGCGGCGAGGAGCCGGGCCATGGCGTCAAGATCGTCAAGATCGATGACCTCGACCGGAGAATGCATGTAGCGGTTGGGCAGTCCGAGGGACGCGGTTGGAATACCGCCGCGCTGGAGGAAAAACGCGTCGGCATCGGTGCCGGTGCGGCGCGGGTTGGCTTCGAATTGCACGGGAATCTTTTCCTTTTGCGCGACTGCGAGGATGCGCTCGACAACGACCGGATGGTTCGAGCTCCCGTGGGAGATGACCGGACCCTTGCCGAGGCGAACATCACCGTGTTTTGGCTTCGAGCAATTCGGGATGTCCGTGCCGTGGGTGACGTCGACGACCAGCGCTACATCCGGTTGCAACGAGTAAGCGGCCATGGTCGCACCGTAGCAGCCGTTTTCCTCCTGGATGGTGGAAACGGCGGTGACGCACACCGCTGGCGGTTTTGAGGCAAGTTGCCGCAAGGCTTCGCCCGCAGACCAGACACCAATGCGATTGTCGCACCCGCGTGCCGCGACGCGGTGGTTTTCCAAAAGATCGAATCCGTCCGCGTAGGTGATGGCGTCTCCCACCCGCACGTGCTTTTCGGCCTCGGCTTTCGAACCGGCGCCGATGTCGATATACATTTCGTGCATTTCCGGAACTTTCTTGCGGTCATCGGGGGCTTGGAGATGAATGGCGAGTGACCCGGTGACGCCGGCGATGCTGCCTTTGCGTCCATGCACGCGCACGCGCTGTCCACGGAACAGACCGGGGTCCGTCCCGCCAATGCCTTGGACAAAGAGAAATCCGTCCTCGTTGATGTGCGAGACCATGAAACCTAGTTCGTCGATATGCCCGGCGAGGACAATGTGCGGCTTCTTGTCCGCTTTCCCCAGACGCGCGAAACAATTGCCGTAAGCATCACTCCGGAACTCATCGCAATGCGGTTTCACATAGTCGGCCCAGACGCGTTGGGCTCCGGCCTCGAAGCCCGAGGGCGAAGGCGTGTCGATTAGTCTCTGGAGAAATTTGAGCGGGGCTTTGTCCACGTGCGCATCATGCAAACCGCGGGCCGCGGGGGCAAGACCTCGACGGCGGAAAAACGTTCGGGCACGATATCCGACCCTTGATGAGTTTCTACCGCGCCGCGATCCGTGAATTACGCCCGACCCTGCGTCTGGCCGCGCCGATCACTGCAGGTCAGGTCGGACAGATGCTCATGGGCGTGACCGATACCATCATGGTCGGACATGTCGGGACGCTCGCGCTGGCTGCCTGCGCCTTCGGCAACAATGTGCTGATGGTGGTGGCAATTGCCGGGTTCGGCGTGCTGACCGCAGTTTCTGTGCGCGTCTCGCACGCGCACGGTGCCGG
The DNA here is from genome assembly GCA_903953565.1 of uncultured Verrucomicrobiota bacterium. Lineage (GTDB taxonomy): Bacteria > Verrucomicrobiota > Verrucomicrobiia > Chthoniobacterales > JACTMZ01 > JACTMZ01. Next base: position 109,769 of record CAJBKE010000004.1, on the reverse strand, counting down.
CGTGGCCCATGCCATGGCGCGGGCCTATTACGCGGGCGTCGGACTGTCGGTTATTGGCGGCCTCTTGTGCGCCCTCGGCATGCATCTCATTTACCCCCTCTTTCATCACTTGGGACAAGCGGAGGGCGTGGTGGAACAAGCCGAGGCCTACACCATCATCGTGGCCTGGTCGCTCATCCCGGCGTGGCTGACTGCGACTGCGCGGAATTATTTGGAGAGCCAATCGCGTCCGTGGCCCGCGTTTTGGATCATGTTTGGCGGGGTGCTGCTCAATGTGTTGCTCAACTGGATTTTGATTTTCGGCCACCTCGGCGCGCCTGCTTTGGGCTTGGCTGGGGCTGGCTGGGCAACTTTGATCAGCCGCGTGGTGACTTTTGTCGCCATGACGGCTTTTGTGCTCATGGGGAGCAGCGCCCCGTCCGAGCGGTGGAAACCGGACCGTGAATGGTGGGGTGAACAGGTCGCCCTGCTGCGGTTGGGTATTCCCACCGGACTGCAGTTGTTGAGCGAGGTAGGTGCGTTTTCCGTCGCCGCCTTGCTCATCGGGCGCCTCGGTGCCGTCCCGCTGGCCGCGCATCAAATCGCCATTACCTGTGCCTCCACCACATTCATGTTCCCCTTGGGAGTGGCGATGGCTTCTACGGTGCGGATCGCGCAGGCTCTCGGAGCTGGACGCCAAGATTTGCTTCGTCCGATCGGTGCAGGGGCGTTGTTCATCGGACTTGTTGTGATGAGCGCCTTCACCGTCATTCTCGTGGCCGCGGGGCACCTTATCGCGCGTGGCTTTGTCAGTGATCCCGCGGTCATCGCCATTGCCGCCCAGTTGCTGGTCATCGCCGGGATCTTCCAGCTGGTAGACGGCGTGCAGGTGGTGGCGTCAGGGTTGCTGCGTGGCTTGCGCGACATGAACGCGCCGATGTGGATCACGGTCGCCGCTTACTGGTTCATCGCGCTGCCGCTGGGAAGTTGGCTGGCCTTCGGACGTGGTCAGGGTGCGGCAGGTATGTGGGTCGGGTTAGCTTGGGGATTGGTGTTTGCTGCGGTTTTGCTGGTGGTGCGGTTTTTGCGGAAGACGCGGGTGGATCCGCAAAAAGTTTAGCGGCAGCTCCCCGCCACTGCTCGTTTTCGTGAACGGCCGTCGCCGGGGACGGCGACGCTACAGAGACACCCTAATGGCTCAGCGCGTAGGCCAAGTGCGGGGTGTAGAGCTTCGGCTCGAGGAGGAAGCTGTCGTGGCCTTTCTCCGAATGCACGGTAAGGCGGAGGTGCGGGACGCCGGCCTTTTTCAGCTCGGCGCAGATCTCCGTCTGGTAGTCGGGATAGAAGCAGCAATCGCTGTCAATGGTGAAGACGAGATAATGCTGGTCTTTGCAGCGCGCGAAGAGCGGATGCCATCCGGATTTTTCGGCGTCCTCGTAGAGGTCGAACTGCTGCCAGGCGTCGATGATGCGCAGGTAGGAATTGGCGTCGAAGCGCTTCACGAATTTCTGTCCCTGGTAGAGCATGTAGCTCTCGAGCACGCTGGAGATTTCATACCACGGGAGATTGGTCTCCGGCTGAACAATGTCGACGCGGGCACGCTCCTCGATGACGTCGGCGTACAGAAATGTCTTATGGCTGATCATGCGCGCGAGGGCCAGACCGTGGACCGGACCCGGTGTGCCGTAGTAATCCCCTCCCCGGAAATCCGGGTCGCGGGTGATCGCGATGATCTGCTCAAGGTTGTGCATTTGTTGCAATCCGTGCGAGCGGAGGCCGGTTCCGATGGTGATGATGTTCGAGACGCGCTCGGGCCAATGCACAGCGAAGTCGAGGGCCATCATTCCGCCGAGCGAAGTCCCAACCACGGCGTGTAGTTTTTCGATTCCGAAGTCGGCAAGGACGGGCAATTGCGAGCGAACGATGTCATGGACCGTGACTCGCGGAAATTTTCCACCGTAGGGCTTTTGCGTGGACGGATCGATCGAGCACGGACCGCTTGATCCGTAGCATCCGCCGAGATAGTTGGCGCAGAGGACGAAATACTTGTTCGTATCGAGGGCGCGACCGGGACCGATAAAACCATCCCACCAGCCGACGTGTAACTCTTCGGTCCATCGTCCATCCAAGCCGGGCACAGATTTGTTTGTTCCCGCGGCGTGCTGGCTTCCGCTCAGAGCATGGAAGAGGAGAATGGCATTGCTGCGGTCGGCGTTAAGTTCGCCATAGGTCTCGTACGCGATGGTCACGCCGGGCAATGAGTCGCCGCCCGCGGTGACGAAGGGCTCGTCCGCGCTGCCGAAGGTCAAAAACTTCGTTTTAACCTCTCCGACGCCTTTGCTCATGTGATGGGGCCTATTTCGCCGCGGCCAGAGCCTGGTCGATGTCCTCGATCAGGTCGGCCGGGTCCTCGATGCCGATGGAGAGACGGATGAGCTCCGGCGTGATGCCCGCCCCGCGTTGCTGGTCCTCGTTAAGTTGCGAGTGGGTGGTAGTGGCCGGGTGGATAGCCAGGCTTTTGGCATCACCCACATTGGCGAGGTGCGAGAAGATCTTCAGAGATTCGATGAACTTTTTGCCGGCATCCGCGCCACCCTTGATGCCAAAGACGACCATGGAGCCTCCTTTGCCGTGGAGATACTTTTTGTTGAGATCGTAGTAGGGATCGTCCTTCAGGCCCGGGAAACGGACCCATTCGACGTCCTTGTGCGTTTTCAGATGCTCGGCGATGGCCAGCGCGTTGGCGCAATGCTTCTCCATGCGTAGCGGGAGCGTTTCGATGCCCTGCAGGAAGAACCACGAGTTGTCCGGTGCGATGCAAGCGCCTAGATTGCGCAGCGGCACGGTGCGCATGCGCAGGATGAAAGCGAGCGGGGCGAGCGGCACCGGAAGGTCATGGCCCCAGCGGAGTCCGTGGTAGCTGTTGTCCGGATTGTCATAGAGCGGATGTTTGCCTGCGCCCCAGTTGAAGCGCCCGCTGTCCACGACCACGCCACCGATACCGGTGCCATGCCCGCCGAACCATTTGGTCAGAGAGTGGATGACAATATCCGCCCCGAAATCGAGAGGCTTCGTCAGATACGGCGTGGAGAATGTCGCGTCGACCAGCAGCGGCATGCCGTGGTCGTGAGCGATCTTGGCGACTTTCTCGAGATCGACCACTTCCAGTGCCGGGTTCGATACAGTCTCGACAAAGATGGCTCGGGTTTTGGCGTCGATTGCTTTGGCAAAATTCTGCGGGTCGTTCGAGTCGACAAATTTCACCGTGATGCCGAGTGCGGGCAGGATGTCGTTGAATTGCGTGTAAGTGCCGCCGTAGAGGTTGCGGGCGCTGACGATATTGTCACCCGCCGAGGCCAGATTGATGATCGAATAAAAGACGCCGCTGGTGCCGGAAGCGACTCCAAGCCCTCCCATTTCGGGCGCGCCTTCGAGCAGGGCCACGCGCTTTTCGAGGACGTCGGTAGTGGGGTTCATCAACCGCGTGTAGATGTTACCCAACTCCCGCAGGGCGAAGAGATTGGCCGCGTGCTCAGTGCTTTTGAAGACGAACGAGCTGGTGCGGTAGACAGGAACTGCGCGGGAAAGGGTCGTCGGGTCGGGTTGCTGTCCGCCGTGCAGGCAAAGGGTGTCGAATCTCATGGTTTTCCGGTGATGTGGGTGAAGGGAGATAGTTTCCCCGGCGCGCGCCAAGTCAACCGCAAAGGCAGCTATGACGCGCGGTCAGCGGAGCACCTCAGGGGAAAGGCGCCCAACATTGGCTTCAGGCGCGCGGCGGTCCATGCTGGCTTCGTTCATCTTGATCAGCCCGGCGGAGCCGGTGGCATAAGCCACCATGGCGTGCCCGTTGTGGCGGAAGTGCACGGAGGGAATTTTGCCTCGATCGTCGTCGAAGCCGTAAAACTCCTCGATCATGGGGTTCCGCGCGCTGGCCGGTTTTTGGAAGGTGTTCACTTGGGCGGCTGTGGCAAAGACCACGGTCTTGTCCGGCTGTTGGAGGTCCCAGTAGCGCAATGGCAGACCACCGCGCGGGGTCCATCCGTTCTCCCCGGACAGCATCACATTGTAGCCGATGCCGATGTAGCCGTGCTTGTATTTCGGTTTGAAGGGCGTGCCGGCGAAACCAAAGCTCGGATCCGGGGCAATGTTGCGCGGGACGTAGGGGCCGAGCGGACCGTGGTCCATGTCGATGGTGCGTTGCCCTTCGGGTTTGCCCAGGCTCTTGCCGGGCTCGAATCCGAACCACCAGATAGCACCCTTGGTCCCATCCACTTCGCCGTCCCGGCGATAGGGCCAGAATCGGTAGTTGTTGTCCCCGAGATACGCGGCCCCTCCAGCGGCGAGTTGTCGGATATTGTTGGCGGACACGGCCAGTGAGGATGTTTTATAAGCGCCCCAGACCGCCGGAGCGGCCACAGCGCAAAGGATGACCGTCGTTGCGGCAACGACGACGAGCTCGACAAGCGTGAAAGCGGGTTCCTTTTTCACGGCGTTTGTCGCACGGAAATGCGGTAGAAACGCTTGGAAGGTAGATCGGAGCTCTCATCTCGAAAAATGATCTCCCCGCCGGTCCCGGGCTCGCTTTCTCCCATGGGGGTCCACCGGCCCGCGGTCTCCTCGCTGTATTCCAGTTGGTAAAAGAAGCCGGTCTTGGTGCGAGCCGAAATGCTCGGTTTGCCTTGTTCCATAACGTAAGACGTCAAAGGCACCGGCAGGGCTGCCGCGACGGGATCTCCTACAGTCCGGGTAGTGAATCCCGCCGCGAAACTGTACGCATCCCATGCACCATCGATCAAAGGCCGATCACCGGCGCCGATCGGAGAAGAGGTCCAAGCGTTGGATGCGTAGATTCTTGATCCCGCGACATCGTAAAGCGCGGTGCCGCTTGTCGCCCAGTCGTAGTATTCGAACCGCCCGCCACGGATGAGATACTCCCAGTATCCGTTGAACCAGTCGCTCTGTGTCCGCAGCCCTCCTTGGCTGGGCGCGTATTCGAGAGAAAGAACGGACAATCCGAAGCTGTATTCCACCAGACCAAGGCTCAATCGGTCGTCCGCGCCTGAGACTGAGCTGACAGGATCTCCCGCCGGATCAATTATCCGCGTGCTTCCGGCGATGGCACGAAGCATTTCGATTCCCGTGGCCTCGCCATCCCAGCGGTAGCCCCAGGCAACCGAGACGGGATCGGGTCCGTCATTCCATTGCAGGACGAGGGCGGCATGGTTTTGCCCCGATCCGACCCAATACTGGATGTTATCGAAGCTGTTGATTTGCGTCTGCGCTTGCAGACACGACAAAGGCAGCGCGAGAGCGGCTGCGATCCATTTTTTCATCAGTTGTCTTTCTTGTTGTTGGTGGCAAGAGAGACTCTGATGAGGCGTTCCGCGGTGGAACGATCAGCAAAGACCACTCTCGCACGCTTCATTTCTTGCGATGAAGTTTTTTCGCCCGCGGCCACCCGGCTGCGTGCGCGTCGAGGATGGGCAGGAAGATATTCGGACTCCCGGTCTATGAATGCCCGCGCATTCGCCTCTCCCCTCGCCTTCGCCCGATAGGAATCGGACTGACTTTGCTCCCGCTGACGCGGGATGAAGGATTGTTACCGGATACCGCAGCGCAACTGTGGCCGGTTCTCACGGCCTTCCCTTGGTCTGCCAATCGGTCTCATCCGGACGAATCCGGATGCTTGTCATGCAAAAGAACGTGATTTCTTGATATGGTTCTTGGCTGACGCCGTCAATCCTCCTTGCCAAAAATCACCGCTCTCTCCTCAATCACTCTCATGCGCAACCTGCATGTTTGGACCCACCGCACGGAGGATGGCGAGAAGCGCGAAGTCCGTGCGGTCAAGAATCAGGGCCGCTGGAAGCTGCAATCGAAGCTGAAGCACGAGGCGGAGTGGACTTATTACGAAACCCCGGAGCGTTCTGATCTTGAAGAGTTAAGGGATATTCTTTGGCGCAAATACCAACGCAGGCGCGCCTCGCACGAGGATGTGCTGCTCGCTGACAAAATGCTGGCAGATTTGGCGGGTAGCTGACGCTGCTGTGCCCTGGGCTTCCTAGGAAAAGGTTGGCGGCGCGCCGGGGACGCCGCGCCCTACCCGAGAAAGGCGGGCTACTTTTTTGTTTGGGCGTTGCGGTATTGGATGTAGCCGGTCCGGGCGGAGATGTAGGGATCGAGTGCATCCTTGGTCGCCATATCGTAGGTGTCCATGCGGTCGGGCACGCCATGCGCTCCGGACGGAGCTGAAACCGCCGTGGTCCAGGCAGCGCCACCGAAGATGAAACCGAGCCAAGCGATGGGGTTCAGCGCGGTGTCGCCGGCAGTTCCGACCAAATCCCGTGTGCTGGTTGGCCCGAGAACGGGAAACACGAGATAAGGTCCGTGCGGAACCCCCCATTTGGCGAACGTCTGCCCGGTATCAGCTTTTGGCACCTCGGCGAGAGCCGGCACTTTGTCAGCCGGCTTCATCAGCCCGCCCACCCCGACAGTGGAATTCACAACGAACCGGCCGGTTTCCTGAGCGGTGCGGTCGAGGCGTCCCTGAAGGGTGTGGTTCACAAAGCGCACCGGGAAGCGGACGTTCTCGTACGCGTTGCGGATGCCTTTGCGTACGATGTCGGGGAGGACGAATTTGTAAGCCGTGGAGAAAGGCTTGGCGATGTAGGTGTAGAGCTGGTGATTGGCCCAGAACACGCCCCGGTTCACCGGCTCGATGGGATCGTGGACTTTGACCTCCGCCGTATCGCCCCAGTCATCGTCCGAGGATGTGTCGGATGCGGAGACAATGGAGTCCTTGGCTGCCACGGTAGACTTTCCAGATGGAGCCAGCGGCGCGGACGTTGCGTCTGTTTCTCGCGCGGCGCATCCGGCCAAAACCAGCGCCAGCAAGCCCGCGACGAACGGCAACTGCGACTTCATCAGGTGCGGCTGACAGACTGCTTGAGCGAGTCAAGGACTGCGCCGGCTCCGCCCTTCTTGACCAGTTCGTCGAATTGCGCACGGTAGTTGGCGACGAAGCTGACGCCTTCCGCCAGAATATCCGTAACGAGCCATTTGCCGCGGTCCTCGAGGCGGTAAGTAATCGTGTAGCGACTGCCCTTGTATAAGGTGCTGGTCGGAATCTCGACCTTGCCGGCGCCGGGTGAGGATGCCTTGAGGTATTTGATCTCGGGGCGTTGTCCGGGGGTGAACTTATCGCTGTAGCTGCGGATGATGAGCTTGGTGAAGAGCGCCGTCGCTTCGGCCTTTTGCTGCGGGGTGAACTGTTTCCAACCCGGACCCACGGCGCGGCGGGTCATCGATTCGAAACAAACGTGGCGGACCAAGATGGGCTGGAGTTGTTCTGCCATGCCGCGGCCGCCTTTGGATTTTTCGGTCACGGCAAGCACTTGATCGACCGCGGTGCGAAGTGCGCCCTCGGCATCGGCGGTCGCAGCGCCAACCACAGGCTTCAGCGTGAGAAGCAAAAGCAGGGAGACAGAGATGAGAAACTTCATGGCGCTTGTTCCTCAGAGTTTTCGGGTGGCTCATCACCCTTTCCTTCCTTGACGCTACCGAAGGCCATTTTGCTGATGAGGGATTCCAATTCGAGGGCAGACTCGGTCATGGTGATACGGGCAGAAGGCTCCAATAATTCTTCATCCGCCCCGGGCGACAACGCAACGTATTTATCACCGATCAGACCGGACGTTTTGATCGAGGCCATCGTGTCCGCCGGCAGCTGGACCGCCGTGCGGATCTGCATTTCCACGATGGCGCTGAAATCGGCCGGCTCGAGCCTGATTCCCTCGACGCGGCCAACGTTGACCCCCGCCAGCATGACCGTTGCGCCGTTGTTCAGCCCTCCGGTGTTGGCGAAACGCGCTTCGACCGGATAGGTATCGCGGCCCAGCAGCGCGCCTGCGCCGAGCTTGATCGTCAAGTAGGCCAACCCGGCCAGACCGAGGAGCACGAAAAGGCCCACGCCGAACTCCAACTTTTTGTCTCTGCTCATTCTTGTTTTTCGGAAGGGCTCAAGCCGCGGCGCAGAGCGTCCAAGGTGGACCGCAAGGCATCCGGGCTATCGCGGAACAATCCAACCACCGGATGGGGCGAGGAAGCAAATTCATCCGGCGTCCCGCAAAAACAAATTTCCCCTTGGTGCAGCAAAGCAACCGTGCTGCTGGCCACGAGAGCCTCGACCAAATCGTGCGTGACGACCAGCGCGGTGAATCCGAAGACCGCCTGGTATTTGGCGATCATGACGAAGACGGCATTGCGGCGGAGCGGGTCGAGGCCGGCGGTCGGCTCATCGAAAAAGACCATTTCCGGCCGGGTGACAATGGCCCGCGCCAAGGCGAGTCGTTTCTGCATGCCACCCGAAAGCATTGCCGGGTAATGATCGGCATACTCGTGGAGTTCGAGCTGTTCGAGCGCCTCCATGGCGCGCCGGCGGATCTCCGCACGGGATAGATCCGTGGTCTGCTCGAGCGGGAGAGCGACATTCTGCAGAGCAGTGAGGGAATCGAAGAGCGCGTTTCCTTGAAAAAGAAAGCTGCACCGACGGCGGAAAGATTCGCGCATACGTCGATCGGAAAAGTCCAAGGTTCGGCCCTCGAACGAAATACGTCCGCCGTCGGGCTGTTCGATGTTGGCCAGACACTTCAGCAGGACGGATTTTCCCGCGCCGCTCGGACCGAGCACGGTGAACGCGCTCCCGCGGCGCACTTCAAAGCCCACGCCGCGGAGCACCTCGCGGCCCTGGAAGCTTTTTCGCAATCCGTCCACGGCAAGGATCGTATCGCTCACGGCGGGAGCATGGTTGGCAGTGGCGGCACTCACGGGTCAGACCAGCAACGAGGTGATGATGTAGTCCGCGGTCAACACTGCGATACTCGAGACAACGACAGCCTTTGTCGTTGCCGCGCTGACGGCCCGGGCACCTGTGGCGCGGCGCGTGCGATGGGCATGGAAGCCGCAATACGCGCAGATGGAAATGGTGAGCAAGCCGAACGTGACGGCTTTCATCAGACACTCGCGCACGTCTTCGCTCTCAACTGCGCGATCGACGGCCGCCCAGTAGAGCCCGGGATCCACCCCGAGGAGCAATGAGCCCGACAAGCTGCCCCCCCAAAGCCCGACGGCTACGAAGAGCGCTGTCTGTGCCGGATAAACAAAGATCGAGGCGATGAGCCGTGGCGTGACCAGGTATCCCCGACTACTCACGCCCATCGTGTCGAGTGCCGCGATCTGTTCGGAGTTCCGCTGGATACCAAGCTCCGCGGCCAAGGCAGAACCCGCCTGTCCAACCAGCATCAAAGCCGCGAGCACGGGAGCCATTTCGCGCACGAGGCTGAGCGACACCAGGGCACCGAGCAGTCCTTCGGACCCGAAGCGGTTGAGCACATAGTAACCCTGCAAACCAAGGACGAGCCCCGTGAAGGTGCCTACAATGAGGATCACCGGCAAACATCGGAAGCCCTGCTCGTAGATAGCGCGAGCAACCCGCCCCGGCAGTCGCCGCGTGGCAAAAACGGCACCAAGCGAACTGGCAATGAAGAGGGCGAAGTCGCCCAATCCCCTCACCCGCTCAATGGTGTAATTGCCAAGACTTGCGACCACGATCCATGGCTATGGCACAAGCAGCCCCATGATGGAAAGTCCGATTCGTCGGATTTGCTCTGAGGTGCTTCCGCGAAAACGTGCCAACGTCTAGAACCAGCGGGAAGCGCTTTCCATGCCGTTGGCGCCGTTTATGCTCACGCGCCATGCGCACGAGCGAATTGCAAGCAGCCGACAAGCAGCATATCTGGCACCCGTTCACCCAGATGCGCGACTGGTGTGACCCCGGATACGATCCGCTCGTCATCTCCGAAGGGCGCGGAAGCGTGCTAATCGACAGCGAAGGTCGCGAATACTTGGACGGCAACAGTTCCATCTGGACCAACATCCACGGTCACTCGCATCCGAAAATCACCGCGGCCATCCGTGCGCAAGCGGGAAAACTCGCGCACAGCTCTTTCCTCGGGACGACCAACGAACCGGCCATCCGGTTGGCGGGAAGGCTGGTCGCCCTCTTCCCTCCGGAAACTTTGACCCGCGTTTTCTATTCCGACGATGGATCCACGGCCATCGAGGTAGCGCTGAAGATGGCGGTGCAATTCCATCAGCTGACGGGTCATTCGGAGCGTTGCCGCTTCGCGGCATTCGATCATGCCTACCACGGCGACACGGCCGGCGCGGCCAGCCTCGGCGGGATCGCGGCATTCCAAGATCGTTTCGCTCCGCTGAGTTTTCCGGTGACGCATGTGGCGGATCTTGCCTCGCTGGAGAGTCTCGATGCCACGACCAAAGCGTCATTGGCCGGCGTGATCATCGAACCCCTGATCCAAGGTGCGGGCGGAATGCGCACCTGGCCGCCGGGCTTGTTGCGCGATTTGCGGGCCTGGTGCGACCGCGAGGGTGTGCTTCTCCTGCTCGACGAAGTCATGACGGGATTCGGTCGCACCGGAGAGATGTTTGCCTGCGAACATGAGGATGTTGCTCCCGACTTCATCGCCCTGGCCAAAGGTCTGAGCGGCGGAACAATGCCGCTGGCCGCGACCCTGACGACGGAGAAAGTTTTCCAGGCCTTTCTCGGCTACTACGCGGAGATGAAAACGCTTTTTTACGGTCACAGTTATTGCGGCAATCCGCTGGGATGCGCCGCGGCGCTGGCCAACCTGGAAGTCTTCGAGGAAGAGCGGACGCTGGAGCGGCTTCAGCCGAAGATCACCCATCTTGCGGAGCTGCTGCTGGGTCTCGCTACCGAACCGAACGTTTCCGGCACCCGCCAGTGCGGATTCATTGCCGGCATCGATATCGCGAGGCCCGACGGCACGCCCTTTCCTTGGCAGGACCAAACCGGCGCGAAAATCTGCATGGCGGCAAGGCGGCACGGACTCCTCACTCGGCCGATCCGCGACACCTTGGTTTTGATGCCTCCACTCTGCTTCACGGGGCCGGAGTTGGAGAGCTCAGTGGCTGCGTTGCGGGCCGGCATCCGCGAAATCTGCGGCTGAAATTGACACCGCCCGCCCCGCCGGATAATCCTCTCCGTTCTTTCTCAACTAAATTTTACCCACACTCATGAGCAAAACCTCGAAGAAAAAGGGCGGCAAAAAAACAAAGACGACCGCAGGAACCAAAGGCAAATACGTTTACTATTTCGGTGACGGAAAATCGGACGGCGACGGCACGATGAAAGCGCTGCTCGGCGGCAAAGGCGCCAACCTCGGTGAAATGACGCGCATCGGACTTCCCGTGCCCTGCGGCTTCACCATCAGCACCGAAGTCTGCACTTACTACTACGACCACAAGCGCACCTACCCGAAGCAGCTCGACGCACAGATCGACGCCGCCGTGGCCAAAATGGAGAAATCCATGGGCAAAAAATTCGGCAGCGTGGAGAACCCGCTGCTCGTCGCCGTGCGTTCCGGCGCCCGCGACTCGATGCCGGGCATGATGGACACCATCCTCAATCTCGGCCTCAACGACGCCACGGTGGAGGGTCTGGCGCGTTTGACCAACAACGAGCGTTTCGCCTACGACTGCTACCGCCGTTTCATCCAGATGTATGGCGACGTCGTCATGGGTGTGCAGAAGCGTCCGGGCGAGGAGCACGAGCCGTTTGAGACGGTCATTGAAGAACTCAAAGCCGAACTTTTCCCTCAGGATCCGCACATTGGCGACACCGCGCTCGACGCCAAGGCGCTGAAGGAGATGGTCAAACGCTTCAAGGCCTTGGTCAAAGAGCGCACCGGGAAAACTTTCCCCAATGATCCCCGCCAGCAGCTCATGGGCGCGGTCGGTGCGGTCTTCGGCTCGTGGAACAACGAGCGCGCCAACGTCTACCGCCGCAAATACAACATCCCCCACGAATGGGGCACGGCGGTCAACGTGCAGGGCATGGTCTTCGGCAACATGGGTGAGACCAGCGGTTCCGGCGTCGCCTTCACGCGCGACCCGGCCAGCGGTGCCAAAGTCCTCTACGGCGAATTCCTCGTCAACGCGCAGGGTGAGGACGTCGTGGCTGGCGTGCGCACGCCGGAAGCGGTCATCGGCATGGAAAAACATTTCCCGCCGGCCTACCGCCAGCTCCTCAAGGTCCAGAAGACCCTCGAGAAGCATTTCAAAGACATGCAGGACTTCGAGTTCACCGTCGAAGACGGCAAGCTTTTCATGTTGCAGACCCGCAACGGCAAACGCACCGGTCTCGCTGCGGTGAAAATCGCCTGCGACATGGTGAAAGAAAAACTCATCGACTGGAAAACCGCCGTGCACCGCGTGCCGGCCGAGCAGCTCGACCAGGTCCTCGCGCCCATCTTCGACCGCCACGCGGTCAAGGCGGCCAAGGTCATTGCCAAAGGGCTCCCCGCCGGTCCCGGCGCGGCCTCGGGTAAAATCTACTTCAATGCCGAACGTTGCGTCGAAGCCGCCGACAAAGGTGAAAAAGTCCTCCTCGTCCGCGTCGAGACATCGCCCGAAGACCTGCGCGGTATGATCGCGGCCGAGGGTATCCTCACCGCGCGCGGCGGGGTCAGCTCGCACGCCGCCCTCGTCGCCCGCCAGATGGGCAAGGTCTGCGTCTGCGGCGCCGGTGCGCTCCACATTGATTACCACGACAAGACGCTCAAGGTCGGCAACCACACCTACCACGAGGGAGATTACCTCTCGATCGACGGCACAGCGGGCGAGGTCTATGACGGACAAATCAAGACCGCCCCTTCGGAAATCGTCCAAGTCCTCGTCGAGAAATCGCTGAGCCCTGCGAAGAGCGAGGTTTACAAGGGCTTCGAGCAGCTCATGAGCTGGTGCTCCAAGGCAACCCGCCTCGGGGTCCGCACGAATGCCGACACGCCCGAGCAGACGGCCAACGCTGTCGCTTTCGGCGCCATCGGCATCGGCCTGTGCCGCACGGAGCACATGTTCTTCGAGGGCGACCGCATCGACGCCATCCGCGAAATGATCCTCGCGGAGAAAAAGGAAGACCGCCAAGCCGCTCTGGCCAAGCTCCTGCCTTACCAACGCGAAGATTTCATCGGCATCTTCAAAGCGCTCAAGGGCCTGCCCGCGACCATCCGCCTGCTCGACCCGCCGCTCCACGAGTTCCTGCCGCACGACCACGCGCAGCAGAACGCTCTGGCCAACAAGCTCGGCATTAGCGCCGACAAAATCGCCAAACGCGTGCACGACCTCCACGAGTTCAACCCGATGCTCGGACACCGTGGGTGCCGCCTCGGCATCAGCTATCCGGAGATCTCCGAGATGCAGGTTCGCGCCATCTTCGAGGCCGCAGCCGAGGTGCAGAAAAAAGGCATCAAGGTCCGCCCCGAAGTCATGATCCCGTTGGCCGGTTTCACCAAGGAACTCAAACTTCAGACCGAACTCGTCCACCGTGTGGCCGCCGAGGTCGCGAAGGAAAAGAAGGTCAAGTTCGACTACCTCGTGGGGACGATGATCGAGGTCCCGCGCGCCGCGCTCGTCGCGGACGAAATCGCAGAGGATGCTGAGTTCTTCAGCTTCGGCACCAACGACCTCACGCAGACCACACTGGCCATGAGCCGGGACGACTCCGGCAGCTTCCTGCCGGTCTACCAGGAAATGGAGATCGTGAAGAAGAATCCGTTCGCCAGCGTCGACACGCAGGGCGTCGGCAAGCTCATGCAAATCGCTTGCGAACTCGGACGCAAAACGCGCAAGAAGCTTAAGCTCGGGATCTGCGGAGAGCATGGCGGCGACCCGGACAGCGTGGAGTTCTGCCACGAGATCGGGCTCGATTACGTCAGCTGCTCACCGTTCCGTGTGCCCATCGCGCGCCTCGCGGCGGCTCAAGCCGCTCTCAGTTGATCAAACGGGAATTTCCCTCCCGCCATCCCGTCCCGCGTCCGCGCGGGACGGGATTTTTATTTGCAAGGGCCCGCAAAGTGACGACCGTGGCTGCGATGAACTCAGCCCTTCGGGCGGCCCTGCTCACAGCCGCCCTCGTCTCGGTCGCCCATGCGCGCGAATTCACGGTGGTCACCTACAACGTGGAAAATCTCTTCGATGCCGACAAGGTCGCCATCTTCGATGACTACGCGGAAACCGGGGAGGCGAACGCCTACTCTCCGGCGAAGATGCTCCGCAAGATGGAAGGCATCGCCCGAGTTTTGCAGACCTTCAACGACGGGGCCGGCCCGGATATCATTGCTCTCAACGAGCTCGAGTTGGACTTCACGCCCGACTCCAAGGTGACGGACTACGCCGCGTTCCTAGAGAAATACAAAGACACCACAGTGGAAAAAATGCTGACCTCGGACCTGAATGACGAGGTCCGCGGCCTGCCATCTGAGGCTCTGCTCCTCAAGTATCTCGGCGATCAAGGAATGACGGGCTACCAGGTCGCAATCGGCGCCGATGCACCCGACTTCGCGGCGATGGCCACCACGGACCGCGCTGTGCACAAAAAGGGCCACAAGAACGGCTTGCTCAGCAAGTTCCCGATCAAGGCGGTGAAGAGCCATCCCACCCCGGACGCGCGCGATGTGCTCGAGGTGGAGCTCGAGGTTGAAGGGCATCCCCTCACCATTTTCGTCAACCACTGGAAATCCGGAGCCAGCGCCCTTGATTCCGAGCAAACCCGCCGCTTCAACGCCAAGACCCTCCGCGAACGACTCGACGCGATTTTTGCTGCGGATCCTTCGGCCGACGTGATCGTCACCGGTGACTTCAATTCGCAATACAACCAGAGCCAGGCCTACCCGCAAATGGGCAAGACGGGGATCAACGACGTTCTCGGATCACAGGGCGACGAAATGACGACGGCCAGTGCCACGAATTACTCACTCTACAACCTCTGGTACGAACTCCCCGCGGATGAGCGACGCTCGGACCACTATGACGGGACTTGGGGGACTTTGATGCAGGCTATGATCACGCCCGGACTTTACGATCACAGCGGAGTTCAATACGTCGACAATTCGTTCACCCCAGTTGCTCTGCAAGGCGTCAATGCGGTTACACAGCTCAACCTTCCGCGTCGTTGGAGCAACTTCGGTGGAGGCTCCGGCTTCAGTGACCACTATCCTGTGACCTTCCGTGCCCGCATTGTCAGCGACAACGACAAAGCAAAACGTCTGGAGTTGTCCGATCCGGGCACGCCGGCCAATGACTACACGCCACTGGCCGTTGGATTCGACCGCCTCAAAGCATCCGAGTTGCCGGTCTTCAACACGAAGATCGCCGCCGAGTTCGATAAACACACCGGTGAGTTCTTCCGCGTGAAGGGAGCGATTTCCTCGCGCCGCCCCCTCACCATCAAGGTGGGCGGCGAGGAATACGCCCTCTGGAGTTCCAATCGCAACTCGAAGGCCCTGCGACCGCTGCGGAAGCTACCCGAGGACTCGACTGTGGACCTCATCGGGCAGCTCTCCTTTCACAAAGGAAAACCGCAGTTCCTCGTTGAAGACCCTTCTTGGGTCATCAGCTACAAAGCCGCCGAGGAAAAAGCGGAATAGAGCTTTGTCGAAATGTCATGGCGGTCTGATATGGCGAGTCATGTCGTCCGACTCGCGGCACGACCGCACGTTGCCCCACACACGCGCGCTGGCGAGTGTGTGCTGCGACTGGCTAGTCGCCGGTAGGGCGCGACGTCCTCGGCGCGGCGGGATCGTCACCGCACGGCGGGTCCGGAGGCTCCGCCCTACCCAAGAACGTATCCCGCACAAGGCAAAGATCTAGACGGAGCGGAGGTGCCGCACCCCCAGAAAATTCTGAACTGTCCCCGGTGGATCGCGCCGTCCTGGCGCGATCTTTGTCCCTCCACCAAGCGCTTACTCGCCGCGCTTCTCGATCGGGACGTAGTCGCGTTCCGTCCGTCCCGTGTAAACTTGGCGGGGACGGTGGATTTTCATCTTCGGGTTACTGGCCACTTCACGCCAGTTGGCGATCCATCCCGGCATGCGGCCGATGGCGAACATCACGGGGAACATGTCCACCGGGATGCCGATGGCCCGCAGGATGATGCCGCTGTAGAAATCGACGTTCGGATACAACTTGCGCGAAATGAAGTAGTCGTCGCTCAAAGCCGCCTGTTCGAGATGCTGGGCAATCTCGAGGAGCGGATCCTGGATCCCCATGGAGATGAGAACCCTCTTGGCCGCCTCGCCGAGAATGCGGGCGCGCGGATCGTAGTTCTTGTAAACGCGGTGACCAAAGCCCATGAGGCGGCGCTCACCCTTCTTCGCCGCCTCGATCGCCTTGTGTCCGTCATCACCGGAAGCGCTGATCTCCTCGAGCATCTCGATAACCGCGGCATTGGCACCGCCATGGAGGGGGCCCCAAAGGGCGCTGACACCGGCGGAGACGCTGGCAAAAAGATTCGCCCCGCTGGAAGCTACCATGCGCACGGTGGACGTGCTGCAGTTCTGCTCGTGGTCGGCGTGGAGTAGCAAAATAAGATCCAGCGCGTCGGTCACTTCCGGCTTCGGGTTGTAGTCCCGGTAAGGCTCGGAGAACATCATGTGCAAAAAATTCGCGGCGTAGCGCAGGTCCCATCGCGGGTAAACGAATGGCAAGCCGCGCTTGGTGCGGTAGGACATCGCAGCCAGCGTGCGAACTTTGGAAATGAGCAAGGCGGCCGCCCAATCGAAATGATTCTCGTCGAGCTGCTTCTTGTGCGAGGTCATCTCGGGGTAGTAACAGCCGAGCGAATTGAGCATGGCCGAGAGAATGGCCATAGGATGCGACGAGTCCGGGAACCCCTCGAAGAAATGGCGCATGCTCTCGTGCACGGAGGCGCTCGAAGCGATGCGTCCGCGGAATTTGGAAAGGTCTTTCGACGAGGGTAACTCGCCGTAAATGATCAGGTAGGCGGTCTCGAGGAAGATCGAATCATTGGCCAGGTCCTCGATGCGATACCCACGATGGCGAAGGATCCCCTTCTCGCCATCGATGAACGTGATGTTGCTGCTACAGGAACCGGTATTGGCGAAACCGTCGTCGTAGGTGATGTAGCCGCTCTGGTCACGCAGGGCCCGCACGTCGATGGCGTGCTCGCCCTCGGTGCCGACCATGACGGGCAACTCGACCTCCGGCCGCCCCGGCAGGGAGAGCTTTGCTTTGTTGGTGCTGGCGGTTGCGGTGCTCAAAAACGCGGGATCATACCCTCCCCTTCTGGACGAGGCAATCAAAAGGCCTCGCTGGGGCAAGATTTTCGGCCGGAGCGGGCCTTGTCAGGGCGCGGTGATGACCGCCTTGCGCATGTCGCCCTCGGCGAGAAAAGCCCGATGGAATGCGTAGGCGCTGTCGAAGCTCTGCGGGGTGTGGGCTGTTCCGCCCAGCGCAAGATAGCGGCGCAACAGCTCGCGATATTCGGGGTGGGCGCACCGGTCGATGATCAGGCCGGCGCGCTCGTGCGGCGACTTGCCACGAAGGTCAGCCACGCCGTGCTCGGTAACGACGATTTGCACGCTGTGCTCGCTGTGGTCGAGGTGCGAAACCATGGGAACGATCGGGCTGATTTTTCCGCCCTTGACCGATGACGGGCAGGTGAAGATGGAGATGTAGGCGTTACGTGTGAAGTCCCCCGACCCGCCGATGCCGTTCATCATTTGGCGGCCCATGACATGCGTGCTGTTGACGTTACCGTAAAGGTCGAGTTCCAGCGCGGTATTGATGGAAATGATGCCGAGGCGGCGAACGACCTCGGGGTTGTTCGAGATCTCCTGCGGACGCAGCAGCAGCTTGCCGCGGAATTGTTCGAGATCCCGGTAGAGGTCGCGCATCACGTCGCTACTGATGGTGAGCGAGGAACCGCTGGCAAACTTGATGCGGCCTTCCCTCATCAAATGGATGACGGAGTCTTGGATGACCTCCGTATACATGGTGAACGCGGGAATCCCGGGATGGCTGCCCATGGCGGAAAGGACGGCATTGGCGATGTTGCCGACGCCGCTCTGGATGGGAAGGAAGTCGGCGGGGATGCGGCCCGCGTGAAGCTCGGCGGCGAGAAAAGCGGCGACATTCTCGCCGATCTGGCGCGTAACCTCGTTTGGTTGGTCGAAAGCGCTGACTTCGTCATCAAGGTCCGTCTCCACCACACCGGCTATCTTGGCCGGGTCGACCATGATCGTCTCCGTGCCGATGCGGTCGGCCGGATGGTAGATGGGAATGTGCGACCGGGTCGGCGGGTCCTCCGGCTCGTAGATATCGTGGAACCCGCGCAACGCCGCGGGATGGCGGTGATTGAGCTCGAAAATAACACGCTTTGCCTTGTGCAAAAAGGTCGGCGCGGCACCCACGCTGCTGGTCAAGGTCACCTCGCCGTTCGGCCGGATATCGCAGACCTCGACCACGGCCCAATCCATCTCCCCGAGAAAGCCGTAGCGCACGGCTTGCGGCAACTGCGAGAGATGCATGTCGAAAAATTGTGTTTTGCCGGTGTTGATGCGTTTGCGCAGTTCCGGATCGCTCTGGTAAGGCGTGCGGAATTTGACCGCATCACTGGCCGCCAGCACGCCGTCGAGCGAAGGACCCGTGCTGGCCCCGGTGATGACCCCGATGGAAAACGGGCGCCCGGCCTCGTGCTCGCGGATGGCGCGGGCCGCGATTTCCCGCGATACTGCCTTGGGCGAACCTGCGGGGGTGAACCCGCCGAATCCGACCACATCGTCATGGTCGATCAGGGCCGCGGCTTCGGCGGCGCTCAGAGCGGGAAAACCGGATATCATAATGTCAGAGCCCCCGGCCGCGGCTTTGCGCGGTTCTGGGGGCTCGATAATTAGACTAGAACCTATGTTTGCCGCTGGGCAAATTCAATCACTGCCTTGCGACGCCACGCCGAGAGCAGTAGCCACATCCTCACGCGCGAGCAACCCGACCAATTCGCCCGAAGCGTTGGTGACGGGAAACACCTGCTGCGGCGCGCTGCGCAGCCGCGCGAAGACTTGGGACAAGGTGGACTCCGCACTGACGCTGACAAAATCATGGCGCAGCAGGGTGTCGATCTTCGCCTGTGGATCCCAGCGCAGGGCGCTGGCCAGGGACTCCGTCGGGACGACGCCGAGCAAACGCAGGGAGCGCTCCACGACCGGAAGAATCCCCATGTTGCCTCCGATCGCCAACTGCGCCGCTTCCGATGCGCTCATTCCCGGAAACAAAACCGGCCCCATTGGATGCATGATGCTGCCGACGCGAGTCTCATCCGCGGCTTCCTTGAACACGGCATAGGAGGCTTCGCTCCGTGCCCCGAGGAAAACAAAGACGGCGATGAAGAGCAGAAAGGGATTACCACCAAACAGGCCGGCCAACCCGAAGATCACGGCAACGAACTGTCCGACCGTCGCCGCAATCTGGGTGGCTCGCGCATGTTTCATCCGCATGGCCAAGGCCGCACGCAAGACCCGGCCGCCATCCATGGGAAATGCGGGCAGCAGGTTGAACACGACCAGGATAACATTGATCGCCAGCAGGCGCGTCAGCAGATTGCCCCCGCCTTCGGCGATTTGCTCCAACTCGCCAAGGTGGAAGACACGTCCGATCACCACGTAAAGTGCAAAGGCGATGACAACATTCACCGCAGGCCCCGCCAGCGCCACCACCAATTCCTGCCAAGGTTTGTCCGGCATCCTCTCGAGACGCGCCACACCTCCGATGGGCAGGAGTGTGATATCCGGCGTATTGATCCCGTAAGCGCGGGCCGCCAGCGCATGGCCGAACTCGTGAAGCAAGACACAAACGAAGAGCAGGATGATGAAGAAAAGGCCGGCAAACATCGCGGCTTGCCCGCCATCGGCGTAGTAGACGTATCCGAACCAAGCGAGGAGCAGGACGAAGGTGACGTGGACACGGACGTCGATGCCGACGATCCGCGCCAGATGAAATGACCACTTCATGCAGCGCAACCTCAGTCATGAGGATCCCGCGGGCAAGGGCAAACGCACAGGCATTTCGGGCTGGCCAGAAAATGAGCAGGCGGGCATTTTTGCCGCGGTCATGACTTGGGAAATCGCTGTTGTCTTTGCGCTTGTCGCATTTGCCCTCGTGCAATTCGTGCGCGAGCGGTGGCCTTTGGACCTGACCGGTCTGGTTGTTTTCGCGATTTTGCTCCTGATCTCGCGCCTGCCCGGCGTCAGCAGTTTTCCGGAAACCGGCCAGTTGCTCAAGGTCTTCGCCAACGCAGCTCCGCTCACCGTCGCTGCGATGTTCGTACTCACTTACGCGCTGGAGAGAACCGGTGCGATAAGCCGTGCACTGGTCGCACTCGAGCGTGTCGGCAACATCGGCCCGCGCGGGCTTTTGCTCATCATGATGCTCGGCGCCGGTGTGCTTTCGGCATTCATCAACAACACCCCCGTCGTTGTCGTCGGGCTTCCCGTGGCCATCCATTTGGCAAAACGCGCGGGCGTTCCGGCCTCGATTTTCCTGATTCCCCTTTCCTACGCGGCAGTGTTCGGCGGTTGCTGCACATTGGTCGGCACGAGTACGAACATTCTCGGTAGCGGGCTCCTCGCCGACGCGGGGCAAAAGCCGCTGGGCATGTTCGAAATCGGGGCGGTGGGACTGCCCCTGGCCATCATCGGAACGCTCTACACGGTCTGGGCCGCGCCGAAGCTTCTTCCTGCGCGCAAGACTCTCGCTGAGGACCTCGGCGGAGAGGAAGGCATCTCCGAATACGCCGTTGAAGCCATCGTGCACGACAATTCGCCGGTTGTGGGCAAAACCCTGCTCGATGCCGGGTTCGGTCCACGCGCCGGAATGCGCATTATTGAGGTGCTCCGACGCGGCGAGCCCGTCTTCGAACCTCTCGACAGCTTGCGTCTCGAGGCGGGAGATCAGTTGATTATTGCCGGCGCACCGAAAAGTGTGGCTGCCATCCTGGGAATGCAGGGCGTCAACCTGAAAGCGGAGAGTGGGAAAGCCGGCCAGTTTCTCGCGGCTCACGAGACGCACCTCGCCGAAGCGATCGTCGGCCCGCTATCGGAAATCAGCGGACGCAGCATCCGCGACATCAACTTCCGCCAACGCTTTGGCTTGGTCGTGCTCGCTGTTCACCGCCGCGGACTGAATCTGAGCCGTGGATTCGAGTCCGTGCCCTTGCAAGCCGGTGACACGCTGCTTCTCATGGGGAGCGAGGCCAGCATCAACCAACTGCGTCGCAGCAGCGACTTGCTGCTGCTCGACCGGACGCGTGTGCCGACGTCCGCGCAGAAAGCGAGCGCGCCTTTGGTCTTTGCCACGCTGGCCGCCGTTATTGCGGTGTCGGCATTCGAGCTTCTGCCTATTGAAATTGCCGCGATCGCCGGCTGCGTCTTGCTCATGGTGACCGGCGCGATCAAGCCGCGCGAGGCCTATGCATCGGTCGACTGGCCGCTCATGTTCCTCATCTACACGACGATTGCCTTGGGCGTCGCGATGGAAACCACGGGCGCGGCAAACTACATTGCCCAGAACCTCGTTGGCATCTCCGCGGGGTGGTTCAGCGAGGCCTGGAAGCCGATCGCCATGCTCGCGGTCATTTATATCCTTACCGTTGTGATCACCGAAGTCTTGTCGAATAACGCGACGGTCGTCCTCATGATGCCCATCGCGATCGGCATCGCCTTGCAACTAGGCTTGGATCCGCGCCCCTTTGCCGTCGCCATTATCCTCGGTTCGAGCGCGGGATTCGCCACCCCGATCGGCTATCAGACCAACACTTTCGTCTATTCCGCCGGCGGCTACCGCTTCGGTGATTTCTTCCGCATTGGCCTCCCTTTGAACCTGCTTTATCTCGTGGGCGCCGTTGTCATCATCCCTTGGGTCTGGCCGCTCAAATAAAAAACCCGCGGATTGCTCCGCGGGTTCTGCGTTGGTGATTCGGTGGGTCTACGCCATGGGTGCGCGGAGTGTCGACGACATCGACAGGAAGTAGAAACCGGTGAAGATCAGGTTGATTCCAAAAAGCAGGCCGAGCAACCAGGTGGCCGATCCGGGGAATCCGCTGAAGATCATCCAAGCCAGCACCAAGGAGACGATGCTGCTCAGAATCATGAGCCACATCGTGCCGGTGCCGCTGAATTTGAACGCGGCAATCAACGTCACGATGCCCTGCGCAGCGAAGTAAGCCGCGAGCAGGATGGTGAGCGTGAGGATGCCAGCGCCGATTTGGAACATGAGGAGCAGGCCCGTGACGAGGGTCAGGACCGCCCAGATGCCTGAAACCAGACGCGATGCAGCGCCTGAGTCTTTGCGACCGAGGGCCGCGGCCAAGGCATAGCCGCCGGCAATGAGGAGGAGAGCGGCGAAGAGCTGCTCGACCACGATGGTGCCGAACAGCGGGAAGGCAATTGCCAGCGCGCCGAGGACGATGAGGAGGATTCCCTGGAACAAAGTCCAGCCGGGTGATTTGGATTGATTTGCGTCAGTCATAGCGGCTCCACGCTGGATGGGGCGCGCTCCGGAGAAAAGCGTATTTTTGCGGGGACGCCGCGTGCTTCAGTGATAGAGTCCTCCCCAGCATGCCGAGGGATAAATCATCCGCCCGCCATCCCGGCGCCCACCGCATCAGCCTGCTGCGGCCGCGCGCGCGGAAGCGAAGGAAGCACCGTCAACGCACGCGGCGCCTCGGGCGGCTCATCGTCGCTTGTCTTCTGCTGTGGGGATTGGTCGGGGCATTTTACCTCGCTTGGGCATGGACCTTCGACCTGCGCGAGGTTGGACGTATTCCGGAAAGTTCCCTGGTCATCGATCGCAACGGCCAGGTTTACACGCGCTTGTCTGGCGAGAACCGCCGCACGGTGCCATTGGACAAAGTGAGCCCGTGGTTTGTTCGCGCCGTGATCGCCCGCGAAGACGGGCGCTTTCTCGAGCACTTCGGTGTGGATCCTGTCGGCATCGGCCGTGCGGCCATTACCAACTTGGCCGCAGGCGGCGTCCGCCAAGGCGGCAGCACGCTGACCCAGCAATTGGCCCGCAACAGTTTCCCGCTTGGCGGGCAAAACATGCACCGCAAAATTCTCGAGGCCGCGCTGGCCCTGCGCATGGAAGCGGTCCTCTCCAAGGACGAAATCCTCACGCACTACATGAACCGTATCTATTTCGGCTCCGGCCTGTTCGGCATCGAAACGGCGGCGCAAAACTATTTCGGCAAGCCGGCGGCGGACCTCACCTTGTCCGAGTCGGCACTGCTCGCCGGCCTCATCCGCAGCCCTAATCGCCTCTCGCCCTTTCGCGACCCCGACGGCGCTCTGCAACAGCGCAACATCGTCCTACAGCAGATGGAGGACCAAGGCTACATCTCTTCCGGCGAGCGCCTCGCTGCGCAGTCCGAGCCGGTGATGCTTGCCGCGAAAAAACCGGCGCCTCCGCAGGAAGATTGGGCCATGGAATTGCTCTGGCGCGAACTGGAAAGGGTTCTTCCGCAGGACGTGCTCGACGGCGCCGGGCTCAAGATCCACACCACACTCGACGGCAACATGCAGCGTGCCGCAGTCGCCGCGGTCGACGAGCAACTCGCCGAGGTGGAAGCGCGCCCAGGTTATCCGCACCAAAAGAAAGCCGACACCGAATTTGTCGATCCGCAAAGCCGTGGCGGCACGCCTTACCTCCAAGCCTCCGCCATGGCTCTCGACAATCACAGCGGTGGTATTCGCGTCTTGGTGGGCGGTCGCGATTACACTTCGAGCAAATTCAACCGCGCCTATTTTGCCGAACGTCAGATCGGTTCTTCGGTGAAACCGTTTGTCTACGCCACGGCTTTTGCTGCCGGCCTCGACCCCCAGACCGCAATCAGCGACAACCGCCTCAGTCCGGGTGAGCTGCCCAAAGCCTACGGCAACTACAACCCGTCCAACAGCGATGACACCTACCGCGGGATGCTGCCGGCCAAGGACGGTCTGATTCTTTCGCGCAACACGATGAGCGTGCGCGTCGGCGCTATCGCGGGCATCGAGCGTGTCCGCGAAAACATCCTCGCAGCGGAACTTGGAGCCGATGTCCCGAAATACCCGTCCATTTTTCTCGGATCGTTCAGTGGCACGCTGCGCGCTCTCACTGCCGCCTACGCCGCGCTGGCCAATGACGGCATTGCTCCGACACCCCATCTTCTCGACCGTGTTGAGGATCCGCAGGGACGCGTGCTTTACCGTTACCGAGGATCGATGCGGCGCATGCTGCCAGCCAATGTGGCGCGCTTGACCGCCAACATTCTGCGCGAGGCGATGACCCGGGGCACAGGGCAAGTGGCGGCGGCCTTCGGATACCGCGGCGAGGCCGCGGGAAAAACTGGAACAACCAACGACTACAAAGATGCATGGTTCATCGGCTGGGATGCGCAGACCACTTGCGGCGTTTGGGTCGGTTTTGATCAGCCCAAGCGCATTGTGGACCGGGGCTACGGTGCGACTCTCGCTCTTCCTATCTGGGTCAAGATCATGAATGCGTCCTCGCCCGCAGACGATTAGAGCCGCTTCGGAAACTCTGCCCTGTCGTCTTAAGCTGCGGCTATGCGGCGCATGCGCTGCAAGACGGTGGACGCCGCCCCGCTGTCGATCGACTCCGCGGCGCGGGCCATCGCCTCCGACCAGTCCTCGGTGAGTCCCGCGACGACAAGAGCCGCAGCAGCATTGACCAGAACAATATCCCGCGCCGCGCCGCGCTGCTCACCGCCAAGAATATCAAGCAGGAGCCGTGCATTGGCCGTCGCATCCGCGCCGCGAAGCGCGTCGACATTTGCCGTAGCTACACCGAGGTCGGTGGGGTGCACGGTTTCACGCAACACCGTGCCGTCGGGCGAAACTTTGGCGATGAGTGTTGGCCCGAGAGTGGAAATTTCGTCCATCACCCCGCTCTCCCCTGCCCGTCCGTGAACCACCCACGCGCGACTGCGGCCGAGCCCCGGCAGGACGTCGGCATAGAGTGAGACGAGTGATTCGTTGAAAACCCCGACCAGTTGACCTTCGGGGCGCGAGGGATTGAGCAACGGCCCGAGCATATTGAAAACGGAGGGCTGTCCGCGTTCGGCCAGAAGTTTCCGAGCCGGGGCGACCGCTTTGAACGCCGGATGGAAACACGGCGCGAACAAGAAGACGGCGCCAGCTTCACCGAGCATGTCCTGCAGAAGCGGGACGGAAAGATCGACCGGAACGCCGAGGGCCTCGAGAACGTCGGCTCCGCCGCTTTTCGAGGTGATCCCGCGGTTGCCGTGTTTGACCAACCGGGCACCCGCGCCGGCCGCGACAAACATGACCGCGGTCGAGACATTGAAGAGCCCGAGCTTGTCGCCCCCCGTTCCGCACACGTCGATCACCGGGCGCAGGTCCGCTGGCACATCGAAGGGAACGGCACGGCCAAGAATGGTGTCGGCCAGCGTCACAACTTCGGCTGGTGTCTCTCCGCGACGATGGAGTGCGCCGAGGAAATCCGCCTTGTCCTCGGCTGCGACGCTCTCATCGAGCAGCCACCTCGTGACTTCACGAATTTCGTCGGGCACCAACTCACCGGCCAAGGCAACTTTGCTCCAATCGGTCATGGCAGGGCCTCCTCGAGGCGACGGACCAATTCGAGCGCAGGCCACTGGCCGCCCACTTGCGGCTTGTCGAGATACCCGTAATTCAAACGCGAACCTGCGGCCGCCAGCACCAGTCGGGACACTTTGCCCAAGGGACCCATGCCCATGGTGGCCAGCGGAACTTTCGTCGTGCCCTGCAAGATGAGCAGGGCGGCCAAATCATTCGGAGTGCGGAGATGCGCCGCTACTTTCACGATGTCGGCGCCGGCCCTGACTCCCCGCCGCACAATCTCGCGGAGACGTGGCAGGCTTGGTGTGCCACGGAAGTCATGGAATGACACCACCCGGAGAACACCGCGACGGTTCGCCTCTTGCAACACACCGTGCATTGAAGTGACGGAGCGCAACTCGACGTCGACGGCATCAGCATGCAACAAAAATTCCGCCAGCAGATCGCGACGGAAAGCGATGCCCAACCGCCCGAGGCCCCCTTCCGCAGGATGGCGGGCCGTGATCAAAATGGGCGTCGTAATACCCGGAAGCGTCCGCTTCACGAGGCCGGGGCTCTTGGCAAAGGCGTCCAAGCGCAGCTCGGCAAAACCGACCGCCCCGGATCCCAGCCGACGAGCCTGACGCAAGCCTTGTTCCGTATGAGCGGTAGCCACGACCAAGGTGGCCGCGCGGGATGTGTTTTTTTTAGAACTCACGCGGGTTATCTGCCTATATTGCAGTTTCGTCGCCCTTCGGCCATTCCGAACTGGCTAGGGCGGCGGTCGATCGCATGATTTCCCGCAAACAGGAGCTTTCACTGCAACTCAACCAGATCGCGGACGGTGTGATCCTTGCGCTGGCCCTTTATCTGGGCTACGCGCTGCGCCGTTACCAGATCATCGACTTCGACGTGCTGCCCGAGATTCCGCCGCTCGAGGGTTTTCTCTGGATGTTTCTCGTCGTCGCGCTCTTCGGTCCGCTCCTGCTCGAGATGCAGGGTTTTTACCAATATCCCTTGGAGAAATCCGTGCGCCGGTCGCTCGGTCAGATTGCCTACGCCGGAGTGTGGCTCGGGCTCATCCTCGGGGCCTGCGTGGTTTTCATGAAGCTGAGCATCCCGAGTCGCTCCGCTTTTCTTTTGTTCATCGTGCTCGCGCCGCTCGGATTGATTGTCCGGGAAGCCATCTACCGTGACTTCTATCTACGCCGCCTGCGGCGCGGGGCCCATGGCGAGGGGATCATCATTGCCGGGAATGCCGCACGCATGGAGGAAATCGTCGCGACCCTCACTCCGGTGCAGCGCCTGGAAATCGATATTGTCGAGCGGATCGATCTCGAGAAGCACGACGTCGGGGCACTGGTCGATGCGATGCACCGGCACAGCATCGGCCGCGTCGTCCTTGCCTTCGACAGTCATCACGCCGAGCGCATGCAGGAGGCGATCGCCGCGTGCGAGACTGAGGGCGTCGAGGCGTGGGTGGCGGCGGACTTTTTCCGGGCGTCCATCGCGCGTCCGACCTATGACTCGCTCGGCCCCACGCCGATGCTTGTCTTCCGCGTCACCCCGGAATTGTCCTGGGCCATGTTGGTGAAAAACTTGATGGACCGCACCATCGCCCTCGTTGCGCTCATTTTCTTGGCGCCCTTCTTTCTGCTCATCGCCATCGGCATCAAGTTGACGTCACCCGGTCCGGTCATCTTCCCACAGCGCCGCGCCGGGCGGCATGGAAGGCCCTTCACCATGTACAAATTCCGTTCCATGCGCACCGGAGCGGAAATGGAGCGCGACGCGCTGACCGCGTTCAACCAGATGAGCGGCCCGGTGTTCAAGATCGACAAGGATCCGCGGATCACGGCTTTCGGCGCCTGGCTGCGGCGTACGAGTTTGGATGAATTCCCGCAACTCTTCAATGTGCTCCTCGGCCAGATGAGTCTGGTCGGGCCCCGCCCCCTGCCGATCTACGAGGTCGACAACTTCGAACTGACCGCGCACCGCCGGCGGCTGAGCATGAAGCCGGGGTTGACTTGCCTGTGGCAGATCAGCGGAAGGAACATCGTCAAGGATTTCAACGAGTGGGTGAGACTCGACGTGCAATACATCGACAACTGGTCGCTCGGACTCGACTTGAGCATCCTCCTCCGCACCGTGCCGGTCGTCCTTTTCGGCAAAGGGGCCCGTTGAAGCGGAATTTCTCGATTCCGCTTCAACGAGCAGCTAGCTTCGAAATCAACTCAACACACCCATGAAAAGATCCCTCCTACTCGCCCTCTGCACGCTCTCCTTTGGCGCGGCCGCCATCGCGCAAACCACCGGCGGTGAATTTGCCATCGTCAAGATCACGCCCGATCTGGTGACCACGCCGGAATACAATGTGAACTTCGGCCCCAAAAACAAGCGGATCACCAAGAACAAGGACTTCCTCGAAGTCGAGGTCACTTTCGATTGGCAACCCAAGGACAAGAACGCGAAGTTCCTCGATGAGGTCACCATCAATTACTTCATCCTTCTGAACAACCCGAACCGCGAGAACAAGGACGGGACCCTGCTCACGGGTTCGGTGACTCACGTCGCTATCCCCAATGCGAAGGCGCTGAATTCCGTCATGTATATCAGCCCGCGGACTTTGGAGCGTTTTTTCGAAGGCAAACTGCCGACCAGTGCCTCCTCTGCCATCAAGGATGTCGGCATCACCATCACGAAGCAGGGACAGTTGGTTGCCGAGGGCAGCTGGAAAGGGCGCGGCCAATGGTGGAGCCCACTCCAGCAGGTCAGCGGCTATGTTCTGAACAAAAACGAAACACCGTTTGCTCCTTTGGTTTGGGACTATTACGAGGCGATCAAGACCCGCCCGGCCGGCATGTGATGCCGCGAGGTGTAGAGAATCCCTCCCCGCTCGTTTGATGAAGAAGCCCGACCGCGCCGCCGCCATCAACCTCGGCATGCAGACCGTCACCATGGCGGTCTTCCAGCCTTCGGTCGGCGGTGGGATCACGCTCACGGGCTTTGCCCAATCGGACCTGATCCCCGACCCCGCGGCGGACGGTTCGCGGTTCGGACAACTCAAGGTGGTGCTCGGAGAAATGAAAACGCAGTTGGCTTGGAAAGGTGGTGCCTGCGGATGCGCCATCCCCTCGCAGGGCGTCTTCACCCGTTTTGTCCAGATTCCCAAGGTCGAGCCCGACAAGATCGATCAGGTTCTTTTTTTCGAAGCACAGCAAAATGTCCCCTATCCCATCGAGGAAGTGGCGTGGACCTATCAGGTGCTGCCGGACAAGGGTGATGACAAGATCAATGCCCTTCTCGTCGCCACCAAAACCGACGCACTCGAGTCCACCGTCGAGGTCCTCGCTGCATCGAAGTTGACGCCCCAGATCGTCGAGACCTCCCCGACGGCGCTCTACAACGCATTCCGCTACAACTATCCCGACGTCCAAGGTTGTTCGCTGCTCATCGACATCGGCGCGCGAGCCACCAACCTGATTTTTGTCGAAGGACAGGACGTCTTCATCCGCACCCTGCCCGTCGGCGGCAATTCCATCACGGCCGCCCTGCACAAAAAGTTCGAGCCGCGCAGCTTCGGCGACGTCGAGGAATTCAAGCGCGTCGAGGGCCTGATCCCTCCTCCCGGCAACTATTCCGGCGCCAAGAACGAGGACGTCGCCGAAATGGGGAAAATTGCCCGCACGGTCATGACGCGTATCCACAACGAGATTACGCGTTCCGTCACGTTCTACCGGACGACCCAGAAAGGTGCCGCGCCGATGCGGGTCTTTCTCGCCGGCGGCGGTGCGTCGATGCCTTACACCCTCGAGTTCTTCAACGAGAAACTTTCCTTGCCCATCGAGTTCTTCAATCCACTTCGCCGCATTTCGGTCGGAGCGGGCGTCGATCAATCTTCCGTGGCCGGTGTGGCCCATCGTCTCGGAGAGTGCGTGGGCGTGGCGTTGCGCGAACTCGGCACCGAGTGCCCCCTCGGCGTCAGCCTCCAAGCCGCCTCGCTTCTTCGATCGGAGGAGGCAACCAAGCACCGGCCCTTCCTCGTAGCAGCGGCAGCCGGGTTGGTGGCCTCGGTCGCGTTGCTGGGCCTCTACTACCAGAGCGCGACAAGCACGCTTGCGCGACTCAACGAGCAGGTCCAATCGTCTATTGCCCCCCTGCAGCAGACTGCTGATCGCATGGCCGGATTCACCAAGCAGCGTGACCAATTGCTGGAGGATGGGGCGGACCTAGTGGCCTTGCCTATCCTCCGCACAGGTTGGGCGGAGATCATCAACGCGCTCAACCAAAGCCAGCCCGAAAAATTTCTCTGGATCACCAAACTCTCTCCTCATCCCGACGTTGCGGGTTTTGCCGAAGGCGGCACGGACAAACCGGGCGGGAACGAACAAGACAACGCCAGCGGCGAAAGCGGCAAAGAACAAAAACCAGCGGTCACCGCACTCAGGGTCGAAGGACTTTACTTGGAGAACGAGGCCGGCCCCGCCGTGGTCGATGAATTCGTGAAGAAGCTCTCCGAGTCGCCGCTCTTCAGCATCACGGATGAGAACAAAGAGGCCGTCGTCGATCTCCGCGCCGCGCAGAGCGGCGACGAGTGGGCCTATGAATACCGGCTCATCGTGCCCCTGAAAACCCCCATCCCCCTGTGATGAACTGGTTCAAAGACAATCCTTTCGTCGGCGCCCTGGTTGCCTCCACGGCCATCCTCACGCTCGCTGGCCTTTACTTCGCCTACACGCAACACACAGCCTTCATCGAGCAGACGGATGCCTTTGCCTCGAACAACAGTTCGCTGGCCAGTCTCCAGTCGGCCAAGCCTTTCCCGAACGAGGCGAATCTCAAAGCAGCCGAGGAAGAGGCCGAATCGGCCGCCAAAATTCTGGGTGACCTCGCTGCCGAGGTCGCTCGTCAAAGCATACCTCTCGACCCGACTCTTGCGCCCCGTGATTTCCAAGACAAGCTGAGCGCTGCGGCGGCGACTGCGGAGAAGGCGGCCACCAGTGCCGGCGTTAGTCTGCCAGAGGATTTCTATCTTGGTTTCTCGGCTTACAAGGCCCAACCGCCTCCCGAAGCGGCAGCGCCGGTTCTCGGGCAGCAACTTGAGACAATCGCCAATGTAACCGGGTTGCTCCTCAAATCCGGGATTCGTCAACTTGTCGGCATCGAGCGCGCGCCACTGCGCGCCGAAGGACCCGAAACCGCCGGGGAGCAGGATACACCAACCAAAGCGCAACTCGCGGCTGTCGAGTTGGCCCCTTTCGACGTGGAATTCGTCGCCGAGCAGTCGGCCTTTCGCGGTGCGCTCTCGGCCATCATCACCGCCCAGCCCGTTGTCTTGGTTCGTCTGGTGAGCGTGACCAACTCAAGCCCCTCGCCACCGGCCAAGGAATCCGCAGGTGCCACCCAAGAGACCGCGGAAACGGCAGCCACGACCGAAGGATCCGGCCAGATTCCGGTGGCGTTCGGCAAAGAAACCCTCAACGTAAAACTTCGTCTGGCCTCGGTCTCGGTCACCCCGGCCGCAGACAAAGAATAGCAGCAACGCGCCATGGATTACGTCAAAGCAAACTACGGGCGATTGCTCCTGTTGCTCTCGGGGCTGCTTTTGGTCGCGGCTGCCTTCTACGCAGTGAGCAGCTTCTCCGCGTTGCAATCTGAATACCAACCTCCTGCCCCCAGGGATCGGGGCGCGGAATTTGCCGCAAACGAAGTGCTGGGACGCCTGCAAAATGAAGCAGGCAAACTCGCCGCGCCTGCAAAGAGCCTGTGGGAAGAGTATGACCGGTCGCTCTTCGTCAGCCGTGTCTACCTCCTGCGCGACGGACAGTTGGTGGATATTTTCGAGAGCGACGCGCAACTCTATCCGGGCATCGATAACGCGTGGATCCTCAAGCATGGCTTGGATTACACCGACCCGGAGTTGGCAGGGAAAGATCCCGATACCGACGGGTTTACCAACATCGAGGAATTCCGCGCGGGAGCCAGTCCGGTCAGCGATGCATCCAAGCCGCCGGTGTGGACCAAACTTCGTTTGTCGGCGACGAAGATCGACAAGCTCCGGACCAAGTTTGAATCTCTCCCGCAGGGCGATCTGAAAAGCGTGCAAATCAACACGGTCAGCGCAGAGGATCCAAGTGCTCTCACCGGCGAATCACGCTTCTACGAGAAGGGCGAGATGATCACGCTGTCCGAGACCGGCCCCGATGGCCGCAAAACCGAAACGGCCACCCCCCTCCAATTCGTCGAGGCCCGCATGATCAACCGCCTGAATCCCAAGACCAACTCCGAGGAGGAGGTCCCGGTCATCACGCTGTTGAATACCGCGGACAACCTGAAAATCGAGCTAACCCAGGGCGAGGTCAAAGACTCGCCGTATTCCTTGGCCACCTTGGTGGATACGCGAAGCGGAGGAAAAGAGGTCGCCCTGCGCACCGGTCAGCAGTTTGAACTGGATCCTGGACAGGGTTACAAGCTGGTTGACGTATCTGAAGAAGCTGCCACCATACAGGATCTCGCCTCTGGCGAACGGTTAAGTATTCCGCGCCTCGAGATCAATGCCACGCCGCAGCCCCCAACCGAGCCCTAGCACGCTCCGCGACCAGAGATCCTACTGCTCTGCTCTCGCGGCATCGCTGCTATGCTGCCTGGCTAGCCCGCTATGGGCTGGCCCCGGCAGCGGCCAAGCCTCTTTCGGCGGGGTCGAGGCCCAAGCCGAACTCGAAATCGCCAAGCGCATGCAGTTGGCCGAAGACTATGCTCCCCAGGCCATGCAACGCGGCTCAGTTGCCCTCATGGAGCGCGACTACGAGACGGCTTACACCCAATACAAAGCAGCCGTCGATGCCCTGCCGGATGCGCCCAATGTTCGCGAACTCAGAGCGAGCGCGATAGACGGTTTTTCCAAAGCCGTGATGGGCTTGGCCGAGGCCCGCATCGAGGAAGGACGTTGGGAAGATGCCGAAGAAACCGTCAGTGTCATCCTTCAGCCGCAATACAATCCGAACTACAAGCCCGCCCAACGCCTCCTCGCCCGCCTCGAGTCTCCGGACTATTTCAACAAGACCGTAACGCCCGGATTCGTGGCCAAGGTGGAGGAAGTGAAGACCCTGCTGAACGAAGGCCAAGGACTTTACGATTCCGGACGCTTCGACGAGGCCACGGCCAAATACGAGGCTGCGTTGCGCCTCGACCGCTATAACGTGGCCGCACGCCGTGGCATGGAGCAAGTCAACATGGGCAAAATGCGCGTGGCCGATGCGGCCTACAACGACACCCGCGCCGCCATGATCACGCAAGTCGACAAGGCATGGGAAACACCGGTTCGCCGCGTCGACCTCGGGCCAGCCGCCGTCATCGAGCAGCCCGTCCTCACCTCGCGAGGCACGCAGTCGATCAGCCGCAAGCTCGACGAGATTGTTATCCCTCGCATCAATTTCACCGACGCCACAGTGCGCGAAGCCATCGAGTTCCTCCGCCAACGCTCCGAGGCCCTTGATACCGAAGCCGTCGAGACCGGTGAGCGTGGCGTGAATATTGTCTTGAAGCTCGACCAAGCGGCTGCCTCGCAGACGGTGACCCTTGATCTCGCCAACCTGCCGCTGCGCGAAGCTCTGACCTACATCACCAACTTGGCCAACCTCAAATTCAAGGTCGAATCTTACGCTGTCCTCATCGTTCCCTTGAGCGAACCGACGGACACACTCATCACCAAGGAATACCGCGTTCCGCCCGGATTCATCACAAGCACGCCGTCCGGAGGCGGCAGCGAAACACCCGGCGTTGCTGCCCAGAGCGGTGCGAAAATTTATCTCGAGTCACAGGGAGTCCAATTTCCCACGGGCGCCAGCGCCAACTTCATCGCGAGCAGCAGCCGTCTGATTGTCCGCAATACCCAGGAGAATCTCGATCTGGTGGACGCGCTGGTCGAAAGCTCCTCCGGTGAAATCACGCCCCAAGTCGAGATCGAGTCCAAGTTCGTCGAAATTTCCCAGAACAACCTGAAAGAACTCGGGTTTGATTGGCTCCTCGGACAGTTCGGTTTTGGCACGACGGGCGTCTTCGGCAGCGGCGGCACCTCCGGCAATCAATTCAACTCAACCGCGGTAGGCCCGGCAGGCACAGCGAACTATCCCTTTGTTTATCCCGGCACCGATGTCCCGGTCGGCGTTAATCCCGTCACAGCCGGCAATCGCAGCGGCCAGACTGCGGTCACCGGCAACGCCCTCGACGGGCTTCTCTTCGGCAGCCCGCTCGGGCCCGCTGCCGGCGTCCTCGCTTTGGCCGGCGTCTTTACCAACCCGCAGTTCCAGGTGGTCCTTCGTGCGCTCAATCAAAAGAAAGGCATCGACGTCCTCTCCGCGCCGAAGGTGACGACAAAAAGCGGTTCCACCGCCACGGTGGAAGTGGTTAGAGAATTCCGCTATCCGGATGTTTACGCGCCACCGCAAATCCCGCAAACCACCGGCAGTGGCACCCAACCCATCACCCCGGCCACCCCGGAAAGCTTCAAAATGAAGCCCGTCGGCGTCCGACTAGAGGTGTCTCCCACAGTGGGGTCGGACAACTACACGATCGACCTTCGCTTGGTGCCCGAGGTTACGGAGTTTGAGGGTTTCATCAACTACGGTTCGCCCATTCTCAACCGCGGCATTGTGGTGACGGAAAATGTCATTAACTACCCGGTCTTCAGCGAGCGCAAGGTGGACACCTCCGTGCACATTTATGACGGACAGACGGTCGTTCTCGGCGGCCTGATGCGGGAAGACGTGCAAAAGGTCAATGATAAGACACCTTTGCTCGGCGACCTGCCCGTGGCCGGCGCGCTTTTCCGTTCGCAGTCAGACCAGCACATCAAACGCAATCTGGTTATCTTTGTCACCGCCACCCTGATGGATCCCGCCGGCCAACCGCTGGTCGCGGAAGTCATGGATGAGGGAGATGTGGAACTGGTCGACGACCTGCCCCTTGATACCGCCTCCGCGGCCCTTGAACCGCCGCTGCCCGGAAAATGAGCAAGCTTCTTTTCGCCATTGGATTGGTATCGGTCGGCGTTGCGGCCATGAGTACTTCACCGGCCCATGCCGGTTCCGGCGGAGAATCCCCGCTTTACACTATCGATAACGATGCGGACCGGGAAATTGCCCGCCGCCAGCAAGAACTGGCCTTGGCCGAGGATGCTCTCCGCCGAGGTGATGCCGCACTCAAAGCAGGAAACGTTGAGCAGGCCTATCTCTCTTACAAGCAAGCCGTGGACTTCACGCCTGACGGCCCGACCACGCGCTCTCTGCGTGCCCGCGCGCTTTCCCGCTACTCCTCCACTGCCGTCCGCTACGCGGAGTTTTTGGTGAGCGAAGGACAATACGCGAAGGCGGAGGCCGTGGCCCGCGAGGTTCTTGAACCGCAATACAACCCAAACTACCAGCCGGCTGCCGTCTTTTTGTCGCGACTCGAGCAACCCGACTACTTCAACAAAACCATTACCCCGGAGTTTGCCGAAGACCGTGTGCAAGTGGACAAGCTGCTCCAAGAAGCCAATGGCTATTTCGATTCCGGCCGTTACGACCTCGCCCAAAAGCGTTACGAGCAAGTTCTGAGTGTCGACAAATACAATGCCGCCGCTTTCCGGGGCATGGAGCAGGTCGAAGTCGGAAAGCAGCGCTACTACGACAGCGCTTACAACGAAACGCGTTCGCGTATGCTCTGGCAGGTGGACAAGGCATGGGAGCGTCCGAGGCGTCGTTTCGTGGAGGCGCGTACCACGGATTCCACCGCACTTGACGAGGAACGACGCGGCACCGAACTCATGGTCGGACGCCTCAACCGCATCATCATTCCGCGCGTCGACTTTCGCGACGCCACCGTTCGCCAAGCAGTCGGTTTTCTGCAGCAGCGCAGCCGCGATTTGGACACCTCTGAAACTGATCCGGAACGCCGCGGCATCAACATCGTGGTCAAGTTGCCTGCCTCGGCACCGCAGCCTTCCGCCGCGCTGGAAGTGGAGGGCGAAGCGCCGGCCGCACCCCTCTACTCGGGCGACAACCGGATCACTCTCAACCTGAGTAATGTTCCTCTTTACGAAGCTCTCCGTTACGTTGCCACTCTGGCCGGCTTGAAGGTCAAGGTGGAACCTTTCGCCGTGTCCTTGGTTCCTCTCTCCGAGCCTACCGACGTGCTCGAGCAACGCGAATTCAAGGTGCCCCCCGGCTTCATCACAGGCGTCGCCGGAGGCGACACGGAAGCTGACGCAGTGGCAGGTCGGCAGGTCGGCACAGGGGGCGCGCGCCTCGGTGCGCGGCAGGGCGCCAAGGAATTTCTTGAGTCGCAGGGTATTGATTTCCCCCCGGGCACGAGCGCGAATTTCAACGCCGGAACCAGCCGCTTGGTCGTGCGCAACACGATGGAAAACCTCGATCTGATCGAATCTCTGGTCGACGCAGCCATGGGTGCACAGCCCACGCAGGTCGAGATCGAGGCCAAGTTTGTCGAGATCTCGCAGAACAACCTCAAGGAACTCGGCTTCGATTGGGCCCTCGGGCCTTTCTCCATCGGAGACTCCGGCCTGGCCAGCAGCGGCGGAACGATTATTCCGCAAGGGCAGGCAGGCCAGTGGCCTTTCGTAAACCCAGGCACAGGTGGTGTCGTTGGTGGCGACTCCATCACCAGCGGTCTCCGCAGTGGAAGCGGAACCGGACCCGACGCAGCGGTCTCGGTCAACAGCCTCAACGCGCTCCTTGCCCGTAATTCAGGTGTAACCGGAGGAACAGGTCCAGCTCCCGGTTTCTTCTCGATCTCAGGCGTGTTCACCAACCCGCAGTTCCAGATGGTCATCCGCGCTTTGAACCAGAAAAAGGGCGTCGACCTCATGGCGGCCCCGAAGGTCACCACAAAGAGCGGAGAAAAGGCCACGATCAGCATCAGCCGCGAGTTTCCCTATCCCGAGAACTACGCACCTCCCCAAGTGCCGCAAAACACGGGTAGCGGATCCACATCGGTCGGTGGCGTTGTTCAAGAACAGGACCCGGTGGTCACGCCAAGTTTCCCCGAGAATTTTACCACCCGCCAACTCGGCGTGAACCTTGTCGTCGAACCCGTGGTTGGACCTGACGGCTATACCATCGATCTCAAACTGAGCCCCGAGGTCGTCGACTTTGATGGCTTCGTCAACTACGGGAGCCCAATCCTCGCGCCTCAGCGGAACCTGGTCGGGGGCGCCGCCAGTCTCGCTCTCGACCCTTTGAGTATCCTCAGCGCAAATCAGTTCTTCACCCCAACCGTCCTCACCGAGAACGTCATCAACCAACCCATCTTCAGCGTCCGCAAAGTCACCACGGATGTGAGCATCTGGGATGGGCAGACCGTGGCTCTCGGCGGTTTGATCAGGGAAGACGTGCAGAAGGTGAACGACAAGGTCCCGGTTCTTGGCGATATCCCCTACGCTGGCACCCTCTTCCGTTCCGAGGTCGACCAGAAGATCAAACAAAACCTCATTGTTTTTGTTACGGCACGATTGATGGATGCGGCAGGACAACCCCTGCGTCCCGAAGACGATACGGACCAAGAAGAAATCGTCGAACCGCTCGGACTGCCCGAGGACCTGCGCAAGCCCAGCATCAACGCCAAGGGCTTCCGTCAGAAATAGGGCGGCGCCGAACCAGCGGAAAACCTTCCGCCTCTCCTCTCCCGACTTTTACCCATGTTGCTCGGCCTCACGGGTGGCATCGCCACCGGCAAATCAACCCTCGCCCGTCTTCTCCTTGGGCGTGCGACCCTGACGGCTTTCGACGCCGACGCATGCGTGCATGAATTACTCGCCACGAACGATGAGGTCATCTCGGCCATCCGCTTGGAGTTCTCACTCCCCGAGGCTCCGATCGACCGGGCCGCACTACGACAGATCGTCTTCCGCAATCCGGAGGCCAGACGCCGTTTGGAGTCCATTCTGCACCCGGTTGTCCAGTCAAGATGGCAGAGCCTCGCCAAGGACTGCCGCGCAAATGGCACCAGCCTGCTTGCCGATATTCCCCTACTCTTTGAAACAGGCGCTGCTACGGCTTTTGACACCACCATCGTTGTCGCTGCGTCACCCCAAGTTCAACAGCAACGTCTGGCCGATCGCGGGCTTGATCGGGAGATGATCGACGCCATGCTTGCCAGCCAGTGGCCGATCGGGCAAAAAGTTGCCTTGGCCGATCATGTGATCTGGAACGATGGGTCGCCGGCCGAATTGGAGCGGCAATGCGTGCTGCTCCTTGATGCACTTTTTCCAACGCGGAATGAATAGCTCGATGCAGCTGACAACAACAGAACCAGACGCTCTGGGCGCTTTTCCGGAAGATGCCGCCGCGGTAGCCGGGGCCCACCTGGAACTCTCCGCCTTGCAGAGCCTGCATCACGCCGCATTGTTGTCGCTCATCGAGCGTTATTCTCTCCGCCTGCGGCCGGATGCAACACGCCGCCACCTTGTCTTCGATCTCTGCCGCTTCTTCCTTTGCGCTGGCGCGACCATTACAGCGACAGGACTGGTCGAGGACGTCGGCGATCACGCCATGCTCCGTTGGTCCTGCTACAACATGGCCCACGGACCGGACGACCTTTTTGTTTCGATCGGGCTAGTCCGGGATTTCGGCCTGCAAACCGGCCTGCAGGTCACTGGAACACTGCGTGCCCCGTCCGAACGTGACCGTTACTGCGGACTTCAAGAAATATCCGCCGTCGAGGGAATTCCCGTCGCGGAATGGCAGCCCCCTGCTCCATTCGACAAGCTGACGCCCCTTTTTCCCCAGGAACGCATCATGCTCGAGGCGCTCAAGGAACCCACCCTCAGCACCCGGGCGGTCGACCTCATTGCCCCGTTGGGCAAGGGCCAGAGGGCCCTGATTGTCGCGCCCCCGCGCACGGGGAAAACGATCCTGATGAAGCACATCGCACAAGCCATCAGGTCAACCTCCCCGGACGTCCAGCTTATGCTTCTCCTCGTTGATGAGCGTCCCGAGGAGGTGACCGACCTGCGCCGTTCGATCGATGCGGACATCTACAGCTCCACCTTCGACGAATCACCCCAGCGGCATACGCAGCTGGCCGAATTTGTCAGCGAGCGCGCCAAGCGTCTGGTCGAACTCGGCAAGGATGTGGTCATCCTGCTCGACAGCATCACCCGTCTGGCCCGCGGCTACAACAACCTGCAGCCCGGCAAGGGACGCATCATGTCGGGCGGCGTTGACGCCAAAGCGCTCATGCAACCCAAGCGTTTCTTCGGCGCGGCGCGCAATACCGAGGAAGGAGGCAGCCTCACGATCGTGGCCACTGCTTTGGTTGAAACGCAAAGTCGCATGGATGACCTGATTTTCGAGGAATTCAAGGGCACCGGCAATATGGAGATCCATCTCGACCGGACGATCGCCGACCAGCGGGTGTTCCCGGCCATCCACGTCACCAAATCCGCAACGCGTCGTGAGGAGAACCTTTACCATCCCGACGAACTCGAGCGGGTCATCGTGATCCGTAAGCAGCTGAACGAACTTCCCGCGGTCGAAGCAATGGAAACACTGGTACGCAATCTCAACCGCACCAAGACCAATGCGGAGCTCCTGCTGCGCGGGTTGCGCTGAAGCTTGCTCATGCGAAGGACTTTAACCACGGATGACACGAGTGGCACTGATAAGCTGGGCACAGAAGAGCAGCCACATCGACCGGTCCTCTGTCCTTGTCTTTCCGAAAGCCCTCCGTGAGATAGGTGTAATCCGCGGTCAAATACCTTCCCGATGAAAGCCGAAGCACCTGAACTCAACGCGACCGATTTGGCGGCCCACATGAATCCGCTCGAACGCTATATCGGATACAAGTTCCGCAACTCCCTCCTCTTGGCCGAAGCGCTCACGCATCCGAGTCTATCGTTCGAGCGCAAAACGTTTCACTTCGACAATCAGCGCCTTGAATTTCTCGGCGACGCCGTCCTCCAACTCGTTATTACGCACCATCTTTACCGTCTTTTTCCGACGTTCAGCGAAGGCCAACTGACCAAGCTGCGGTCCCGCCTCGTTTCGCGTGAGGGCCTCAAAAAGCACGCGGTCACCATGGGCTTGGGCAATTACCTCATGCTCGGCCGCGGGGAGGAATCCAGCCGCGGTCGGGAACGCTCGTCCACCTTGGCCGACGCCTTCGAGGCTTTGGTTGGAGCGATCTATTTGGATAGCGATCTGGAAACTGTGCGGCGCTTTGTTCTCCGCGTGGCCGGGGACGACCTTGGCTCGCTTGTCCGCGAACCAGCCGAACACAATCCGAAGGGCGAGTTGCAGGAAATGCTCCAAGCGATTTCAACGCAAAGCCCGGCTTACGAAGTCATCTCGGAGACCGGCCCCGATCACCTGAAAGAGTTTGTCTGCCGTGTGGTCTGGGAAGGCCGGGACCTCGGCCGCGGCGTGGGTCAGAGCAAGAAGCAGGCGGAAATCAACGCGGCGGTCGATGCCCTGCAAGCGCGCTGCTGGGAAGAAGCGTAGACCGGCGAACAAGGCACCGGCGGTCATAGACCGCCCTATCAACATCAGGTCGCCTGGTGGCCCGCTGCCACGTATTCCTGCAAACATCTCACCCCGTATCCGCCCGACTTGATGGACTTGATGGCCCGTATGCTCATACGTGCGGCGCGCAAGGTGGTCATGATGGGAATACGATTGGCCACCGCCGCGCTGCGGATGGCCACTTCGTCCTGGCGGGGAATTTTACCGTGCGGCGTATTGATGATGAACTGCATCTCCCCGTTCTTGATCAGATCGAGGACGTTTGGACGTCCCTCACTGAGTTTGTAAATCAGTTCGGCCGGAACTCCCGCAGCTTGGAGGACACCAAGAGTGCCGCGGGTCGCATGGATCTTGAATCCGGCCTCGGCGAATTCCCGCGCGATGGGCAAAACGTGTTGCTTGTCGGCGTCCTTCACGCTGATGAAGACATTCCCCGACTCCGGCAAGGCGGGCTGGGCGGACATCTGCGCTTTGGCGTAGGCGATGCCGAGATCCGGATCGAGTCCCATGACCTCCCCGGTTGAGCGCATTTCAGGGCCCAAGCTGATGTCGATCCCGGGAAACTTGATGAAGGGAAAGACCGCTTCCTTCACTGCGTAGTGCTCAGGAACCACGTCGTCTTTCACTCCGAGTTCTTTCAGGCTGTGCCCGGCCATGACCTTGGCGGCCAACTTGGCCAGCGGCATGCCTATAGCCTTGCTCACATAAGGAATGGTGCGGGAAGCACGCGGATTGACCTCGAGCACGTAGATTTTTCCATCCTTCACCGCGAACTGCACGTTCATTAGTCCGCGCACATGGAGCTCCCGCGCCATAGCCTTGGCCGCGGACTTCAGTTCAGCAAGGACCTCGGCTGACAACGAGAAGCTGGGAATAACGCACGCGCTGTCGCCGCTATGCACCCCGGCTTCTTCGATGTGCTCCATGACACCACCGATGACGGTGTCCGTGCCGTCGCTCAGGCAGTCGACATCGACCTCGGTTGCATCTTCGAGAAACCGGTCGACCAGCACCGGCCGGTCGGGACTCGCTTTCACGGCGGTGCGGATGTAGCGCCGCAAATCCTCCGGTGTGTAGACGATCTCCATAGCGCGACCGCCGAGCACAAAAGAAGGACGGACCAACACGGGGTATCCGACCCTCTCGGCCACGGCAAGAGCCTCTGGTTCATTTGTCGCCGTGCCGCCCTGCGTTGCGTTGAGACCGAGCCGGTCGAGCATGGCCGCGAAATGTTTCCGGTCCTCCGCCATCTCGATGCTCGCGGGAGATGTTCCGATGATATTCACGCCGTGGGCTTCGAGAGAGGCCGCGAGATTGAGCGGGGTCTGCCCACCGAACTGCACGATGGCCGCATCGCACTTTTCCCGCTCGTAGATATTGAGCACGTCTTCCAGAGTGAGCGGCTCGAAGTAGAGTTTGTCGCTGGTGTCGTAATCGGTGGATACGGTCTCCGGATTGGAATTAACCATCACCGTTTCCCATCCCATGTCGCGGAAGGCGAATGCGGCATGCACGCAGCAGTAGTCGAACTCAATCCCCTGACCGATGCGATTGGGACCACCGCCGAGGATCATGACGCGCTTCTTGTTGTTGGGACGCGTCTCGTCCTCGTCACCGTAGGTCGAATAAAAATACGGAGTGTAGGCCTCGAACTCCGCAGCACAGGTGTCGACCAAGCGGTAGGTCGGCTCGACGCCTGCAGCTTTGCGGGCTTGGCGCGCCTCCTCTTCGCTCGAGTCGGTCAGATATGCGATCTGACGATCCGAGAAGCCGTGACGCTTCATCCGGCGCCAAGACACAGACGCCAGATTCTTCGGGCATCCGGCCTCCTCGGAGACGATCTTGGCCAACCCGTGCAGAAACCACGGGTCGATCCCGGTGATGACGGCGATTCTTTCCACGGACCAACCGGCCAGCAAAGCGTGGCGCAGACTGAAGATGCGTTCGGCTGTGGGGATGCGGATTTTATTCTCCAACGCTTCCTCGTCGAGCGTGCCATCAGGTTTGAGCGGCGGGGCATCCTTACCGTCGGCCCCGAATCCGGAGCGGCCCGTTTCGAGGGACCGCAGCGCTTTCTGCATCGCTTCTTTGAAGGTGCGCCCGATAGCCATAGCCTCGCCCACGCTCTTCATTTGGGTGGTCAGCACCGGGTCGGCGAGCGGGAATTTTTCAAAAGTGAAACGAGGAACCTTGACCACGCAATAATCGATGGTGGGCTCAAAGCTGGCCGGCGTTTCCCTAGTGATATCGTTGCGCAACTCGTCGAGCGTGTAGCCGACAGCCAGTTTCGCGGCGATTTTGGCGATGGGGAATCCGGTGGCCTTGGAAGCCAGGGCGGACGAGCGCGAGACGCGCGGGTTCATTTCGATAACCACCATGCGTCCGGTTTTCGGACAGACCGCGAACTGGATGTTCGAACCTCCGGTTTCGACGCCAATGGCACGGATGACCGCAAACGAGGCATCACGCATGGCCTGGTATTCCTTGTCGGTCAGGGTCTGGATCGGCGCGACGGTGATAGAATCCCCGGTATGCACTCCCATTGGGTCGAAATTCTCGATGGAGCAAATGACAACGCAGTTGTCGGCGTGGTCGCGCATCACCTCGACCTCGAACTCTTTCCAGCCGAGCAAGGACTCTTCGACGAGCACTTCCCGCACCGGTGAAAGGTCCAGACCGCGGGCCACGATTTCCTCGAATTCCTCGCGGTTGTAGGCGATACCGCCCCCGCTGCCGCCGAGCGTGTAAGCCGGGCGAATAATGATGGGATAGCGCCCGATTTCCGCCGCGACGCGGCGTGCTTCTTCCATGTCATGAGCCACTCCCGACTGGGCAACATCGAGGCCGATCTTGATCATCGTCTCCTTGAAGATCAGACGGTCTTCCCCGCGCTCGATGGCAT
Source organism: uncultured Verrucomicrobiota bacterium (assembly GCA_903953565.1). Classification (GTDB taxonomy): domain Bacteria; phylum Verrucomicrobiota; class Verrucomicrobiia; order Chthoniobacterales; family JACTMZ01; genus JACTMZ01. The sequence continues at coordinate 66,891 of CAJBKE010000004.1, read as the reverse complement.
CCGCTTTGGCCCCGATCAGTTTGGTGCCCAACCGCTCGAGAGCGCCGCTGCGATGCAACTCCATCGCCGCATTGAGCGCTGTCTGGCCTCCGAGCGTCGGCAGAACGGCATCCGGCTTTTCCCGGGCGATGATTTTCTCGATAACCGCCGGTGTGATGGGTTCAACATAGGTCCGGTCGGCGAATTCCGGATCGGTCATGATGGTGGCCGGATTCGAATTCACCAAAATCACCTCGTAGCCCTCCTCCTTGAGAGCTTTGCAGGCTTGCACGCCCGAATAATCGAATTCGCAACCTTGGCCGATGATAATGGGGCCGGACCCGATAATGAGGATTTTGCGTAGCGATTCGTCCTTAGGCATGGTGGTAGTAACCTCCATGTGTATCCGCAGAGTGTGCCCGGTGCAATCCGCCGCTTGCCCCAACACTTGCTTCTTGCCGCGGCGCGCAACCCTTCCGACACTCGGAGGATGGTGGAACTGCAAGTCTACGCGGCCGGGGTCCGGGCCCCGGATAAGCTGATGGGCCTCGACTTGGAATTGGGGGCCCTGCCGGGTCTGCGCTACAAAGTCGATACGCTGCACGACATGATTTATCTCGAGTCTGACGATCCCGCCCTCTCGCTCGAGGAAGTCCGCAGCATTTTCAACAAACTCGATCTCCAGGCTTTGTTCGTCGGGCAAACCCACAAAGTGGCCAGCTCGCCGTCGGCGACCCAGCCCATCCATCCGTAACTTTCGCGTCCATGGCGCCTGCCCGCTACGTCGGAGAGTTGATTTTCTCCCTTGCCCGTTACCTAGGCGACCTCGCGTTGCTGGCGGCGGAGACGATCCGTGGGATTTTTCACGGCCAGGTCCGCCCACGCCTCGTTGTCCAGCAAATCTATGAAGTTGGCTTCCGCTCGCAGCTGGTCGTCCTCATCACCGGGGCATTCACCGGAGCGGTCTTCGCCACCCAGACTTATTTCCAATTCCACCGCCTGCAGATGGACACAGCCGTCGGGCCGGTGGTCAGCGTCTCGATGTTCCGTGAACTCGGTCCCGTTCTCTGCGGGCTCATGGTGGCCGGGCGTGTCGGCGCGGCCATGTCGGCCGAGATCGGAACCATGAAAGTTACCGAGCAGCTCGACGCCCTCCGCGCCTTGGCCGTGCATCCCGTCGACTACCTCGTCATCCCGCGCTTCCTAGCCATGCTCGTCTCCATGCCCCTGCTGGTGGCTGAATGCATCGGTGTGGGGATCCTAGCCGCATACCTGCTGACCACCCAGGTGCTCGGCGTTTCCGAGGCTTATTACCTCCACAATATGCTCCACTTCACCGGTGGACGGGATGTGGCGATGGGGCTGATCAAAGGCATGGTCTTCGGTGTCGTCATTGTCTTCGTCAGTTGCCACCAGGGACTGGTTGCGCGGGAAGGTGCGGTCGGTGTTGGCCGCGCCACGACCGAAGCGGTTGTCAACGGCTCCCTTTGTATCCTCGTGGTGAATTTCTTCCTCACCATGACCCTGAACATTTTCTTCCCCGCCGGCAAATGACCGAGCACGCGCATCCCCGCGAGATCATCGCCGTCGAGAATCTCGTCCAGACGATCGGAGGACAGGAAATCCTTCGCGGCTTCAGCCTCAAAGTCTACGAGGGCGAAACTCTCGTCCTGCTCGGGCGCAGCGGCGGCGGGAAAAGCGTTTTTCTGCGCCATCTTATCGGCTTGATGCAACCGGTCTCCGGCACGGTCAAAGTGGACAACCGGAGCATCTCGGGACTCAGGGAGCGGGAGCTGGCCGATGTCCGGCGCGGAATGGGCATGCTCTTCCAAAACGGGGCACTCTTCGACTCCATGAGCGTGGCGGACAATGTGGCTTTTCCCCTGCGCGAACGAGGCGAGACCAACGAGGCTATCGTGACAAGCAAGGTGGCCGAGGCCCTTCAGATGGTCGATTTGCACGGGCACCAGGCCAAAATGCCGGTCAATCTGAGCGGTGGCATGCGCAAACGCGTGGCTTTGGCCCGTGCACTGATCAACCAACCGCGATGCATGCTCTACGACGAGCCGACCGCGGGACTCGATCCCATCGTGGCAGATAGCATCGACGTTCTCATTCGCCGCCTGCAGCGCAAGCTCGGGGTCACCTCGATCGTGGTGACTCACGACATGAAAAGCACTTTCGCCATCGCGGACCACGTGGCCCTGCTGCACGAGGGCCGTTGCTACTTCTACGGCACCTGCGACCAATTGCGCGCCTCGACGGATCCCGTGATTCGTGATTTCGTAGAGGGCCGTTCACACGAGCAACCCTGAGCCATGTACAACCGCGACTCCCGCATCGAAACCAAAGTCGGCCTTTTCGTCCTCTTCGGGCTGGCCGTTGTCGCGTTTCTCGTTGTCTATTTCGGCCGCCTCGGCCAAGGCCTGCAAAAATTCTACGGTCTGCAAGTCGACTTCCCCAATGCCAGCGGACTTCTGGCCGGCGCCGATGTTCTTCTCGGCGGAGCACGCATCGGCTATGTGGCCAAGGATCCCACTGTCCTCCCCGCCATGCAGGGCGTGGCAGTCGAATTGAACATCCGGGAGGAAGTCGGTCTCCCGGCGGAATCGAAATTCATCATTGGCAGTTCCGGACTGCTCGGGAACCGCTTCGTCGATGTGCTGGTGTCGCCCGAGGCCGACCTGCAGAAGCGCTTGGAGCCCGGATCGATCGTCAAAGGACAACGCGAAACCGGCATCGAAGACCTCACGCGCGAGAGCAGCGTGCTGATGGCCGACGTGCGCAAGGCGGTCACCACGATCAATACTGCCTTGGACCGTCTGGACAAAACCGCGCTGAGCGAGGAGTCGATGCAGGATCTCCGCCAGACGTTGGCGAATTTGAAAAAAGGAAGCGAAGGATTTGCCAACATCAACCAGACAACCAAGGACCTTCAGGCGGCGGCGGCTGATGCCCGCAAACTGATGCTTTCGGCCAGAACCGGGTCCGGGCCCCTGCCCATGCTGCTCAACGACCGCCAGACTGCCAACGATATCAAAGCTCTCATCGCCAACCTGCGTCGCCACGGAGTCCTTTGGTACAAGGACTCGCAGAAGCAGCGCTGATCAAGGCGGCGATTCCAAGCGAGTCCGCGGCAATTCGCGGACCTCGTCGTTCACATAATGAACGATGCGCATTTCGGGCGTCTCGCGCAGCAAAGCAGAAAACCGGAAAATGTCTTCGAACATCGGCATTTTACGATCGCCCGCGACGTCATGCCGCACCTCGGTGAGGTAAAGGTCGCGGCAATAAGGGAGAGCGGCGCGGTAGATCTCCGCCCCGCCCACAACAAACACTTCTCCTTGCACCGGAGCGCCACGCAGACCGCTCAGATCACGAATGCAGGTCACTCCCGGAATGCACAGCCCATCCTTCCGGCTCATCACGACCGTCTGGCGTCCCGGCAACGGGCGCCCGATCGAGTCATACGTGACGCGCCCCATGAGCAAAGTCCCGCCCATGGTCAACTCCTTGAACCACCGCAAATCCTCCGGAAGGTGCCACGGAATTTTTCCCTCGGCCCCGATAACACGGTTGGCCGCCATGGCTGCCACGGCGATCATACGGCGACGGGGGCCTTGATGGCCGGATGCGGGTCGTAACCCTCAAGCGTGAAGTCCTCGAAAACGAAGTCAGTCAGATTGCGTCGCTCCGCATTAAGTCTCATCCGCGGGAGCGGGCGGTGCTCGCGTGACAGTTGCTCGCGTGCCTGGTCGAGATGGTTGGAGTAAAGATGCAGATCACCGAAGGTGTGAACAAATTCCAAAGGCTCCAAGTCGCAAACTTGCGCAACCATCATGGTGAGCAGGGCGTACGAGGCGATGTTGAAAGGCACGCCGAGAAAGAGGTCGGCGCTGCGCTGATACAGCTGGCAGCTCAACCCGCCATCCTGCACATGGAATTGGAACAGCACGTGGCAGGGTGGCAGCGCCATTTCACCGATTTCCGCGGGATTCCAAGCGGAGACAATGATCCGACGGCTGTCCGGCTTGGTCCGGATCATGGCTACCGCTTCCGCGATCTGGTCGACCGTGCGGCCATCCGCGCCGCGCCAACTCCGCCATTGCGCCCCGTAAACCCGGCCAAGATCGCCATATTCATCCGCCCATTCGTCCCAAATACTGACGCCATTGTCCTTCAGATAGCGAATGTTTGTCTCCCCGCGAAGAAACCAGAGCAACTCGTGGATGATCGATTTGACATGGACCTTTTTGGTCGTCACGAGTGGAAAACTTTCCCGCAAGTCGAAGCGCGCCTGAGCGCCGAACAAGCCGATCGTGCCAGTCCCCGTGCGGTCCGTGCGCGGACGCCCCTCCTCCAGAACCAGTTTGAGCAAGCGATGGTACTCAAGCACGGGTGATCTTTTAGCTTAGTGGCTACGATTGAAAAAGCGGATTTGTCGCCCCGATCCCGAGGCACTAGCCTCGCGCCGTGGAACTCATCGTCCTTGGCAGTGGCAGCAGCGGCAACACCGCCGTGCTCCGCTCGGGTGACACGGCCATCTTGATTGATGCGGGTCTTAGCGCCCGAAAAACAATGAAACGACTGGCCGCCGCGGGTCTGGATCCGGAGCAGATCTCTGCCGTTCTGCTGACCCACGAACATGGCGACCACGCGGGCGGACTGCCTGTTTTGCTCCAAACCCTGCGTTGTCCGGTCTACGCCACGCGTCTGACCGCGGATGAGGTGCGCGGACATGACCAGCGCAATCTGGCCGCGGATTGGCGGCTCTTTGCCACCGGCAGCACATTTACGCTGGAGTCCTTCGAGGTGACCGCTTTTTCCGTCCCGCACGATGCCGTCGACCCGGTGGGTTTCACCATCCGATGCAAGTCCCTTTCCATCGGCATTCTCACCGATCTCGGTCATGTCACGCGGTCCCTTCTCCATCATGTGAGCGAAGTCGATTGTCTCTTCGTCGAGGCCAACCACGACGAGCAGTTGCTCCAGTCCGACACCAAGCGCCCGTTTTCCATCAAGCAACGCATCATGTCTCCGCACGGGCACCTTTCCAACCGCGCCGCCGCCGATCTCGTGGCCAAAGCGCGCTCCGCGAGACTCCGGCAGGTCGTGCTCGGTCACCTCAGCCGCGATTGCAACACGACGGAGCTGGCTGTTGCGGCGGTTGCGGATACCTTGAATGGCGATGACTCGGTCGAGGTATGTTGCGCCCGGCATGACGAGGCTCTGCCGCCCGTGATCCTTGGGTAATGTCCGCTCAAGAACGACTGACAGTCAGGAGGTAGAGCCAATTCGCCGCCACGGCCACGGCGAGCATCCAGCGCCAACCAGAGAAGCGCGGACGCCAAGGCTCCATGCGTAAAAGAACAACCGCCAACGCGTAGACACCGGCAGCAGCCACCACCGCCGAACCAAGGACAACGCCAGGGTTCAGAATCAGTGCCCGCCACCACTCCCCCTGCAGCACCAAGACCGCCGCCCGCGTGCCACCGCAACCGGCGCAAGGTAAGCCGGTCATCCCACGCCATGCGCAAACCCAAGGCAGATGCAAATATTGGGACGCCAGCATGAAGCCTGCTACCACCACAGCCGAGGCCGCGGCAAAAGTGAGAAACCAGCGCTCCGGCGCAGTGCGAAACTTCCACGGGAGCGGCGGAGGACTGGAGGAAATGGTCACAGATTTTCCGTCGCCGCCTTGAGGACCTCCGACATGCCTCCTGCTGCGGCAATCACCGCGGCAAATGCGGCAATGGCCAGTCCGCAGCAGACGATGGAGGGAAGCAGGACGGCGATAATCGCGCGGCCTTTGCTGATGCCGTGAACTTCGGACAACCCCACGATCATGCAGACGAAATTCCAGATCGATGACGCAACCGTCCCGCAAACGGGCAGAAGCTGGAGAACCGCCGTGGAGCCTCCGGCATAGCAAGCCACGCGGAATGTGGCCTCGAAGGGCCGCTTGGCCCCGCCAACGACGATCAAAGCAAGATGCACCAACCCGGCAGAAACGAATGCGAACGCGGCGAGGAACAGGGGCAGAAGCATAATGGTCATCCCAATGGCCGCAGTGGAGGAGAAGATCGCCGCCACCGCTTGCTGCTCTGGCGTGGCTGCCGACTCGAGCGAACTGTAGACGGATTGATAAAACACACCGGCCGCGCCACCCAAAGTGGCGAGGAGCACGAAGAAGAAAAGCGGCGCACCAAGGCCTCCCGTTTGCTTCATCGTGGCGAAAGCGGCTTTGGGCTCGAGGAGAACCATTCGGACCGTTTCGAATATTCCACCGATGAAGCCGGTCTCGGCACGGTGTTCCCAAGGCAAACCATTGGCCACAACAGGCAACGCGGGCACCGCATCTTCTCGCGGGGCGTCGGGCGCGAGTTCGTCAATAACCTCGGATAATGGGCGCCATGTCGGCATGCCGTCTTTCCAGGCAAGATCAGTGGAGGTGAACTTGCCCTCGCGGAAGCCGGAACGAAGTTCCTCCGGAGTGAACTGACCCAAGGAATGTCCCGCGCGGTTGAGATGGATTTTCATCGCGGGCGATTTTTCCGTCTGAGGCCCCGGCGTCAATCACCAACTCAACCGGGAAGGTCGGAGGATTGCTTTTCCGGTCGGCGCCGACGAACATTCCGCAATGGCGCTGACCACCAGTGATGAATTGGCCGCCGGGATGCCGGTTCCCGATTTTTCGCTGCCCGATGTGACCACCGGGGACACGCTAACCCCCGGGCACTTTGCCGGCGACAAGGCTCTCGTGGTGATTTTTCTCTGCCGCCACTGCCCCTACGTGGTCCACGTGCTCCCGGAAATCGTCCGCACGGCGAATGACTACCTGCCCAAAGGAGTAGCCTTTCTCGGCATCAGCGCCAATGACGCCTCCGCTTATCCGGACGATTCGCCGGCCAAGCTCGCAGCCATGGTGACCGATCGTCGCATTCCGTTTCCCATTGCCTACGACGAATCGCAGGATGTCGCCCGCGCCTTCCATGCCGTCTGCACCCCGGAGTTCTTTGTCTTCGATGGCCTCCGCGGCCTCTATTATCACGGCCGCCTCGACGGCAGCACCCCCGGAAACAAAGTAGCCTGCGACGGAACCGACCTGCGACGTGCGCTCGACGATCTCCTCGCCGGCGCCCCGACTCCGTCTCCTCAGCAGCCCAGCATGGGCTGCAACATCAAGTGGAAGTAGTCACCTCGCAGCGCAGCGGGGTTAATCGCTCCGCGGAACGCCGACAACATCCCACACACCACCACGGCGTATTCCGTCTCCGCTACGGTCATCCCCTGCCCTTCGGCGCGAGTCTCGTCCCCGGCGGAGTCAATTTCTCGGTCTTCTCGTCCAACGCCACGTCCTGCACCTTGGTTCTCTTCCAGAAGGGCGAGCACCGTCCCTTCGCGGAGATTCCTTTTCCTCCCGAATTCCGCATGGGCGATGTCTTTGCCATGATGGTCTTCGATCTCGATCCTCACGAAATCGAATACGGCTACCGCATGGACGGTCCGTTCAACCCGCATGCCGGCCACCGCTTCGACCGCCGCCACGTTCTCCTTGATCCCTTTGCCCGCGCCGTCGGCGGGCGCACGGTTTTTTGCAGTCCTGCGCGCAAAGCAGATATCTTCCCGCACCGCGGACGCATACCGGAAAATGACTTCGACTGGGGGCACGATCGCCCGCTCGACCTTCCGGTCTCCAACCTCGTCATCTACGAAATGCATGTGCGCGGTTTCACACGGCACGCATCGTCCGGCGTGGCTCATCCCGGGACATACGACGGGCTGCGGGAGAAAATTCCCCACTTGGTCGAGTTGGGGATCAATTGCGTGGAACTCATGCCGATCTTCGAGTTCGACGAGCACGAGAATTTTCGCAAGAACCCCGACACCGGCGAACCTCTCTGCAATTACTGGGGTTACAGCACGTTGGCCTTCCGCGCACCGAAAGCGGGCTTCGCCGCAAGCGGCAATAAGGGGCAGGAGGTCAACGAACTCAAAGATCTGGTCAAGAGCCTCCACGCTGCGGGCATCCAGGTCATTCTCGATGTCGTCTTCAACCACACGGCGGAAGGTGACGCGTCCGGACCGGTCATTTCTTTCCGGGGCCTCGACAACAAAACCTACTATCTGCTCGCCCCCAACGGCGATTACCTGAACTTCAGCGGTTGCGGCAACACGCTCGATTGCAACCAGCCCGTGGTCAGGGATTTCGTCCTCGACTGCCTTCGTTACTGGGCGGCCGAATACCACATCGACGGCTTCCGCTTCGATCTGGCATCGGTTCTCGGCCGCGATTCGCAAGGTCATCCCCTGCCGAATCCGCCGCTGCTCGAATCCATCGCGCACGACCCGGTCCTGGCCCACTGCGAACTTATTGCCGAAGCTTGGGATGCCGGCGGACTTTATCAGGTCGGCAACTTTCCGAGCTACGGCCGGTGGATGGAGTGGAACGGCAAATACCGCGACGCGGCCCGCCGTTTCCTGCGCGGCGATGACGATTCGGTCGGCGAAATGGTCCAGCGCATCATGGGATCGCCCGATCTTTACCGCGCGAGCGGACGGAAACCCTCGGCCTCGGTCAATTTCATCACCTGCCACGACGGCTTCACCTTGGCCGACCTCTTTGCCTACGAAGCGAAAAACAATTTGGAAAACGGCGAAAGCAACATCGACGGCGGCAACGACAACTGGTCGTGGAATTGCGGCACGGAGGGCCCGACCAGCGATCCCGAGATCAACGCTTTACGGCTGCGCTGTGCCAAGAATGCCATGGCCCTTCTCATGGTCAGCCAGGGTGTTCCCATGATCTACATGGGCGATGAGATCAGCCGCACGCAACGGGGAAACAACAACGCTTACTGCCACGACACCGAATGGAACTGGCTCGACTGGGATCTGGTCGCGCGCCATGAGGGACTTCTCCGCTTCACCCGTCTTCTCATCGCCTTCCGCCGCGCCCACGCCAGCCTGCGCCGATCCGACTGGTTCACCGGTGATGATTGTATCGGTAGCGGGTATCCCGATATTTCGTGGCAAGGTGTCGAGCCGGGCAAGCCGGACTGGGGCGAGTTCAGTCATTCCTTGGCTTTCATGATTTGCGGTCAACACGACCATGCGCTCGGGGGTGAAGGCGAATTCGTTTACGCCGCATTCAACATGCATTCGGAGCCGCTCGATTTCGTGTTGCCGCACCTGCCGGCCGGCTGGAGCTGGCACTTGCTGGCCGACACTTCGCGGCCGTCGCCCGAGGATATTTATGAGCGCGGACAGGAACCGCGCTTGCCGGCCAACCCGCGTCTCAACCTGATCCCGAAGAGTTGCGTGCTTTGCCTCGGGCGCGAGGACATTGCCGACGGCCGCAGTTAGCGGCCAGGCACTCTCACCCACGGATACCGATACTATGCTCCGCACCGTGGAAATCATCGGCGGTGGCCTGGCCGGACTTTCCCTCGGGCTTGGTTTGCGGGCCCGGGGAATTCCGGTCCGCTTGATCGAATCCGGATCCTATCCACGCCACCGGGTCTGCGGTGAATTCATCACCGGTCTCGACGAGCAAACGTCCTCCCGCCTGCAGTTGCGGGAGCTGCTGAAACCCGCGCGCCCGGCCCGCAGTGTCACTTGGTGCGAGCCCGGCCGGCCGGATATGCGTCACCACTTTCCCCATCCCGCACTATGTCTGAGTCGCTTCAATCTTGATGCCAAAATGGCCGAAGCTTTCACCGCTTCCGGCGGCGACTTGCGCACGCAGCAACGATGCACTGCAGAACCCGCCGAGGGGCGCGTGATAGCTTGCGGACGACGCCCCCTCGCTTCCTCGCCGTGGATCGGCCTCAAACAACATTTCCGTTCTCTTCCGCTGCACGATGCCCTCGAGGTGCATCTGGGCCGCGGTGCCTATGTTGGCCTGACCCGGGTCGAAGATTCCTTGGTCAATGTTTGCGGGCTGTTCCCCCGCCCGCGCGCGGGCGAATCGTGCTCTTTGACCGGAAGGATTCGTGCGGTCGGTCTGAACGATCTGGCCGATCGTCTGCAAGCCGCAGAATCCATTGAGGGCACCGACTGCGCGGTGGCCGGGCTGAATTACGCGTCCAAGGCCATGGCGCCCGCATCCCTCGGCGACCAACAAGGCTTGATTCCGCCATTCACCGGCCATGGCATGACCATCGCCCTGCAGAGTGCCTCGGCCTCGCTAGGGCATTTCGAGGCCTGGTCCCGCGGGCTGGTGCCATGGACCGGGACGATCGCGGGAGTTTCGCGCGATTTGCACCGGCGATTCCGGCGGAGAATTTTGGTCAGCCGACTGATCCACCCTTGGCTTTTGGACCCGGGACGCCGAAGTCTCATACACGCGCTGCACCGCATGGGGCTCCTTCCCTTCAACACCCTTTACCGGCTGAGCCACTGAATCATCATGTTCCTCCACGCACTGGCCACCGCGAATCCGGCCCGGTCCCTCACCCAGCCAGAATGCTTGCTCTTGGCCAAGTCCTCACCAGCTCTACACGACCAGCTTGATCGCCGCTCGCGTTTGCTTCTGTCGGCCATCCTGCGCGGCGATTCCGGCATCGATCGTCGTCAGTTTGCCGTGCGGGATATCAACAGGCTCTTCGATATGGACGCCGACGAACTCAACGAGGAATTCCGGCAAACGGCGCCGCCACTCGGCGCACAAGCCCTCTCAGAGGCCCTGGAACAAGCGGGAGTGCGGCCGGACGCTCTCGATGCACTCGTGGTCTGCACTTGCACGGGATATTTGTGTCCGGGCGTCAGCAGCTATGTTTCGGAGATCGCGGGTTTGCGGGATAATGCGTGGCTGCAGGATCTTGTCGGACTCGGCTGCGGCGCCGCCATTCCCGCGCTTCGTGCCGTGGACGGAATCCTCGCCGCGCACCCCGCCGCCACCGTGGCCTGCCTCGCCGTGGAGGTTTGTTCCGCGGCGTTCTATCTCGACAACGATCCGGGTGTCATCATCAGCTCGTGCCTGTTCGGCGATGGCGCGGCAGCCACCATTTGGAAGTCGCAGCCGGGGCCGTCGGGCTTGCGGTGCCATTCGTTCGATACACATCACGATCCGCAGGAGCGCGACCGCATACGCTTCGAGCAACGGCAGGGAAAACTCCGCAACCTGCTCCACCCATCCGTGCCATCATTGGCCGCCGGTGCGGTGAGCAAGCTCTACGCGCGCGCCGCAGCCGGAAGCCAGCGTCCCATTGGGCGGATCCTCTCGCACACCGGCGGCCGCGATGTGCTCGATGCGTTGGCGAAAGAATTTCCGCAACACGATCTTGGCGTCTCCCGGAAGATCTTGAGACGCCACGGCAATATGAGCAGTCCGTCCGTGCTCTTCGCTTTGGCCGAGGCCCTGCGCGATAGCCAACCCGAAGAGTCGACCGACTGGTGGCTGACCTCGTTTGGCGCGGGTTTCAGCGCGCACGCTTGCCGGGTGGGCATTTCCTAAAACCGGATCGGCGGAGGCTTAGGCAGCGCCATTTCGGACCGCTCTGTCTGCACCGCGGCAGAAACACCCGCTGCTTGAGCGGCACGCACTTCCTGCACGGCGGGTTGCGCCGCCGCAGGGGCACCGGCCGGCGGACTTACGGCCTCGGCTTCGGCTACGGGAACCTGTGCCGCCATCACCGCCATGGATGCGGGCGAAAAACTCTCGTAAGGATCGGCCGCGCCAACCACCGGCAATGATGACACATCGACGGGCCGGATTTTGGAAAGGTCAATGGCCGCCGCGGCACGGGGCCACTCCTCCTCTTGGAACTCTTTGACGAACGACTTTGGGCCGCCGGAATGCAGCGGACAGGCAGTGGTCGGCCCTTTGCCGATGCGCGCGTATTCAGTGTAAACTGTGGATTCGGAAACTTCCGTCCCGTCGGGCCCGCGGACTTTCTCAATGCACTTGTCAGTCGCAGCTTCCCCAGTGAGACGGCACACCTCGACTTGTTCCACCGTGACCGGAGGTTTCATGACGGCAGATGGGAACTCCTCGCGCGATGAATTCATGACATCGACCCAAACGGGAAGAGCCAAATCGCGTCCGAACGCACCGCGGAAAATTTGCTTCGGTCGGTCAAATCCCATCCACACGCCGCAGGTCAAACGGTCGCTGTAACCCAAATACCAGACATCGGTGAAGCCGTAGGCCGTTCCGGTTTTTCCCGCCGAACCCGCCACGGCGAGGCCATAGTCGGTCATGGCTTTGTCCCCCGTGCCCCGAGCCAACGCGTCCGTCATCAGACTGTGCACCTGCCATGCCGTTGCGTCGGAGACCACGGTTTTCCGTTCTTCCGAGCGCCGGTAAATCACCTCGCCATCGGAATCCTCGATACGATCGATAACGTGCGTCCGCGCTGGTCGTGTGCCGCCGCCGGGAAACATGGTGTAAGCGAGCGTGCTCTCCTCCAACGTCACCTCACTCGTGCCCAGGTAGGCGTTGGCAAAAGGACGCAAGGGGGACTCGATGCCGGCATCCTTGGCCACTTTACCCACGGCCTCGAGACCGGTCTTGAACCCGACACGGACCGCGGCCGCATTCTTGCCGCGGACAAACGCTTCGCGTGCCGTCACCTCGCCGTCGTATTGGTTGTCGACGCGCTCAACGCCCCACTCACCGAGAATCCCCGCGGCACCGCCGATCCCGACCAAGCGGTTGTCCAAAGCCCAATCCTGCACGACCGTTCCTGGGAAAACCCCCTTCTCGAAGGCCGCAGCATAAACAATCGGCAGGAACGCTGTGCCGAGCGGTCGCCGCCCCTGCACACTGCGGTTGTATTCGCTGTGGCGGAAATCGCGTCCGCCGACCATGACAACAACCCCGCCGGTCTGGTTGTCCAAAACAAGCACGGCGCCCTGCAGGTAAGTCGGCTGCTTGGTGTTCGAATCCCCCAACTTGGGCGGATTGGCAGCCAGTCTTCCGGCAAAGTCCTCGAAACTTTCATTGCCGTAGCCCGGACGTTGTTCAACCTCGGTGGCCCGCCGCTGCAGGGCCACCTCGGCCGCGCGCTGCATGTCGGTATCGATCGTGGTGTAAATACGGAACCCGCCATTCATGGCCCGGTCATATCCGAGGGAGGCAATGGCCTGCTGCCGGATATAGTCCAGAGCGTAGGATTGCCGGACGGGCTCCGGGCGCTGGCGCACGGAGAGCGGTTCAGCCAGCGCCTCGCGATAAGCTGTGGCATCAAGCATACCGAGATCCCGCATCTGCCTCAGCACCACATCACGATTGGCCTTGGAAGCTTCGACGTTGGTCCACGGCGAGAGGCTGTTCGGGCTTTTCAACAATCCGGCAAGCACGGCGGCCTGCGAAGCCGTGAGTTCGGCGGCCGACACGCCGAAATAGCCGCGCGCCGCCGCCTCGGCTCCGTAAAGGCCGCCGCCGAAATAGACGCGGTTCAAATACATCTCCATGATCTTTTTCTTGGGGAAATTCTTCTCGATCTGCAGAGCAAGGGCCATTTCGAGGAGCTTGCGACGGTAAGTGCGCTCCTTGAGTTCGAAGGAATTGCGCGCCAACTGTTGCGTGACCGTGCTGGCGCCCTGACGGATCCGCCCCGCCGTCCAGTTGGCCTGTGCGGCGCGCAGGACACCGAAATAATCGACACCGTCGTGATCCCAGAAACGCTGGTCTTCCGCGGCGATGACCGCGTTGACCAGCAAGGGTGATATTTTGTCATAAGACACCGGATTGCGGTTCTGGATGAAGATTTTTCCCATCTGAGCACCCTTGCGGTCGTAAATGACCGAGGCCGACTCCATGCGATCCAGCCGCTTGAAATCGTATTGCGCAGCCAGAGTCATGAATTCGCTGCGCATGTAGTAAAGACCCACCCCTGCCACCAACGCGCCAAGGAGAGCGAGTAGCAGCGGGATCAAGATCAGCCAGCGCCACGCAGAACGGCGGCGCGGGGGCTCCTCTTCCCAAGAGTAATTCTTACGTGGCATGCGCGATGGGCAAAGCTTCCTTGGACGGCAAAGGCGGCGGATGGCCACCGGATACCGGCCCGGGACGACTCGACTTGCATCCTACACCATTGCAGGCTTGTTGGCCAACATGGACGCGCAGCAAACACAGGGCAAACCCGTGCTCTACTGGGACGCAGATTGCAGTTTTTGCCGGCGCTGGGTCGACCGCTGGCAAGCGGACTCCGCCGGCTCGGTGGAATATCGGACCCTGCAGTCGGCACCGCCCGATGTGGTCGCCGCCGCCGGGGGCGTTCCCTTTGCGCGGATTGTCCTGGCCCGCACGGATGGCAGCTTGGCCACGGGTGCTGGTGCCGCATTGGAAGCCCTGGCCGCTGGTGGCCGCGATGGACAATGGGCGGAGAAGCTCTATCGGCGATTTCCACCTTTCCGGGTCGCGGCGGAATATTTCTATTCGTGGGTGGCGGGTCATCGCGGGTTGTGCGGCGCGCTCACCAATGCCTTTTGGGGCCAAACCACCCGGCGTCCGACTTACCAAATTTCCGGTTATCTCTTTCCGCGCCTTGTCGGCCTCGTCTTTCTTAGTGCTTTCGTTTCCCTTTGGGTGCAAATCGACGGCTTGGCCGGATCGCAAGGTATCCTTCCGGTGGCCGATCACCTCGCGGCGGCACAAAATCACTTTGCCTCTCAAGGCGGCACCGCGGCGCGGTGGCTGCAGATGCCGAGCCTTCTTTGGTTCGGCGCGAGCGATTCCGCTCTGCACGTGTGGCTTGGCATCGGCACCGCTGCCTCGGCCTTGCTGGTTCTCGGATTCCTACCCGCCGCCTCGGCTTTCGTGGCGTGGCTCTGCTACTTGTCTTTTGCCTCGGCCGTCCCCGTTTTTTTGAATTTCCAATGGGATGCCCTGCTCCTTGAGACCGGGCTGCTTGTTGTCTTCTACGTCCCGTGGGTGCGCTACCTCGGCTTTGATTCCGCGGCACCTTCGCGGATTGGCCGATGGCTTGTCTGGTGGCTTCTCTTCCGCCTCATGTTCGAATCGGGTGTCGTCAAACTTTATGGATTCGATGCGACAGGAACCAATGCGTGGCTCGACGGCACGGCGCTGGGCTTCCACTACTTCACCCAGCCTATTCCGGTGTGGATGAGCTGGTGGATCGCGCAGGTTCCGGGATGGTTTCACATTGTGTCGCTTATCGGCGTGTTTGCCATCGAGTTGGTCGCCCCGTTTCTCATTGCCGGCCCGCGACGACTGCGCATGACCGCCTGTCTGGCGTTCAGCGCACTCATGATTCTGATCATGCTGTCCGGCCACTACGGCTTTTTCAACTGGCTCACCTTGGCCCTCTGCGTTTCGCTCGTTGATGATTCGTGGTGGCCGCAATTCCTGCGTCGTCGGCTTGAGTTGAGCCCGAATGTGCCCGCAGCCACTCGGTGGCCCGAGCGAATCCACCGTGTTGCGACGCCTTTTTTCGCCGTCATCATTTTCGTGCTGACCACATTGCAACTCCTGCTCGTGCTGCGCGTTGTTTCGCCGGCGACGGTAATGCCGCTCATCGGTCCGACCGGGGCATTTCGAAGCACGAATTCCTACGGACTTTTCAGCGTCATGACCACGGAGCGACCAGAAATCACGATCGAGGCGAGTGCGGATGGACTCAACTGGGCTCCCTACCGGTTCCGCTACAAGATGGACCCGGGCAACACGCAGATGCCCTTCTTCATGCCTCACATGCCGCGGCTGGACTGGCAACTCTGGTTCGCCGCGCTGGAATACCGCTCCTCGGGGCAACCGCCCGGGTGGGTTATGCCCTTCCTCGCGCGCTTGCAGGAGCGCTCGCCGGCGGTTCTGGGATTGCTCGAACCGGGTGGCGCAGCGGAATTCTCCCCGCTGTTTTTCCGGCTACGGTTGGACCTCCTGACCTTCAGCACACCCTCGGAACGGGGGCGAAGCGGACAAACTTGGCAAGCGGATCCCCTGCCCGCTGACACCATCGAGGGAAGTCTGCAGCGCTAAAGCAACCCGCTCAGCCGGCGCTGGACGATTGCAGCTTGAGTGCCTCGACCATTCGCCGCACGTGCGGGGCGCGCGCGCGGGGCTTGAGCACGGCCAAGCTTTTATCCGGGCAACCCCACTCGATGATTTCGAGCGTCACTTGACGCACCCCCCAGCGGTAGACATCGCGGTAGCTGGTGTGGAAGAGATCCACTTTATCCTTCCCGACCATGGCCGAGCCGTAGTCGTCGACTATGTAGACTTTTCCCGTCTCGACTACGCGGAACTTGGTCCCCAATGGAATGCGAGACCAATCCGTCGCAGCGCTATTGACCGCGCCTGATTTGAGCCGACCGCCGATCGCGTTGCGATGGGCCCATGCACCATTGCACTTGGCGCCGCTGGAATACGCGGTGGCCGTGACTGGAACCGTTTTGGGCTTGGCGGGAGCGGCGACTGGACGGCCGGTCGTGGCGCATCCGCTGGCGAAAAGGCTGAGACTGGCAATGAGAAGAAGGGCGAGTCGGGAAAGCGGAGAGTGCATGAGGCTGGTGGGTTTCTGGGAGCGCATGGTATTTCGCGGATTATCCGCGTCCCCCTCTCCCCGGCCAAGCCAAACATCTGCGAGCGGGTAACCTTTTACGCGCTGTTCTCTTTTCATCGCGCGGGGAAATGGTAAATAATCCTGCCCATGTTTACCGGTCTGGTTCGTGAAATCGGCGATGTCGTCTGGCTACGGCGCTCCGACAAAACGGTGCAACTCCTCGTGCGTGCGCCGCGCTCGGCTGCGCGAGTGCGTGTCGGGGAAAGTGTAGCCGTCAACGGCTGCTGCCTTACCGTGACCGCGCATCGCGAGGGACAATTCATGTTCGACCTGCTCGAGGAAAGTCTCTCCCGGACCAATCTGGGTGACTTGAAGCCGGGCGACCCCGTGAATCTCGAGCGTGCTTTGCGGGTGGACGGTCGCCTCGGCGGACACTTCGTGCAGGGCCATGTTGATTGCACTGCGGATGTGGTCGGGTTGGAGGAAAAAGGCCCCGACCTGCGCATCGACTTGTCGCTGCCCCGAGATTTCGCGCGCTATCTTGCCTTCAAGGGCTCGGTTGCCATCAATGGCACCAGCCTGACCGTGGCCGCGATCAACGAGGACAGCTTTTCCGTGTGGATTATTCCCCACACATTGGAAAACACCAACTTGGGCGATCTCGAAGTCGGCGACCGCGTGAACCTCGAGTTCGATATCCTCGCCAAATACGTCGAGCGCCTGATGGGTGATGGCGACGCGGCGAAACAGTAACTGAGTGATCGCGATAGGAACATCGCGATCAACCGGCAACTTCTAGCGCTGGCTTGTTGAAGATGTTTACGGTGTGCTGGACGCGACGATCTCGATCTGGTCCGGTGTGAAAATTTTGATCTGGATCTGATGATCGCGGTATTTTTCCAGCGAACCGCGCACGCGCACCTTCTGCTGCGCATACTTGTCGAACCCCTCGGGAAACTTTTCATAGGCGGGGCGGAAAACCACCGCAACAAATCCCGTGCGCCGATCACCGAAGTTGAGGAAGGTTATGTTACCGCTCGGACCGCGGCCAACATTGGCGACCACGCCTTCGATGATCACCTCGCTGCCGATCTTGGACTCCATGGAGGCGAGGTCTTCAGCTTGAATGACCGGTGCTTCGGACGCCGCAGCGGGCGACTCGGACGCGGGGGCACCTTCGACGGAAGTCGCCGATGCCTCGGCTTCGGGAGTGGCGCTGGGTGCTTCGGCTTCTTCCTGCGCGCGGATGCCGCTGGCTGCCAGCAACATGAAGGAGAGAAGGAGAGGGAGTTTACTCATGAACAAATCCTTACAGGCCGCCCACTGCCCCGCACAAGCACCGACTCCAATCAGGCATGACCGACCGGGCGACCGTCCGGGGCGTGGCGGGCCAACGGTTGCTGTCGCGCCAGGTGCCAACCGAACAATTTCATGACCAGCAGATGGATGGGCGCCTGCGTCAGACGGTAAAACCACCAAGGAAGGGCCGGGCTGTAATTGAAAATGGCCGCCAGCACACTCCGCCGGTCGGGGCTCTCGCGGAACTCGAGGCGCGCAGGAGCACGGCCGTCCGGCGTCGTCCCCAGACGGGCCAGTAAACCGCCGGTGATGTAATAAAGCGGACGGTCAGCCGAGGAGCGGTTGCTGGCATAGCTCAGTTCGAGCAAAGGAGGTTTCAACCCTGTCACCCGGAAAGCCAGGTTGAGGTGCTCGTCGACAGTCACTCTCAAAACGCGCTTGAAGAATGATGGCAACCACCGCGCATATTCCCGCGCAACCCAAATGGCATCGTAACCCGGAGGAAGCGGCAAACGCTGGATCGAACACACATAGAGCCCTTCCTCACTATGCACATGACGCCGGGCGAGATGATCGTCGGCTTCTTCCGAGGCCGCCTTCTCGGCCGGCAGCGCTTCGTCGAGGGCTTCGTCGAAGGGCTGGGCCACAATACCCGCGCGTTCTTGGAGTGTCGGCGAGTGCGCGACCATGGCATGACGGAGGCTTTCCACCAAAGGCGCGACCAGTTCGCGATGGGCCCCCGTGATCATGCGCATGCCAAGCACGCTCAGCCGGGTCGGAATGAAGGGCACCGCGATAATGCAACGCTTCTTGCCGAGGCGCTCGGCCGTGCGGCGCATCAGATCGACGTAGGTCATGACTTCGGGACCGCCCAAATCGAAGGCACGCCCATACATCTCCTCGCGCCCGACGCAGTAGCGGAGCAATCTGACGACGTCCCGTAGCCCGACAGGCTGGGTCATCGAGCGAGTCCAGTGAGGACAGAGCAGGATCGGTGAACGGTTCACCAAACGGACCACCATGCGGAAAGAAGAACCGTGGGGACCGATAATGAGCCCGGCCCGCAGGCTGGTTACCGGCACCCGGCGAGCGGCCAACACGCGTTCAACCTCCAGGCGGCTGGCCAAATGCCGGGAAAGCTGCGCGTCGTCCGGAATGATGCCCCCGAGATAAAGGATCTGCTTCACCCCCGCACGCGCAGCGGACCGGGCAAAGTTGTCGGCTAGAATGAAATCCATGTCCTCGAACCGCGCCTGGGTGAGGCGCGCCGGCAGCATGGAGTGGACGAGGTATACCGCGTAATCGACGCCCTCGAGCGCGCGTTCGGTCTGCAGGAGCGAAAAGAGATCGCACTGTTGCCAGCGCACGCCCGGCAATTCGGCGGCCGGTGTGCGGCGCAAGGCAAGGACGTCGAAGGCGTCGGTCAGTTCTGGCAGCAAAGCAGAACCGACAAAACCCGACGCACCGGCCACGGCCACAACCGGGCGTTTGCCTTGCTCCGTCATGCCGCCATCAAACACGCCCCGGCGGCGGGAGCAAGCCCCGGGGTCAGTTGGACTGCTTCTTCAGCAAGTCGCGGATCTCGAGGAGCACCTTTTCCTCGGCGGAAGGTTCCGGCGGGGCTGCAGGCTTGGCCTCTTCTTTTTGCTTCAGCGTGTTGATTGCTTTAACCACGAGGAAAATGGCCCATGCAATGATAACAAACTGGATGAGAACGGTGATAAAATTCCCGTAATTCCAAGTCGGCGCACCTGCCGCTTGGGCCACCGCGAGAGTCTCGTAGCTCTTGCCGTCCAGACTGACATAAAGCTGGCTGAAATCGACTTTGCCGAAAATCAGACCAAGCGGGGGCATGATGAGGTCGTCGACGAGGGAGGAGACAATTTTTCCGAAGGCCGCGCCGATCACAACGCCGACCGCGAGGTCGATGGCGTTGCCCTTGGCGATGAAGGTTTTGAATTCTTGCAACATAACGGTTGCTTTTCTGCCACCCGCCTTCCCCCGAGGCGAGTCCAAATGAGGTTGTTGACGCCCCCGCGGCCGGGTGCTCCCATGCGCGTCATGCCGCTACACCTCATCGCCCTTCTCGCTCTCCTCACCGGCTCACTCTCCGCCCAGCTTTCACCGCTGCGAGTCGGTATGGATCTTTCTTATCCGCCTTTTGAAACAATCGGTCCGGAGGGTAAGCCTACCGGAATCAGCGTGGAGATCGCCGAAGCCTTGGGCACCTATCTCGGGCGCCCGGTGGAGGTCGCCAATATGCCATTCACCGGACTGATTCCGGCTCTGAAGTCCGGCAAAATCGACCTGATCATTTCCTCCATGACCGCCACGCCAGAACGAGCCAAGGCCGTGGCTTTTTCCGAGCCCTACCTCACCACTGGGCTGGCTGCACTGGTCCCCGCGGCAAGCACCGCAACGGATCTGGCCTCACTCGACCAAGCAGGCCAAACCATCGTGGTGCGTCAGGGCACCACCGGTGAGGTCTTCGCCCGCGCCAACCTTCGCAACGCGCGCATCCTCACCCTCGAGAAGGAAAACTCCGCCGTGCTCGAAGTCGTACAGGGCAAAGCTGCCGCATTCATTTACGACCAGATGTCGGTCTTTCAGAATGCCCAACGCAACCCAGGCAAGGTGCGTGCGCTGCTCGCGCCACTGCAGCGGGAATCGTGGGCCATCGCCCTCCGACCCGCGGACACCGCGTTGCTGGCCGAAGTGAATACATTTTTGGCCAAGTTCCGTGCCGATGGAGGATTCACGAAGTTGGCTGATCAATACCTGGCGGATGAAAAAGCCGCCTTCGCAGCCCAAGGCATTCCGTTCGTTTTCTAATCGGCCCGCACCAAAATGCTGGCTCCACGGGGCGCGAGAGGAACCGATAAACGGCCGTCGGTTGCGGCGAGCTGCCCACCATTCCAGCGGTCCTGCCAACTGCCCGCCACCTCGAGCGCAGCTTCTTGTTTCTGGTTCGAGTTGTTGAGGATCACGATGACCTCTTCGTCTTTCAACTTACGACGAAACCCGTAGAGCTGGTTCTCGTCGTCAATCAAGACCGTTTCGAAGGACCCGCGACGCAGCGAAGACAAGTCACGACGCAAAGCGATCAGCTTGCGGTAGTGCTCGAGCAGGTTGCGGTTCACTTCGACTTTGTCGGGCTGATCCTTCTTCGAACCATCAGGCAGCGCGACTTCATCCTCGTAGACCAAATCATCCCACACCATAGGCTTGCGGCAGTCCGGATCGTTGGCACCCCACATTCCGACCTCGTCGCCGTAATAGATCATGGGCGCACCCACGTAGGTCATCTGCAGCACGGCAAATAACTTTTGCGATTCCAGTTCGTCCGTTGTTGGCTTGCGTGGGTCGTATTGTCCGTTCTCGACTTTGGAGAAGTTGAAGTAAGCCTCCCAGTTGTTGGCATGCTCCTTATCGCGGTTGACGATGTGCGAGCCGATCCGGTCGGTATCATGGCTGCCGAAAAGATTCTGCTGCACCTCGGCGACTCCGGGAGGGAAAGCCTCGCGCAATTCCTGCAAACGCCGGTCGAATTCGGTGGTGGATATCCGCGTCTTTTCATCAGCGAAATAATCCGAGGAAGCAAAAGCGAAGTTGTAATTCATCACCGCATCGAATTCGTCACCTTGGAGGTAGGGCTTCAACTCCGGCACCGGATCGATCAATTCGGCCGTGATGTAAGCGTCCGGATTGACGCCTTTGACCACCTTGCGCCACTTCTTCCAAAACGGATGGGCCACACAGAAGGCGACGTCCAAGCGCCAACCGTCGATACCGTCGGACGGATCGCCATCGCCATCGGGATCCATCCAGCGACGGGTCGCGGCGAAAATGTAGTCCCTCGGACCAGCCACGATCCCCTCCTCATCCTCCCGGAATTCCGGCAACGTTTTGTGCCCGAACCAGCCTTCGTAATCGAACTTCGTGCCTTTTTCCTCATTGCGCCAGGAATTGACCGTGAACCAATCGGCGTAAGCTGAATCTTGCTGCTTCTCGATCACATCAAGGAAAGGCCAGCTACGAAGGCCCATGTGATTGAATACGCCGTCAAAAATGACCCGAATTCCGCGCGCGTGGCACTGCTTGAGCAGTTCGAGAGCTAATTTGTCCGCCGAAGTCCACACCCACGTCGAAAGGTCCCCTGGATCCTCCCCCGCAATCAACTTCCGGTCGCCGGCCGGATCGGGGCCAAAATTCGGATCGATATGATGGTAACTCATGCCGTCGTATTTGTGCGACGAGGGCGAATCGAAGACCGGATTCAAATAGATAGCGTTGATGCCCAACTCCTGCAGGTAGTCGAGCTTCTCGATGATGCCCTGCAGGTCGCCCCCGTAACGACGGCGCTGCACAAGATGATGAAAAGGAATCGGCGCGTCCTTTTCGTAAACCTGCCGCTCATACCAATCGGACGTCCAAGGATGGATCTGCCATGGCAAATCCGGCGCCAGGGGGAATGCGCCGGCAATGTCGGCTTTGGTCGGGTCATTCGACGGATCCGCATTGCGAAAACGCTCGGGAAAAATCTGATACCAAACGGCATCCTTGGCCCAATCGGGCACGAACTCGCTTGTCTTCACGGATTCCTCGGCCCGGATCGTGCCGGAAGCGACGACAACGATCAGAACCGCGGTGCTGAAACGCATTTCATCGCGCGGCGAGCATGGCTTGGCCGGCCTGCAGCAAAGAGTCGACGCTGATCCCGAGCTGTTTCATGACCGTGCCCCCCGGCGCGCTCAAACCAAAGCGGTCGATGCCGATGGCTTTGCCGCGGAGCCCGACATAGCGGAACCAAGGCTGCGTGACGCCCGCTTCGATGGAAATGCGGCGGTCGCATGCCGCGGGCAAGACTTCCTCACGGTAGGCATCGGTCTGGCGCTCGAAACGCTCGAAGCAAGGCAGGGAAACCACACGGACCGAGGGCCCCAGCTTTTCGGCCGCCTCCATGGCGAGGTGCAATTCGCTGCCGGTGGCCAAAAGGATAAGGGCGAGCGGCGCTGTCTCGCGACGCGCAATGTATCCGCCCCGCAACGTCCCCAACCGGGCATCTTCCTCGGGGATTTGACGCAGGGTGGGAGCCACTTGGCGCGAAAGAGCCAAGAGCGTGGGGCCGTCTTTGCGGTCGAAAGCGGCAGCGAAGGCCCCCGCCGTCTCGGCCGGATCCGCCGGCCGGATCACGTCGAGGTTCGGGATGGCCCGCAGAGCGGCAACCGACTCCACCGGCTGGTGGGTCGGGCCGTCCTCGCCCACCCCGACTGAGTCGTGTGTGAAAATGTAGACCACGGGCAAATGCGAAAGCGCGGCAATGCGTATGGAACCGCGGCAGTAGTCGCTGAAGACAAGAAAGGTCGCGCCGCTGGCATGGAAAATTCCGTCATAGGCGATCCCGTTCATGATACCGGCCATCCCGTGTTCACGGATACCGAAGCGGATGTTCCGGCCGGCGTGGTTGCGCGCGTCGAAGTCCCCGCCGTCTTGGATGTAGTTGAGCGTGGAGCCATGCAGATCGGCGCTGCCGCTAATGACCAGAGGCATGGCCTTGGCCACATGCTGCAAAACATCGCTGCCGGCTTTGCGCGTCGCGATGTCGGGCGCATCGGCCGGATAATCCGGAATGCACTTGAGGAGATCGGGGTAGTCCTTCTCCACGGATTCATCCAGTTCATGCGAGAGATCTTTGTTCGCCTCGCGCCAAGCATCGAAGCGCTTGTGCCAATCGGCACATTCCGCCTCGAGGTCTTTGGCATGACGGGCGAAGAATTCGCGGACTTCGGCCGAGACGTGAAATTTTTCCGCGGGCAAGCCGATGCCTTCGCGTGCCGCGTCGGCAAACTTCACGCCGCCCTCGCCGTGCGCCTTGCTCGTTCCCGCGACCTCAGGGATTCCTTTGCCGATGAGTGTTTTTGCCACGATCAGATGCGGCTTGCCGTGCCCCGACTTCGCTTTGTCGTAAGCACGCAGGAACTCCTCCATGTTCTGCCCATCCACCTCCTGCACGTCCCACCCATAGGCTTTATAACGGGCGATGGTGTCTTCGCTTTGCGTGAACAAGGCCATCGCGTCGAGCGTGACGTTATTCGAATCGTAAATGAGGATGAGGTTGTCCAGCTGGAGGTGGCCAGCCAACGAGCATGCTTCGCTCGCCACGCCTTCCTGCAAGCAACCGTCGCCGGCGAGGCACACGACCTTGTGATCGAAAATACGATGCTCCGGCGTATTGAAGCGCGCTTCGGACATTTTGCCGGAAATAGCCAGACCAACCGCATTGGCCACACCTTGCCCGAGCGGCCCCGTCGTTGCCTCTACTCCCGGCGTCTCGCCGAATTCCGGATGTCCGGGCGTTATGCTGCCGAGCTGGCGGAAGTTTTTCACCTCTTCGAGGGACACCTCGAAGCCCGCAAGGTGCAGCCAGCTGTAGAGGAACATGCTGCCGTGACCCGCAGAGAGAACGAAACGATCGCGGTTCAACCAGCGAGGCTCTTTGGGATTGTAGCGAAGAGCAGTTCCGAAAAGGACCGCACCGATTTCGGCGCAGCCCAGCGGCAAACCAAGGTGGCCGCTTTTGCAGGCGGCGATGGCATCAATGGCAAGTCCCCGCGCATCGCGCGCGGCCAAGGAGAGAATATCGTGGGGCAGGCTCATGGGTAATTCTCTATTTCGCCGTTGCCGAAGCCCGGCGGCAAGCAAACTCTCCCGAGCGGGGGATTTGCCACGGGGAGGCGTTTCCGCCAATCTGGTCGCTGAATATGGATAAAGTTATCGTGCGCGTCCCCGCCACCAGCGCGAATCTCGGTCCGGGATTCGACTGCCTCGGCGTGGCGCTCGAGTTGCATAATCGCGTGACCATCGTTCGGGGCGCCGCTCCGATTGCAGACGGCATGGTCGGAGCCGCTGCGGAAGCGTTTTTCGCCGCCACCGGCCTAGCACCCTTCGACTACGGATGGTCCATCGCCGGGGACATCCCCCGCTCCCGCGGCCTCGGCAGCAGCGTCGCCGTGCGCCTCGGCATCCTGCATGGCCTCAATGAACTGTCCGCCCGACCGCTCGATCCGACGGCCCTCTATTTGCTGTGTGCCAATCTCGAAGGTCACCCGGACAACGCGGCTCCAGCTGCCTTCGGGGGCTTTGCTGCGGCAAAATCTGACGGCTGCTACTTCCGCTGCGACATCGCCCCGGAGGTGCGCTTCGTGGTTCTGATTCCGCAGGAGGAAGTCGACACCGATTCTTCGCGCAACGAACTGCCGGAGACAATTTCCCGCTTAGACGCCGTTTTCAACGTGGCTCAGGCCAGCATGATCACAGCAGCTTTTGCCTCGCAGCGTTACGAGCTTCTGCGCGGATCGATGCTCGATCGCCTCCACCAACCTTATCGCGAAGCAAGGCTCCCTCATTTGGGCCGCGTCATTTCCGCCGGCGTGGAAGCCGGTGCCCTCGGCGGATATTTGAGCGGATCCGGCTCGGCTGTGGCTTGCGTCACCGTTCACCAACCCGACTCCGTTGCCGCCGCGATGCAGTCTGCGCTTCCGTCCTCCCGCGTTCTTGTCCTTGGGGCTGACAACCGCGGCACGCAAGTCGAGTCCTGATCATGCGAGTTGTCCTCGAGAGATTCGAACGGTATGCCGTCGATGTTATTCTCGAACGCCGCGAGGGCGGTCGGGCCAACGCGCTCAAATTCGTCCTCGGCGGCTTCGCCAAAGTCTACGAACAGGCGGTGCAAATCCGGCTCGGACTCTACCGTCGCCGCCTTTTCCGGCCTCAGGAATTGGGCTGCCCCGTGGTCAGCGTCGGGAATTTGACGGTGGGAGGAACGGGAAAGACGCCCGTCGCGGAAATGCTGGCCCGCGAATTGCAACGCCGCGGACGCCGCGTGGCTATTCTCAGTCGCGGATACAAGAGCGTCCCTCGTCCGTTCTCACAGCGACTACGCAACAAACTCTTCAAGCACCTCGACCTCTTCCCTCCCCGCATTGTTTCCGACGGCAAAGACGTTCTCCTCGATTCCCGACGCGCCGGGGACGAACCGCACATGCTGGCTAAAAATCTTCCCGGCGTGTGCGTCCTCGTCGACAAGGACCGCGTGAAGAGCGGGCTTCATGCTTTGCGGCACTTCGACAGCGACGTTCTTCTCCTCGATGACGGCCTGCAATATCAGCGCCTGCGGCACCGTATCGATGTCGTGCTGGTTGATAGCCAGGCGCCTTTCGGCAACGAGCACCTCCTGCCCCGCGGAACGCTGCGCGAGCCGCCGGCCAATCTGCGCCGAGCGTCCTACATCGTCGTTACCAAAAGCGGACCGAAACCGGACGAGGCCCTCCTCGCGCGCTTGCGCAAGCTCAACCGCACCGCTGCCATCATCGAATGCAACCATGCCCCGCGGCACTGGCAGGATCTGCGCACCGGCGAAAATCTTCCGCTCGATCACCTCAAGGGTCGGCATGTCGGCGCGATGAGCGGCATCGCCCGACCGGAGAGCTTCGAGGAGGGCGTGCGGCAACTCGGGGCCATGGTGGAAATCTCCAAGGCTTTTGCCGACCACCACCGCTTCACCAAAAAGGAAATCCTCCGGTTTCTCGAATGGTGCGACCGCCGCTCCCTCGATGCACTTGTCACCACGGAGAAGGACGCGGTCCGCTTCCCCGACATCGACAACCCGCCCGTGCCCATGCTTTTCCTGCGTGTGGAAATCGAAATCCTCCGCGGACGCGAACACTGGGAGGAATTGCTCGGCCGGCTGGCCGGAGATCCGGTTACACCCGCCGGTGCCAAACGTAGCGCTGCAGCAGCACTTTGATCGTCGCGGTCAGCGGAACGGCGAGCAATGATCCGAGCAACACGCCGAGCACCAGGCTCCATATCAGCACCGAAAGAATGACGGTGAGCGGATTCAGACTTACCGAGTCGCCCACCACTCGTGGCGCGATGAAGAAACTCTCGAGGTTACTCATGCCCACGAAAATTGCCGTGACAATGAGAGGATGCGTCCAGTCGCCGAATTGCGCCGCGGCAATGATCACGGCTGGAATCCAGCAGATGGTCAGCCCCACATAAGGAATGAGGGCAAGCAGGCCCACGGCGAGGCCGATGAGCAGTGCAAAGTTCAGCCCCATGATGAACAGCGCGGTGCCGATGAGGGCACCATCGATCAAGCTGACTGCGAACTGTCCACGAAAATACCGGATGAGGTAGCCGTTGATTTCCTCGAGCAGCGAAGCCACTTCATTGCGCAAAGGCGATTCGGGGAGCGGAATATATTGTCGCCACTCCCGCGCAAAGTTGGCCGAGTCCTTGAGGAAGAAAAAGAGAAAGAGCGGGACAAGAAACAGGCTGATCGCCACGCCGGCCACGCCGAGGAATCCGCCCACGCTGCGCTGCAGGAACCCACCGATCGCCGAGAGCATATCCGGCAACCGCTGTTGCAACCACGCGACGAATTGCTCCACTTGTCCGCCGACCGCGCCCCAGATTTCGTCGCGGATCGTCCGCTCCACGCCGGTCACCTCGGCAGGTTGGAATTTTTGCTGAAGGCCTTTCACCCATTCGAGCGTGGTCATGAGCAACTCCTGCCCGCGCGATGCCTGATCCGGGAGGGTTTGTCCGAACTGCGCCGTCTGATGCCACAGCACCGGGCCGACCCAGACACCGATTCCGGCCAAACCGAGGCCGATCAAAAGAAAAAGCACCACTACAGACCAAGTGCGCCCGAGGCCGAACGAGCAGAATTTGTCGACCACCGGCCCGAGCAAATACGTGAGGATGACCGCGGCGACTACCGGGATGAGAAGCGGTTGCAAAAAGGCCGCAGCCTCCACGACCAAATAAATCACGCCGGCGACCACGGCAAAGAGCGCCACCATGGCCAAGGCGGTCAGTGCGGCATACCAGAACCGGCGCTGCCAAGCTGCGGGGCGGATCTCGTGGGTCTGCACGGGGGAAATCTGTCGGAACCCGGCTCCGGATTGAATCTTATTCTTTGGCCGTCCGCCCAGACCGCCGGTAAACGGCCGCTGCGGCTGTTGCCGCAACTGCCACGTCCTCGCGGAGATCCGCCGGCTCGAGAACCTCAGCCTCCGCGCCCCATCCCAAAATCCATTGCCGCAGATCTGGTGACAACCCGACCTTCATTTCCAGCAACAACGCGCGCCCCTCGCGGACCAACTTTTGCGAAGCATGCCAGACCCGCTCGCCGACCAAGCGCGCGGCAACCCCGCTGAACCGGATCCTCACCTTGCGTGCTTTACCGCCCTCGAAGACGGCAAAGCTCCCATCCAGCACTTTGGCCAGGGAGAAGTCCTTCGGCCGGCGGAATTTTTCACCCGTGCGTCCAACCTCCCGGATGCGCGGCAAAGCAAAGGTGCGCACGGCGCCACGCACTGCATCGTGCCCGAACAAATACCACTGATTCTCGATGCAACCGAGATGATACGGCTGCACCACACGTCGCTCAGCCTTTTCGCCGGCCAACTTGTGGTAACCGAACTCGACTTCGGATCCCTCCATGACCGCCTTGGCCAGCGCGTCGAAAACTTGCATGTCTGCCAAACCGGTGCCGCTGCTCCTCACCGACAGCGCCTGTTCCAATTCGTGCCAAGCGACCTCCATTTCGCCGCCGAGCGAATGACTCAGCTTCCGGAACGCCGCGGCGAGCGGACGCTCGAAGGTTGTGCCGCGGAATTGCTCGAGAGACTTCTGGGCCAGCAGCAGTGCGGCAACTTCGCCTTGCGAAACCTTCATGACCGGAAAATCCCGCACCGGCGCGGTGTAGTGGAACCCGTGTCTCACCGCGTCGTAGTCCAGCGGCAGTCCGAGCCGGTCGCGCATGAACTCGACATCGCGCATCACCGTTTTCGAGGAAACCTCCAGATCGACCGCCAATCCCTGGCAGTTCGGGTATCCGCCTGCCGCCAACTCCTGATGGATCCGCCACATGCGCTCCATGGGAGGACGAGTGAGGACCTCGGAGCGAGGTTTTGCCACCTTTGCTTTTTTTGATTTTCTCAGAGGCATGGGACAGCGAATGTCTTACCCCATCGCCCAAACTCGCGGGCGATGAAAGCAAAAACACACCGGCCTTCCCACAAGGCCAACAATCACCGTGACCAACCCCTGCCCCATGAACTCGGCGTCCACCTCTTCGCCCTGATCAAGCGCAACCTGCTTGCCCGGCGCGAGCGACGCCCGAGACCGGCGGCGGCCAGCCAATTGACCTTTGCCTTCTGAGCGCGGTCAGCCCGTGAAGATGGCAAAGAGCGCGTAAAGCGCCGCCGCCACCCCCACGCCGAACGAACCCCAAGCCGCCAGACCGAGCATGTCGCGCGGCTTGGCTGGTTTCGGAAATGGGGAAAGCGGGGAGAAGTTTTCCGGCACACCATAGCCGGAGGCATCCGCCGCCGGCATCTGCTCACCCGCCGCAGCAAAGGCCGCAACCTCGCTAACCGTGACGGCGGGCTCCATGAAGACGCAGCGCACGCTTCCGAAATAAATCTCGTCGCCTTCGTTGAGTGGATGCTCGCCGGTGACCTGTTCGCGGTTCAGGAATGTTCCGTTGGTTGAACCGAGATCACGCAGGACGGCAGAGCCGTCTTGCACGACGATCTCCGCGTGCCGGCTGGAAACCGACCCCTCTTCGAGTTGCACCTCGTTGTCGCCCAAACGACCGACGGTCAGCGTGTGCCCGACGAACTCGTGCGTGGTCGGACTATCTTCCGGAAAATAAACAGTCAGGCGCATGACGAGTGGAGATTACCGGCCAGCCTTGGTTTCGGCAATGAGATCGGAGAACTGGTCGAAGAAATAGGCTGCGTCATGCGGCCCCGGCGCGGCTTCCGGATGGTATTGCACACTGAAAACCGGGATCGACTTGCTGCGCAGCCCTTCGACCGTGCCGTCGTTGAGATTGATGTGAGTGACTTCGGAATCGGACGGCAACGAATCTGCATCCACCGCAAACCCATGGTTCTGCGAGGTGATCGACACCTTCCCGGTGGTCAAATCTTTCACCGGCTGGTTGCCGCCACGATGGCCGAACTTCAATTTGAAAGTCTTTCCGCCGAGCGCATAGCCGAGAATCTGGTGGCCGAGACAAATCCCGAAGATCGGCTTCTTACCGAGCAGCGCGCGCACATTCTTGTGGATGTAGTCGAGAGCCGCCGGATCCCCCGGTCCATTGGAGAGAAAAATGCCGTCAGGTTCCATGGCCAGCACATCCTCAGCGGAAGTGTCCGCAGGGACGACACGCACCGCCAAACCGCGCTGACGCAGATCGCGCAAGATATTCCGCTTCATGCCAAAATCGTAGGCCACCACGCGATGGCGCACCGGTGGAAGAAATCCGAAAACATTGCCGACCGCATCACGAAGCTCGCCGACCCCACCGGCATTCGACGCCAGTTTCCACGGACGACTTTCCGCATCTGTCGGATCCCAGTCGTAGGCTTGCTTCGGCGTGACCTCACGAACGAAATCCATTCCGACCACCCCGTCGCCCTTGACCGCACGCTGCACCGCATCCTCCTCGGACATTTTCTCCGTGGTGAGACACGCTTTCATCGCCCCGGCTTGGCGCAAATGCTTGGTCAACGCGCGCGTGTCGACTTCCTGGATGCCAGGAATCCCATGGCGCCGCAAATATTCGTGAAGCGTCTCCTCGGAACGCCAGTTGCTCGCAATCTCGGACAGTTCCTCGATAACAAAGCCCCGCACCTGCGGCCCGTGCGCCTCTTCATCGACCACATTGATGCCGTAATTGCCGATGTGCGGATTGGTCATGGCCACGATCTGGCCGAAATAAGAGGGATCGGTCAGCACCTCTTGGTAACCGCTGAGGGATGTGTTGAAGCAAATCTCGCCGGTCGTGGTGCCGGAGGCTCCGAACCCCTCGCCGCGAAAAACCCTGCCGTCCTCCAATGCCAAAAGTGCTGTCATGTTTGGTCACTTCTTGTATCCGCTGCACCCGAACCCCGCAACACGCCAAATGTGGCGTCGCCAACCCGTCTGCCCGTGTGCGGATCCCCTGCGGCGGCCGCTGTCCGGAACAGCTGGCGGCGAGAAGGCCGCCGCTGCACAAAAAAAAGCGCCTCCCGTTCGCACGGGAGGCGCTTCGACAGAGTATTGCCCCAGATGAGCCGTCACGACCCAATTCCCGATCCCTTGAAGACAAGGGCGGACGACCGCCGCGGCCCGCGCGAACTTCCAATGAAGGCATGTCCTTGCCGGCCACAGCTCAGCCTCCTGGGATTATGTAATACGGTTCGGGGCTTGGATCGCTTACTCGAACTCCCCAGGGCAAATTGGCTTCGACGATGCGAAAGATCTAAGCGCGGAAGACGGCTCCCAGCTCCGCTTTCGCGTGATCGCGCAGTGTTTCCACCGCGCGGTCGACTTCTTCTGAGGTCAATGTTCGACCCTCGTCGCGGAATGTCAAGGTGACCGTAACGGACCGCTGATCCGCCGCCAATTTCACGCCCGTCGCGTCGACAAACACATCCTTCAACCCGACACCCTGCAGATGCGGCGCCTTGGCCCCGAGCAAAGTTTTCTCAATCGCCGCATAAGGCGTGGCGCGCGGAAGCAAGATGGACAAGTCGCGCTCGACCGCCGGAAACTTCGGCAAAGGCAACACGCGAACCGCGCCGGCTGGAGTCTCCAACCAGCCATCAAGCAGAACCTCCGCGAAATACACCGCGCCACCCGCTTCGTGGGCCTCGGCCAACGTGCGTGGCAGACGGCGGACCGTCCCTTGGACACCGCGGCCGGAAATTTGCAACGTCGCGCCATCCGCCGGAGTGAAGTCCACCGCACCAAGGGCGGCCACAAGCACTCCCTTCACATCGTAAAGATCGGTGCCCGTTCCCGTGGCCAGCAAGGCCAGAGCGGTCTGCTGCCCAGACTCGCCTTGGCGGAACACAGGACCAAGTTCGAACAAGCGCACGCTGTCCGCCCCGTGGCGCAGGTTGCGGGCCAGAGCTTCGAGCAAGCCGGACAAAAGAACCGGACGCAACAGGGCTTGGTCAGCACCCAGGGGATTGCGGATGGCGACAGCGCCCTCAGCAGCGATCCCCGCGCGCTGCAAAGCCTCGGGTGAAACGAAATGCGATGCCCGCGCCTCGCTGAATCCTTGCGCCCGCAGACGCTCGCGAAGCTTTTCCGCATTGTCATGACGCAGATCTGCCACTCCCGCCTCGGCCGGAAAGCCTCGTAACCGCGAGGGCACGCGTTCGATCCCCGCGACACGGATCACTTCTTCAATCAGATCGACCTCGCGGGTGAGATCCGGACGGAAACTCGGCACCGTCCAATTCGTCCCCGTTTTTTCCAACCCCAGCCTTTGCAAAATCGTGTCGATCTCCACATCCGTAATCTCCAGCCCGAGCAACGCACGGCAACGGCCGTGGTCCAAAGCCACTTGCGATCCGGCAGACGGCAACTGTCCAGCTACGAGCACGTCCGGTTCGGCAGCACCGCCGGCGGTCTGCAAAATCAAATCCACGGCCCGCGCCGATGCCGCCAAGACGCCGGCTGGATCGACCCGCCGCTCGAAGCGGTAACTCGAGTCGGTCGAAATACCCAGTTCCCGCGAGGTCTTGCGCACGCGCGCCGGCTCGAACCACGCGCTCTCGAGCAGAAGATCCGTCGTCCCGTCGCCCACCCCCGTGGCCGCGCCGCCCATGACGCCCGCGAGGGCCACGGCTTTCCGGTCGTCGGCAATGACCAAATCATGTCCACGCAACTTCAACTCCGAGCCATCCAAGGCCGAGAGGCTTTCGCCTTCGCGCGCGTTGCGCACCACGATACCTCCTTCCAGTTTGGTAAAATCGAACGCGTGCAATGGTTGGCCGGTTTCGAGCAAAACGTAATTGGTCACGTCGACCACATTGTTGATCGGACGCAGCCCGACCGCGGCCAAACGATCGGTCAGCCATTGCGGGCTCGGACCAACTTTCACTCCGCGGATGATCCGCGCCGTGTAGAACGGACAACCCGCGTCCTCCAGCCTGACCCCTTCGCCCGCCGGCTTCTCCGCGACCATCGGGGACCGTGGGAGGTTGGCTTCCACTCGGGTCAAAGTGCCCACCTCGCGGGCCACCCCGCGGTAGCCGAGCAAATCCGGGCGGTTCGGCGTGACTTCCAACTCCAGCACCGTGTCGGGCGGGAACAATTCCTTCACCGGTTTGCCGATGGCGGCATCGGCGGACAAAATCAACAGCCCTTCGGCATCCTCGGCCAGTGCCAGTTCCTTGGCGCTGCACATCATGCCGTCGGAAGCCACCCCGCGCAGCTTGCCCGCCTTGATTTTGAAATCCGGACCTAGCACCGCCCCGGGCAAAGCGAGCGGGACTTTGTCGCCGACTTTGTAATTCTTCGCACCGCAGACGATTTGCCGCGGCTGCCCCGAGCCGTCATCGACCTGACACACGCTCAGGCGGTCGGCATTGGGGTGCTGCTCGCTGGAAAGGATTTGCGCCACCACGATTTTGTCGGGCACATGACCGCGCGCCTCGCGTCCGATCACTTCGGCGCCACCTTGGGTCAAGGCATCGGCCAACGCATCAGCGGATTCCGGCAACGCCACGAAGTCCTTCAACCACTCGAGGGAAATTTTCATGACGGAAATTGCGAGAGAAAGCGCTGGTCGTTTTCCACGAACATGCGAATATCGGGCACGCCATAGAGGATCATGGCCAGACGCTCGAGACCGAAGCCGAAGGCGAAGCCGGTCACTTTATCCGGATCGAACGCATTGTCGCCGCGGCGTTCGTTGATCTGTGCGAAGACTGCCGGATCGACCATGCCGCAACCGGCCAGCTCGAGCCACCGCTCGCCGCCCCCCAACGCAGCGGCGCGCACATCGATTTCGTAGCTCGGTTCCGTGAATGGGAAAAAGTGCGGACGAAACCGCACCTTCGCATCGGAGCCGAACAACTCGCGGAAGAAATATTCGAGCGTCCCCTTGAGGTCTCCCAAGGTGACACCTTCATCGACATAGAGCCCTTCCATTTGGGTGAACTGCGCGAGATGCGTGGCGTCGACTTCGTCCCGGCGGTAAGCTGCACCCGGCGCGATGATGCGGATCGGAGGGGTCTGATTTTCCATCGTGCGGATCTGCACGCTCGAGGTGTGCGT
This sequence comes from uncultured Verrucomicrobiota bacterium, assembly GCA_903953565.1. Classification (GTDB taxonomy): domain Bacteria; phylum Verrucomicrobiota; class Verrucomicrobiia; order Chthoniobacterales; family JACTMZ01; genus JACTMZ01. The sequence goes on along the minus strand of CAJBKE010000004.1, from coordinate 33,010 downwards.
GCGCAAAAGGCGGCCGTCGGGGAGATAAAGCGTGTCCTGCTCGTTGCGCGCCGGATGGTCGGGCGGCGTATTGAGCGCGTCAAAGCAATGCCATTCGGTTTCAATGTCGGGCCCCTCGGCCAAGGCGAAACCCATGCGGCGGAAAATATCCACCGCGCGGCGCTGCAAATGCTGCAAGGGATGCAGGCTGCCGACGGGGCGCGCAAGGCCGGGCAAAGTCGGGTCGATTTGCGCGAGCTCAGCCTCTTCGGCGGCCGCTGCGAGTCCGGCCGTGCGCGACTCGAGCGCGCCGGTGATAGCGGTGCGGACTTCATGGAGAAGCTTGCCGACTTCCGGCCGATCCTCCTTCGGCAGATGCCGCATCTGCTCTCCGGCCTGTGTTAGCCGCCCAGAACGACCGGTGATGGCCACCCGCACCTGCTCGAGGGCGGGCGAATCCGCCGCGCCGGCGATATCGCGCAGCGCCTGCTCGCGCAGGGCGGTCAGTTCCTCACGCATGATGCGAAATTGTAGCCGCGGCAGCCTCTGCCCCGCCAGCCTTGCGACAAACGCGGCACCGGAGTGCCGCGGCTACAACGAAATCAGGCAGCTTTCAGCGCCGCCGCACCTCTGGCCACGATCTGCTTGAACGTGTCCTCGTCGGCCACGGCCAAGTCGGCCAGCATTTTGCGGTTGATGGCGATGGACGCCTTTTTCAGGCCTTCCATCAAGCGGCTGTAGGTGATCCCCTCGGCGCGGCACGCGGCATTGATGCGCGTGATCCACAGTCCGCGGAGGTTCCGTTTGCGCGTCTTGCGATCGCGGGTCGCCCAGACTTGGGCCTTCATCCGCGCGTCTTTGGCGTAACGGAAGAGTTTGCTGCGACGGCCACGGTAACCCTTGGCCTTCGACACCATCGTTTTGCGCCGCTCACGACTGGCCGGCGCGTTTGTTGCTCTTGGCATTTATTGTCCCGCCTTGCGGCGGTCTCCTCGGGACGGATCGTTTCGTTGTTCGGTCCCGCACCTCACCCATCCCGTGAGCCCCGATTCGCGGGGCCAGGTGCGTCGACCGGCGTCAATTTTCAGCCAAACGGCAGGTTCTCTTTGATGCGGGCGACGTCGGTCACGTCCACAAGGACGCTCTTGGCGAGCTGGCGCTTGCGCTTGGCGCTTTTTGACGACAACAAGTGGCGTCGTGAAGCTTGGGCGCGGAGGACCTTGCCGGAAGCCGTGACCTTGAATCGCTTGGCCACCGCTTTCTTTGTTTTTCTGCGTGCTACCGGTTTCGGCATAAGGGGCGGGAGAGTATCGGGCCACCCAGCGGAGAGCAAGACTTTCCTACTCCATCCAATTGAGGATGTTGAAATTGGCACTGACCAGCACCGTGACGATGGTGGCCACCGCAAGGAGGCCTATGGCTGCGCCTGCGCCGGCGAGAATGATCAGGTTGCGAATGAATGTGTCTTCCGGGCCGCCCGTTTGCATGCCCTCTTCTTTACCCGTGATGCGCCTGGCGCGGAAGCAAATTTGCCGCGCCCCATCACGGCGTAGACGGCTTCGCAACGGGCACCCTTTTGCTGCATGCGTTCAAGCCGAAGCGTGACCGACTTTTGCAGCAAGGACTCAAACGGCGGACCGAGCAAGGTCGGCGTTGATGCTCCCCCGACGATAGATGGAATGAAGGCAACGTGGAGCCGCTTCAAATGCCCCGCAGCCAGCAATTCGCGGACGCGCGTGGCGAGACTCGGGCGCCCCAGCAGCTTCCCGTCGAAACTCAGCCGCAGTCGCACCTCGCCCGAACGCCTCATTCGCTGTGTTCGATCTGGCCCTCGAGCCGGTCGACCTCTTTCTGCATGTCACGCAGGTTGATCGATTCGTGGGTCGAGGATCGGTAGAAAAGGAAAACCAATCCACCGGCCAAGCTTCCGAGTGTGTTGATCAGAAAGCCGGTTACGGAAATGAGCGTGGCCACCGCCGCAGTCACGCCGAAAGGCGCGAGCAGCGAAACAAAGAGGCTTTCGCGCAGACCAATGCCTGAAACACTGATCGGGATGGCCGTGATCACCGCAACAATCGGCATAACCGAAAAAATGTCCACTATGCCAAGCTGGTCGGTGAAGGCACGCGCCGCGCAGTAGAACGTGGTGAAAAACATCCCGAAGAGCGGAAAGGAAATAAGAAACGCCCAAATAGTCAGCCGCCACCCCTTGGCATACATGTGACAAGCCGCCGAGATTTCCACGATGCGGCCGCGCAGCGGCGTCCACTGCGGCAGATAGTGCACCCAACCGAGCGCGGACACGGCAAACATTCCGACAATAATGAGGAGAGCAGCTGCCATGAGCCAGAGAAGCAGATTGAGCAGGGTCGAACTCCCCTCCGCATGGTTGAGCAGGTCGTAGCGGAAATAGAGGAAAGCAACGCTCAAAAAGATGAGCGCCAGCATGCCGATAACGCGGTCCATGAACACACTCAGCAGCGCCGCCGCTTTGTTGTTGCTGGCCTCGCGCATGGTCAAAAACATCTTCACCACATCGCCGCCTGTCGATCCGAGCATGAAGAGGTTGAAGAACATTCCGATCATGAAAAGCTGCCAAGTCCGCAGCCACGTCATGTTGATGTCTTGCACCGCCAGCAAGATCTTCCAACGCGCCGTGGCGACGATCGTGCAGAAAAAAAACACCAGAATCCCGGCCCCCAACCACCAGACGTTGGCCAACTTGGCCGCGGCAAGCATCTCACTGCGGCGCTCGGGATCATGGAACACCCACCAGAGCAAACCGATGGTAACCGCAATTTGCAGCGCCGTGAGCAAAGTCTTCTTCATGAGCCAAAGAGACAGCTAATCAATCAGTTAAGCCGGCCGGACAAAATCACTTTTTTGGCGGCCGCCTCTCCGCTGGCCAACACGGCGTCAATGCTCGCGCCACAAGCCGCATCTCCCGCCACCAGCAAACCATCTGGCAAAGCGCCCCACGGCGCAGGCCGCCGCTCGAAGCCCGGCAACTGCTCCGGCACCGCGTAAGGAACCTGCACATAAGACAAAGGACGCAGCTCTCCCGCCCCGGCTTGGAACCATGAAGTTACCTCGCACGCCACAAACTCCGCGTCAGCCGCCTTGGGATGTTCCGGCAGCACCGTGACACTCCAAAGATGCGACCCAGCAGGCGCCAGCGCGGGCTCGACATTCGTGACGATCGCCGCATGCAGCACCGGACTCGCGTCGCTCCGTGGCGGCAAGCAGAGCCATGCGCCCGAATAAAGTGCCCGGTCCGCCGCAAAATAGTGAACCGCTGTGCCCCGCGCCGACCGCGGACTTCCCCGGCCAAGGAGCCGGCAGGTGGAGGGTTCATCTACAGCGCAAACAACTTCCTGCGCCTGGATCTCTCTGCCATCGGCCAAGCGCACCCCGCTCACGCGCTCCTCCCGAAAAACAAGCGCTTCAACTCGTGTTTCGAAATGAACCGACTCCCGCGGTAAATACGAGGCCAACTGTTCCGCCAGACCTCCCATCCCGAGCGCAGGAAGCAACGCCCGCCCGGTGACAAAGCGTCGCAAGTAGTTGAGAAACAGACCAGCGCTCGTCTGCAACCCGGGATCAAGCAGCACGCCGCCGAAAAAAGGACGTGCGAACCGCACGAAAAAATCCTCCCCGAATCCGCAGCGCCGCAAGAGAGCCTCGGTAGAAAGATCGTTCACACGGCTGCTTCCAGTCACGGCCATGACCGCCAAAAGCATCATGCGCAACTGATCCGGTAACGGGAGCACCCCCGATCCCAGTGCGTCCAAGGCCGCCGATGGACGATGCCGCGGATTCTCCAAAGTGCGCGGCATTCCTCGCCCGACAAACATCGCCCCGGCACGGAACCGCCCCCCGCCCAATCCTTGGAAATCCAAATGCCTGCGGGCCACGGGATACGAATCGAGAAGAACCTGGAATCCGCGGTCGAGGATGAAGCCCTCCTGAGTCCGGTCGGATACCACTCTTCCGCCCGGTCGCGAAGCCGCCTCGAGCAAGCAGAACGGCTTCCCGGCTTGCGCCAGCACTTTCGCGCAGGTCAATCCGGCCAACCCTGCCCCAACAACAATTGTCATCCCCTTGTCAATACTTGCGCGACGCACTTTGAACAAATTTTTCTGGCACCATTGATGCTCCCATCTACCTTCACCGCTTCATCATGCACCAAATTGCACCCTTGGCGTTGGAAAAAGAAATCATCGACGAGCTGAAATTCACCATGGCCCGCGACCAAGTGACTGCGTCGCGCCGCGAATGGTGGATTGCCACCTCTATGGCCATTCAACGCCGCGTCATCGAACGCATGATGAAAACCCTCGCGGTCCACAACGAGAAGAACGTCCGCCGCGTCTACTATATGTCCATGGAGTTCCTCATGGGCCGGCTTTTCGCCAACAACATGCTCGCCGCCGGCGTTTACAATGAAGTCAGCGAGGCCCTCGAGAATCTCGGCCATCCGCTCGAAGAAACCCGGGACGAGGAATACGACATGGCCCTTGGCAACGGCGGCCTCGGACGCCTCGCCGCCTGCTTCCTCGACTCCCTCGCCACCCTCGACTTACCCGCCGTCGGCTACGGCATCCATTACCAATACGGCCTTTTCAAGCAGGAGTTCCGCAACGGCTATCAGGTCGAGCTCCCCGATGCGTGGATCCAATACGGCTCCCCGTGGGAGATCATCCGCCCGCAACACCAGCAGGAAATCCCTGTCTACGGACACGTCGAGACGGTCGACGACGGACGCGGACGCACCCGCTCTGTCTGGGTCGACTTCCGCAAGATCATTGGCGTGCCTTATGATATACCGATCCCGGGCTTCGGCACGGAGACGGTCAATTTTCTCCGCCTCTGGGAGTCGAAAGCGCCGGAGGAATTCGATTTGGAGGCCTTCAACCGCGGAGGCTACGAGGAAGCGGTCCGGCAGAAGAACATGGCCGAGACCATCAGCAAGGTTCTCTACCCGAACGACCACACCGAGGCCGGAAAAGAGTTGCGCCTGCTCCAGCAATACTTTTTCACCGCCTGCTCTCTGCGCGACATCGTCCGCCGCTTTGAGAAAGACAACTCCGATTGGTCCAAGTTCCCCGACAAAGTCGCCATCCAATTGAACGACACCCACCCGGCGGTGAGCATTCCCGAACTGCAACGCCTTCTTGTCGACGAATACGACATCCCCTGGGACAAGGCATGGTCGATCGTCACGCGCACGTTCGCCTACACCAACCACACCCTTCTGCCCGAAGCGCTGGAGAAATGGAGCGTCAGCCTGTTCCGCAAGGTCCTGCCGCGTCATCTGCAGATCATTTTCGAGATCAACAAGAACTTCCTCGACGAGGTCGAAAAGAAGTGGCCCGGTGACGTCGCCAAGAAGCGCGCCCTCTCCCTCATCGAGGAAAGCCACGACCAAATGATCCGCATGGGCCACCTGAGCGTCGTCGGCAGCCATTCGGTCAACGGCGTTGCCGCCCTTCACACCAAGCTGGTCAAAAGCGACCTCTTCCCCGAATTCGACGAACTCTATCCGGGCCGCATCAACAACAAGACCAACGGCATCACCCCGCGCCGCTGGCTCGTGGCCTGCAACCCGCGCCTCGCCGACCTCATCACCCGCACCATTGGCGGCGGGTGGGAGCGCAATCTCGACCTGCTGCGCAAACTCGAACCTTCGGCCGACGACGCCTCGTTCCGCGAAGAATTCATGGCGGTCAAGCACGCGAACAAAGAAAAACTCGCCAAGCGCATCTTTGACGAGTGCGGCGTCGAGGTCGACCCCTCTGCCATGTTCGACGTGCAGATCAAGCGCCTCCACGAATACAAGCGCCAGCACCTCAACCTCCTTCATATCCTCTGGCTCTACCGCCGTCTGCTCAAGGATCCCAATCTCGATATCCCGCCGCGCGTCTTCATCTTCGCGGCCAAGGCTGCACCGGGCTATGACACAGCCAAGCTTATCATCAAGGCGATCAACGCGGTCGGCGCGAAGATCAACGCGGACACCCGGATCAAGGGCAAACTCAAAGTCGCCTTCATGCCGAACTACCGCGTTTCGCTCGCCCAGCGCATCGTTCCCGCGGCCGATCTTTCCGAGCAAATCTCCACTGCGGGCAAGGAAGCCTCCGGCACAGGAAACATGAAGCTCGCTCTGAACGGCGCCATCACCATCGGCACGCTCGACGGCGCCAATGTGGAAATCCGCGAGGAAGTCGGCGACGACAACATTTTCATCTTCGGCAACACCGTCGAGGAAGTGACCAAGTTGGTGCAAGACGGATACAACCCGCGGAAGTTTTACGAGTCCGACCCCGAGCTTGCCGCCATCATCGACTGGCTTGGCACCGACTACTTCACCCCGGGCGAAGGCGCCAACGTTCTCGCTCCCCTGCGAGACAATCTTCTCTACCACGACCCCTTCCTCTGCCTCGCCGACTTCAAGTCCTATTGCGAGACGCAGGACAAGGTGTCCGAGGCCTTCAAGGACAAACCGCGTTGGGGCAAAATGGCAGTCCTCAATACCGCCCGGGTCGGCAAATTCTCCAGCGACCGCACCATTCTCGAATACGCCAAAGATATCTGGCACCTCGACCCTGTCCGCATCCCCGAGTAGCAGCGGGGCTTCCGGGCTCGGAAAACGGCAACGCTAAAAGCCTGTCCCCCGGCTCAGACCTCGCCGCGAAAATACTCCATCGTCTTCTCGATCCCCTGCTCCAGCGGGACCTTCGGCTCCCACTTCAGATATTTCTTGGCCAGCGTGATGTCCGGCTGACGTTGCTTGGGATCGTCCGCCGGGAGGCCCTTGTGCACGATCTTCGATTTGCCGCCGACTTTCTTGAGCACGACCTCGGCCAACTCGAGCATGGTGAATTCACCCGGATTACCGATGTTGACCGGTCCAACCGTCTCCGACTGCTCCATCAACCGCAGGAAGCCCTCGATGAGGTCGTCGACGTAGCAGAATGAACGCGTCTGCGATCCATCGCCATAAACCGTGATATCCTGCCCGCGCAGGGCCTGGACGATGAAATTCGAGACGACGCGACCGTCATCCGGGTTCATGCGGGGACCGTAGGTGTTGAAAATCCGCACGACACGGATATCCACGCCGTTTTCCCGGTGGTAATCGAAAAACAGGGTCTCGGCACAGCGCTTGCCCTCGTCGTAGCAGGAACGGCGGCCGATCGGGTTGACATTGCCCCAGTAGCTTTCCGGCTGCGGGTGCACCGCGGGGTCACCGTAGACTTCCGAAGTGGAAGCTTGGAAGACACGGGCTTTGACCCGCTTGGCCAGACCGAGGCAATTGATCGCCCCCATGACCGAAGTCTTGGTCGTCTTGATCGGATTGTATTGGTAATGCGGCGGCGACGCCGGGCAGGCCAGATTGTAAATGCGATCGACCTCGAACTTGAACGGGTCGATGACATCGTGGCGGATCAGTTCGAAGCGCGGATTCCCCAACAGATGCTCGATGTTCTGTTTTCGTCCGGTGAAAAAATTATCGAGACAAATGACATCATGCCCCTGACCGATGAGACGGTCGCACAGGTGGGATCCCAAAAATCCTGAGCCGCCGGTGACGAGAACTCTCATATAATACCTCAGGCTGCTCCGGGTTTGCCGATGGCGAAGACCTTGAAGCCGATCTGCTCCATCTGGGCTCGCGGAAGGATGTTTCGTCCGTCGAAGACGAAGGCCGGTTTGTGCATCCCCGCGTAAATCTTCGGGAAGTCGAGCGACTTGAATTGGTCCCACTCGGTCAAGACGGCCAAAGCATGGGCGCCGTCGGCGGCCTCCTCGGCGCTCGCTGCGATGATAAGCCGCGGGTCGTCTTTGCCCGCACCGAGGACATCACGGCGGATCTCGTCAGCCGGGACCTTCGGATCGTAAACCACAACCGTGGCATTTTCCTCCAGGAGTCCGCGCACCACGGAAATGGCAGCCGACTCACGGGTGTCATTGGTGTCCTTCTTGAAAGCGAAGCCGAGGACGGCGATGCGCTTGCCGGAGACCGTGTTGAAAAGGGTGCGGACGATCTGTTTGGTGAAGCGTCCCTTCTGCCAGTCATTCATCTTCACGACGCTCTCCCAATACGCCGCGACCTCGGGCAACCCGAAGTGCTCGCAGAGGTAGACTAGATTGAGGATGTCTTTCTGGAAACACGACCCGCCGAAACCCACCGAGGCTTTGAGGAATTTCGGGCCGATGCGCGAATCCTGGCCGATGGCATGCCCAACCTCATCGACGTCGGCACCCGTGGCCTCGCAGAGCGCCGAGATCGAGTTGATCGAGGAAATACGCTGCGCGAGGAAGGCATTGGCCACAAGTTTGGAAAGCTCCGATGACCAGAGGTTCGTCGTGATGATACGCTCACGGGGAACCCACCGGGCATAAACACCGACCAACTTCTGCATAGCCGCCTCGCCCTGCGGAGTGCGCTCGCCGCCGATGAGGATGCGGTCCGGCTTCTGCAAGTCGGCGATGGCCGTGCCCTCGGCGAGAAACTCGGGGTTGGACAAGACTTGGAAGTCGCCGTGGCTCGAGTTGGAACGAAGAATGGTGAGCATGGCCTCCGCCGTCTTCACCGGAATCGTGCTTTTCTCCACGATAATCTTGGGACCATCGGCCACGCGGGCGATCATGCGGGCCGCACTTTCGATGAACCGCAGATCGGCGGCCCGTCCCGCGCCAACGCCATAGGTTTTGGTCGGCGTGCCCACGCAGACAAAGATTATCTCACCCTCGCGGATAGCACCCTCGACATCGGTCTTGAAATGCAAATTGCGACCACGGGCCTCGCGCACCACCTCGTCGAGCCCGGGTTCGTAAACCGGGAGCTCATCGGAATTCCACGCCGCGATGCGCGCTTCGTTGGGGTCAACGACCGTGACTTCGATGTCCGGACATTTCGCCGCGATCATCGCCATGGTGGGTCCGCCGACGTATCCGGCGCCGAGACAGGTAATCTTCATAAGGTCAAAAGGTTGCGAGAAATAGCAGCGGGAAGACCGGCTGGCCAGCGTTTTGACCGCTCAGGATGCAGGATCCGCCGGGGTCACCGTTTCGCCGTAGACGCCTTTCGCACCGTAAGTTCCATACGTCCGATAAGTATAAGCATAGTAGGCACTGTTACCTTGCCGGACGCTGTTCAAAACAACCCCCAAAACCGGCGTGTCGGCTTCGGCCAAAAGCCGGATGGCCTGAACGGAAGCCTTTGATGGCGAACGGCCGGCGCGGACGATGAGGCAGCATGCATCAACGGACTTGGCCAGAAGCAAGGGATCACGCACAGCCAGAACCGGAGACGAATCGATGACGATGCGGTCGTATCGCTCCTTCAAGCCCTGCACCATCTCGTCGAATTGCGCGTGCGCCAGCAGCTCCGAAGGATTCGGCGCGATGCCGCCAGCAGGCAGAACAGAAAGATTTTCCACCTTGGTGGGAACGACGGCCTGCTCGACCGGGGTGGACCCCATGAGGACTTCGGACAGGCCCGGCTTGAGGTTCTCGTTGAAAAAGAGTTTGGAGACCGAAGGCTTGCGCAGATCCGCGTCGATGAGCAACGTGCGGAATCCCTGCTGGGCGAGAGTCGCCGCGAAATTCGAACTGGTGAATGTCTTCCCCTCGCCCGGAATAGCGCTGGTGATGAGGAAGACGCGATGCTTGTCGCGCCCCGAAATCATGGCCAGCGTGGCCCGCATGGTGCGGTAAGCTTCGGCCACCACACCGCGACGGTCGCTCACCGCCGGAAGGTTAATCCCGGCACCACCCGAGACCGGCCCGCGGCTTTTGACCAGCGGAACCGTGGCAACCACACCCAGCCCCGTGCGCTGCTCGACTTGCTCGATACTGCGCAGCGAGGGATCAAGGTAGTTCAGCGCGAAAGCGAGGGCCACCCCACCGGCCAGACCTCCAAACACCCCTAGGATAATATACTTGAGTGTCTGGCTCGGAACAGGCCCCGCGCCCATGGCGCGTTCCTGGATCGTGATCGACTGGCCGGTCAGTCCGCTCGTCACGTCGACCTCCTTGAGTCGGGCGAGGACGGAGTCGTAAAGCGCCTTGTCAGCCTCAAGGTTGCGAGAAAGCGTGTTGTATTCGACCGACTTGCCGGTGATCTCCAAAAGGCGCTTCTCGGCGTCCGCACGCTTCTTGCGCAACGATTCAAGCTGCGCCTCGGCCTGAGCCCGGCGAGTTTCCAACTGGCCGACAACTTCCACCGCCAGCTGTGAGAGATCGCCACTCAAGGCATTGAGGCGCGTCTTAGTTGCGGTGAAAGCCGGGTGATCCGGGCGGTAACGCCGCGTCATTTCGTCCATCTCACGCTCGAGCGCGGTGATCTGCGCGCTGAGCTGGGCTACCCGCGGATCGTTGCCCACGCTCGGCAGGCGCAGGAGCGTCTCGGTGCTGCCGCCGGAACCGCTAATGGCCGCAAGGTCGGCATCCAATTGCCGGATGAAAGTCTCCGTTTCCTGAATATCCGCCGTGGTCTGGTCAATTGTCATCTGCGCTTCCTTGACCATGGTCTCGAGCGAAGCCGCCCGCTCCCTCTCGCGAAAACTCTGCATAGCCTCCTCGGCCAAGCGCATCTTCTCCCCGAGGCGAGCCGCTTCTTCGACCAGGAACTGCGAGGCCGCTTTGGTCGCATCCGTCGTCTGCTCGAGCAGCATGCGCAGATACTCGTCCGCGTATCCGTTGGCCAGATTGGTCGAAATTTGCGGGTCCCGAGTGCGAGCGATCACGTCGATCAGACGTGTCATTTCCCGGTAAGTCGACTTGACCATGTCACCAAGGGATCCGGCCGCGGCGGCGGCCGTCATCGCCCCGTCCTTCTCGGCGTCCCAGTCGACGGCTTTGATGAAAGCGGGATCACTGGCCAATTCCAGACGCTTGGCCACGCGTTCGGCCATCGGATAGCTATTCAAGGTCTCGACGATCGTGTTGATCATGTCGATCGAGCGGACTTCATCATCCCGGACCGACTGCATCCGTCCGTCCAAGATCTGCTCCCGCTGCTGCTCGATAAAAAGAACAGCGCGCGCACCGTAGAGTGTTTTCTCCCGGCTGATGAGGAACACACTGAGGATGGCACCGAGCAAGAGGCAAAGGCAGACCAACCACCAGCGCTCGAGAACCACGTGCAAGTAATAGCGCCAGTCGAAAGGCTCCGAGCTTTCCTGCAGCGGATCGAAGGGATCGGGCGTGTGGGTGGACTGTTTCATGGCAGGCTCAGAACCAACTTTCGCTCACCGTGATAACGTCACCCGGTTGCACCTCGATCGGCTCTTCCCTGCCGTCCGCCATGCGTTTGGCATTGGCCTTGATCGCGGTGACATTCTCCCCGTCGCGGCGCTGGATAACGACGCGCCCGCGGTTGGCGATGCGGGTGAAACCCCCGGCCAAGCCGACGGCTTCGAGAAGGTCGATGCGCTCTCCACCCTGCAACTCGTAACTGCCCGGACGCGCCACCTGCCCCATGATGGTGAATTTACGCTCGGCATACTTCACAACGTTGAGGAAGACCTGCGGATCGACGAGAAACTTGTTGTCATAAAGCCCGCGCAACTGTTCCCGGGCATCGCGAATTGTCAGACCGGCCAGTTTGACCTCGCGAATGAGCGGCAACTGCACCGTGCCATCCCGCGCGATGGTGGCTTGGGTCGTGAGGTCGGGCTCGCGAAAGACGTTCAACTCGATCACATCCCCCACCACGAGCACGTAGTCGCTTTCACCGGAAGCCAGAGCCCCACCCCGCATGACCGGGGCAACCGGCACCGGAACCACCGTGGGCGCCACCGCCGCCGCGGGCGCCGAAGGGATGGGCGCGGCAGCCGAGGCCGCTTGGGCAGGAACGGAAAGATCGGTAGCGCCACCCTCTTGGGCGAGTGCCTGTCCGAACGCGGCAACGACCAACAAACAGAGTAAACAATGAAAAACGGGCCGCATTTTACGGAAATAATATGATCTATGCGCGTCCATCAGAAAAGCAAGTTCAAACCCACGGAGGCGGTTGTCTCGGGGAAACTTATGGAACTGGTCGGGTTGACGCGGTTGCCCGTGGAATTCATGACCGTGGCCTGCCACGACGCCCAGCTGTTGATGGCGTAACGCAGGCTTCCGGAGACAAACGCGTAGTCGAAATCGCCCCCATCAGGCTGGTCTTCCGAGAGGGAAATGTTCTCCGTCTGTTGCCATCCGCCGGAAACCCCCACGGCAAAACGCGAGAATATCGTCTGCTGCACGCCCGCGGTGAAGCCGCGATTGACCTGGAATTGGTCAACCGTCGTGATGGAAAAATTCTGGTTCTGGTATGCGGAGAGCGTGAACGCCGTGGTCACGCGCGGCCTCCAAGTCAGACTGAAACCGTAGGCAGGGACAATATCGAATCCATCGAACGACGTGTAGGCGCGCATCGTCGTCTTTTCCGAAGGATCATACTGCGCACCGAGAAGATAGACAGGGCGCACACCGGTGTATTGCGACGAAGCATCGGGAATGTTTTCGTCCTGCGTGAAGCTCGCGCCGGCCCCCGCAACCAAGAGCACCTTCGACGTGAGATTGTGCGCGACAGGCACGAGCGCTTGGACGAATTGCCGCGTCGCGATGCCTTGCTGCGCCGGTTGCCCCGCGGCCGTGGTATCGCCGAGAACATCCTGCGTCATCCGTCCCGCCTCGACCTTCAAACCCAGGGTCGTCTTGCCCGTCCACAACCAGTCGATGTATCCCCCGCCACGCAGCGTCGCGACATCAGTGCCATCAATCCCACCCGATTCGTAGCGGTTCAACTGCGAATTGTAAGATGCGTAGGCGCCCGTGGTGAGGAACTCGTTGATCAGGTAGCTGTAGTTCGCCCCCACCGCGCCGAGAAATTGCGTTGAAGCACCACCGCCCTGCACGCTTTGGCCGTTGCCGAAAGACGCCGAGCCACCGAGGTCGAAAGCATGCCGCAAGCCCGAGTGAGCGATTCCCAGAGACATTGTCCCGTTGTAAGGGTTACGGTTTGCGCCCGTGCCATTCGGCGAATAGTCCGGATTGAGATAATAAACGTATCCGCCGCCCGCGCGCGCCGAGATGGTCCATGGCCCCGTATCGCGCCCGTATGCCAGCCCCAACGATGGCGACAGGAAGAAGCTGTTGTCACTGTTTGCCGTCGTCGTCTGCCCTTGGGAATTCTTGTTCGAGTAAGACCAGCCCGCACCGAAACCTGGACGAATGCGCAGTGAGCCGAGCCATAAACCCTCGCGCACCTTCGTGGCCATATCTTCCACCGGCTTGATCCCCTCGCCCGTCGGCACCATGCCGACCAATTCGGGCCGATCGGCCTGAGGTCCCACCCACTGCGAACGGAACACCGAGTCGGTCACCGTGCTCACCGGAGTAACGATCGCAGCCTGCGACCAAGAGGTCTCCGCAGTCGTCGCAGCAAACGCAAAAAGGACGCAAGCGTGGCGGACGGCGGGCTTCATGGGCAGCCCTGTTTATTGCCCTGTTTTTGTCGCCGTGACCAGCCGCGAAGCAGCCTTCCAAGCCATTTCCCAGTCGCCGGCCTGGGCATACCAGGCCATGGCGACGCCCGCCTTCTCGGGCGGGGTGCCGGGTGCCTCCGCCGCTTCTTTGACGAGGCGCCGCACGGCAACGTCATTTCCTTGCTCCTGAAGCCGCCTCAGCTCCGCGGCGAACCCACCGGCGGACAAGCCGTTTCCGCCCAAATCAACACCCTTGGCCTCCGCAACCAAAGCCACCGCCTTGGGCTTGTCACCCGCCTTCGCATAGTGATTGGCCAACTGCCTCCAATAGGGCCCAGACCCCGCCCCGTTCCGAGTCTCCATGTAAGCCACCGCCATCCCACCGGACGGCAGGTTTGCCCATCGAGATAAAACGCGCCCGCGCACATCCGGCGGCAATCCATCAAGCCATCTGTCGGCACCACCTCCCGTGAGAAACTCGTTGGCCAGATCCGCGTTGGCCAGACATACCCACTCGGCCACAAGCGGCTCATCTGCCCCTAGACTCCGACGGATCATTAGCTGGACCTGTGGCCGCTGCGTGGCCGCGCTGATACTCTTCCCGAGCTCTGCCACGGCCGAGCCGCTCGTTTGCATCCGATCATCGATCAGCGCCGCGCGGCGTATCGCCTCGACACGCGCCTCCGCTTCCCACTCCGGATTTATGTCTGCCAAAATGGCCGCCTGCTCGCGGGGCACCCCGGGTAGCACCGGCTCGACTGCCCGTGCGGCCCGAACAGCACGCTGGATTTCGCCGTCCGTGCCCTCGAACATCCGTAAAAAGCCGGCATGCCAATAGTAGGATTCGTAGCGCAGGGGGAAAAAGCGCACGGTCTCCTCGGCGGTCTTCTCCGCCTGAAAAAAGCGCAACTCCCTGCCCAGCCTTTGCAGTTCAGCGGACACCTCGGGCCACCGGTAAAAGGCGGGCGATCGGCCTTTGCCCTTTTCCAGACCAAGCCACACTGCCCCTGCAGCAAATGCGAGTGCGCCAACAACAAAGAAGCACCGAATAAGCCCGCGAAAACGTGCCACATGTTCAGAGGAAGGCACGCTCGAAGCCGCAATGGTCAGAAGGAACCAGCCCACAGGCATGCGATGCCAGGGCACATCGATCATGCCATGGAGCGCAGCGGCGACGATCGCGCTGGCTGCCGTCCACCGCAGCATGCCACCGGAGGCCGAGCGGGCACACCAACAGGCGACGACATACCAAACCAACAGCGCGAAGAGAACCAGAGCCGAAGGAACGCCGGTTTCCGCGGCAACCATGAGCCAATCGCTTTCCGGGTGGAGGACACTCGCCGCCCTGGCCGAATCCCTGCGGTATTGCGGAAAGACATCGGCGAATTGCCCGAGACCAATCCCGCTGACCGGCGCATCGGCGATCATCCGCACGGTGTCGCGAAAGATCGGCTGGCGAAAATCGACATCCTGATCCGCTCCCGCCGACTGCACGGCGACGGCATCCTGCCAAAGTTCGGCCAAGCGATCGCGCACCGTGCTTCCGCCCAAAACAAAAAGAAACCCGAGAAAAACGACCAAAACAGCAAGAGTCGCCAGGATCCGACGGCGCATGACTGTCGAACGCGCGGCACCAGCGGCCCACACCGCCAGACCGACGACGAGGAATACGACGCCTGCACGCGACGTGGAGAAAAAGAGCAGCGCGGCCAATGATGGCGCGCCGCACAACGCGGCGATCGCCGCACCGGCTTTGTCACCCCGGGCCAAACGCCACTGCATGAGACCGAAAGAAACAACGGAACCGACAACCAACAGCGTCGCAGTGTGGTTGCGGTTGGGAAGAAATCCGAAGACGGCGCCGCCGTGGAAGGGATACTGCCATGCGGTTTGGTAATCGACGATGGCCAGCACGGCGCAGATCGCGACAAAAGCCGCCGCGGCATGAAGAACGATGGCCAGCGACTTGGTCTCCAGCGGCGCCGTGAGCATGGCGCTGAACACTAGACAAGCCCCGGCCAACAGCGACCACCAGAACCATCCCTGCCATGGTTGCGGATTGACCGATTCCGCCAAGGGAACCGTTCCGAGATTCATCAAGGCCGCGCGCCACTCCGGGACCGGGAAATAGTCCTGCGGCAAAAAAGCAAGCAAGCAGAGGGAGCAAAAGAGCGCGACAAGCACGAGGGGCACGG
This sequence comes from uncultured Verrucomicrobiota bacterium, assembly GCA_903953565.1. Classification (GTDB taxonomy): domain Bacteria; phylum Verrucomicrobiota; class Verrucomicrobiia; order Chthoniobacterales; family JACTMZ01; genus JACTMZ01. The sequence goes on along the minus strand of CAJBKE010000004.1, from coordinate 17,358 downwards.
CGCTCGGCCGAACGGTCGGGCGGATGAAAAGGAGGCCAAGGCTGGCAAAGGATAGAAAGACAACAATCGACCAAACATCTTGCGTACCAGCGATCAGGATCGAGGCTGAGGCTCCCGCCAAAAGCAGCAACTGGGGGATAGGGTAGACTCGAAACACGGAATTTATCCTGACCGGAGGTTAGCTTGGCGGGCTAAAACAGAAAGCCGCACATTGAAGTGCGGCTTTCGTGCAAACTTTTGCGGGAAGGTTTTACGACACCGCTTCCTTGCGGCGGCGGCGCATGGAATACGCTCCGGCGAGGGCGAGGAAAGCGCCAGCAGCCCACGTGCCGGGCTCCGGAATGGCGATACCGGTTGAAGTGACGGTGAATTCATTGACAACTATGGCAAGGTCGCCAGGAGCATTAGGATCACCGGAGGCAAGCTCCCACCCGAGGCGAAGGGCCCCGAAATCGTAGGAGGTGGCGCCTCCGGCAAGGGTCCCGGAATTGAGAGCAAAAGAGCCAAGGCTGGCGCGGGTCACCGGGTCAAGGAGCTCAAACGCCCCCGAGTATCCGCCCACCGGCGACAAATCGACCTGCATACGGTAAAGGCCGCCGTAGGTGCCTTCAAATTGCGCAATCGTGGACGAGCCGATCGACGAGACAAGGTAGTTGTAGCTGAGAGGGTCGGAAACCCCCTGATTGTTGATGCTGAAAGTCAAGAGGCTCGCTGTGTCGGATGCGTTGCGAAGGTCGATGGTGAAAGTATCATTTTCGTTCGCTCCGAAGGTCAATATACTCCATTCCGCAACGAATGAAAAGGTCGGGTCGGCGAGTGCAAACGGTCCGGTTTGCGGAAAAACGCGCGACAGATAAACGTTCGGTGTGTTGAGCGGCAGAGAGGGAAGAAAAAGGCCCAAGGTTCCGCTGCCGTTGCCGGCTGGAGAAGACGGGGTTGTGCCCGCAACTTGGCTGACTGAGCTGGCCCCGGAGCCACTGCCGGTCCAGCCTTTCTGACCCTCCCAAGCCGGGTCACCGGAGTTGTTCCAGCCATCCGAAGAGTTGAAATAGCCCGTATACCCGGGAACGTTTGTTCCGCCGGTGGAGTAGTTGACATTGGTGCCCAGAACCTGCGCTTGGAGCGATAAGCAACTGGAAAGCAAAATGACCGAGAGAAGCGTTGTTTTCATGTCTTGTCTTGTGCGGCTTAGTGGGGTGGAGGGTTTGGTTGGTTACTTAGCGGGGAGAAATAACAGGAACCGGAATGGGCTGTGGGGGAGGAGTAATAGTTCCGCCTCCGCGGCTAGGTCGCTGTGCTTGGGCAAATGACGCGACGGTCACGAAGAGTAAAACGCAAACGAGGGAGATGGAGATGGGTGAGTTGGTTTTCATGAATGCTCTTTCTTGAGGGACACTACAGTCGGTTCAGTGACAAAGTCAAGGGATTTGGGCGACTTTTTTTGATTTTTTTTCGGACTTCGTTTTACGGACAAACGGCACGGTAAAAACCGGCCCCAGCAGGGGGAGCCTGATCGACAAAAACACCATTCGTCAACCCCGAAACAAGCCTGGTCCAGCCTACGGTTTGCAGGGAAGCGCGCCGCTCGACGCTGACCGGGACTGCTCCCGTGGCAAACCATGAGAAGGTGACCACCCCGGGACTGTAGCTAACCCCGGTCGACTTGAGCACAAATGCGGCGGTCGGCCTTCCGGCCCAACTCGCCCCCCACCCTTGGGCGCCTGGAACGTAATACACCGTGGCGGTCTGGTTGCTGCCAAAAACAACCTTGTTCACACCGGGCAAGGCGGGCGCTGCACCGAGGAAAAGCACGCTGGCCAGCTTCGGACAGTTGGTAAAAACGTTGTCGCCGACTGACGTCACACCGCTGCCAAAAACAGCGCTCGTGAGATTAGTGCAGCTGTTGAACATATTGTCGGATATTTGATTGACGCCTGAGCCGATCGTCGCGGTGCTCAGCCTGTCGCCGTAGGCAAACGCCCACGGACCGACAGCCTTCACGCTGTCGGGCACGACAACTCCGGTGAGGCTCGCACACTCCTGAAACGCATAGCTGCCGATATTGGTTAGTGCGCCTGGGAAGGAGACATTTGTCAGGGCCGAGCAGTAATTGAAGGCAAAATCCCCAACGGAGGTCACACCCGCCGGGATAATGATTTCTTGGAGTTTTGCACAACCCGAGAATTCACCATAGCCGATGTTGGTCAAACCCGCGCCCAACGTCACGCGAGCTAGATTTGTCGCGTTGAAAAAAGCATAGCCGTTGAAGGTGCGCACACTGTCTGGGATGACCACATTCGTGAGTCGATAGGCATAGGAAAACGCCCCGTTGCCAATAGTCACCAGCCCCGAACCGAGCAGCAGGTTGGACAAATTGTAGGCTTTCCAAAATGCGTTGGCGCCGATCGTGGTAACGCTGTCCGGAATAACCACCCTGGCCAGCTTGTATGCGTCGCCGAAGGATCTGGGGCCAATGGTCTGCAATCGCGGCCCGAGGGTGACGCTAGTCAAATTCGTCGCAAAGACGAAGGCGTTGGTGCCGATCGTGGTTACGCTGTCGGGGATGACCAGATTGGTGAGCTTGTAGGCGTAGGTAAACGCTTGGGCACCGATGCTTTGAACTCCCGAGCCCAGGGTGAGGCTGGATACATTCGAGGCTTTCTCGAAGGCGTAGTCACCGATAGTCACAACGCTGTCGGGGATGACCACGTTGGTCAGTTTGCTTGCCGCGCCGCCGCCGAACGCTCCATATCCGATGCTCTGGACATTTGTCCCGAGGGTGAGGCTCGACAAATTGGCGGTTTTCTCGAAGGCGTAGTCGCCGATGGTCACGACGCTGTCGGGGATGACCACGTTGGTCAGTTTGCCTGCGGTGCCGAATGCCGCGCGTCCGATACTTCGGACATTCGTGCCTAAGGTGAGGCTGGTCAGATTGGTGGCATTTTCGAACGCACGGGCGCCGATCGTGACAACATTGTCGGAGACAACAAGGCCGGTGAGTTTCGCGGTCGGATCTACGTTCGCACCAACGCCAACAATGGTGACCGGCTTTTGCTCGATCACATCTGGAACAACCGCATTACCCGCTCCTCCTTGGTATGCCGAGATTGCGGCAGTCCCGTTTGTGATTACGTAGGACCAATCGCCGAAAACAGTCTGGGCGCAAGCGCGAGAGGCCGTTGCGGCGATCAACGCAAGGAAAATTGTCCAGCGGGGAAACATTTCACGTGAGATAGAGCGCTTATCTGGGGCCCGGTAGAGGCAAAGGTTGCAACAGGGCAACTTCCTCTGGCGCGAGAGTGGTTCGGTCGATCCTCCGTGCCATGTCCGCGGCCGCCTGAGATTCACCGCCGGCCGCGAGGATGGATGCAAGTGCGGCCTGCATGGGGGGCGGCAAGCGGTTGAAGTAGACGGTGAAGTCATCGAATATCGCCAAGGCCTCTTTCGCCCGACCGGCCCGCACCAAGGCCAAGCCGTGGGTGATGCGGACTGCCGGGTCAGCCGGGTTGGCTTCAACCGCTTTGCCGGTCTCCTCGGGAGTAGGCGCTTGGGGAACCTTGTCCTCCGATCCGCCCTCGGCCGGTTCTTCGAGCAGCGTGACATAGCGCCGGTAGTCGCCCAGAGCGGGACTGTCGGGGGACGCTGCGGCAACCCCCTCCACGGCTGCGGCCAGTGCCGCGCCGCCGCGCGCCTCGCGCCGCGTGAGCCTTTCGCGGGCGAGACGGAATGCTTTGTCGGCGTAGCGAGAGTCGCCGCACAATTCAACGAGCGCATTGTCTACGGCTGGTTGCGCTCCGATGGAATCCATCGAGATCATGACCGCTTCGAGATTGCCCTCTGTGGCAGCAGCCCGCACCGCGTCGGAGGCGGACGTCAACCCGCTTTTCGCGTAGCCGGAGGCAAACTCGGCGCGAGCCCTTGATGCGAAGCGCGCGGAGTCCGGGGCTTTGCCTTGCGTGTTGCTGGTCTCGATCAGCGCGCTCCAGTTCTCCATCGCACCCAGGGCCTCGACACGCGCTGCGAAAGCTTCTGGAGACTCGGAGGCTTCCTGCACCGTGATCAAAGTCAGTGCCTCGGCCGGCATGCTCTGCCGCGTCAACCAAAGGGAAAATGCCGCACGGCGGTCAAGCGGCGCGGCATCGAAAACTGGGCGCAACCGTCGGTAAAGATCCGCCGGTTTGTCGCGACCCGTCTGCACCGCGACCGAAGCCGCGGCGAGCAATGCCGGGTTGTCGGCCGTCAGATCCTGCAAAGCCCTGTCAGCCCACTGGGAACGCCTGTCGTCCCCCGGTTGCAAAAACGCCAAGCCCAAGGCCAAGGCCTCATTTTCCTGCGCCGTGCCGGCCAACGAGTCGATGATGGCCGAGATTTTGTCGGCGATGACCGCGATCTGGCTGTCCTGCGGGTTGGAGAGACGATCCATGTGCCGCCTGAGCAGCAGCCGCGCGTAATCGAGCTTCAAACCCGGATCTCCGAGAACGCCGACGGCTCTCGCCGTTTCCTCGATCGCCGCGTCCATATCTCCGCGCGAAATAAACCGTCCCGCCCGCAACTGCGCCGCCTCGAGCTGGAGACCGGCCTTTTCGACGGCAAGCGCCGCCGCATCGAACTGATCTTTGCCTCCGAACCGTGCCGTCGCCCGCGCCCGCTCGACCAACTCCTCCGTTGTCAGCTGCGTTTTTTGTTCCAGGCGGTCCCAGCATGCCAAAGCGGAGGGAAGACCGAACCGGGACTCGACCACCGCAGCGGCACGCAGCACCTCGACATCGTTCTCGCGCAGGGCGCGGGCCGAGTTCAATTGCAGCCAAGCCATCCGGAAATTCTCGCCCTCCAAGTTCCGCAGCGACTTTTCCGCCAAGTCCCTCGCCCGCCAACCCTGGAAAAAATGGAAAGCCCCCGCTCCGGCGATGCCCAGCACGACCAACAACGCGGCGGATAGCGCGAGGAAGCGGAGGAAAAGTTGCCTCGTTCGCGATGTGGTTGCGGATGATTTTTTTGCCATCATTCTTGCGTCGGGTATTCCGCCATGGGAAGCCGCTGGGGAACCAACATCTAACTCAGGAACGCGGCGTTCTCAAGTTCCCAAGCACGACAATTTCGGCGCCGGAACGGGTTGCATGCCGGGACAGCGGCAGAATCTTGCCCTTTTGCCTTCCGTCTTTTTCGAGCAAACTTGTCCGATGCCCCGATCCCCTGCCCTGCCGCAGTCCACTCCCCCCGCCGCGTGGTGGTGGGCTGCGGCCTTGATTTTCGCATGGTTTCTCGTCCTGAGGGCCAACTGGTGGGAGTGGTCGCTCAACCCGCAATACAGCTACGGCACGCTTGTGCCGATCCTTGCCCTCCTCCTCCTCGCCCGCCGCTGGCCCGACCGCCCCGCTCCCGCCGCGCCGTCCGCCGCCGGCCGCACCGTCGCGATCATTTTCTTTCTCGCCGCCGCCCTCCTCCTCGCCGCGCTGCAGCCCATGGTTCTTTCCAACGCTGATTGGCGCATGGTCCCGGCTCTTGCTGCCGTCGCCGGAGTGACTATGACACTCTGCCTGATTTTTTTCCTCGGCGGCACGCCGTGGCTCAAGCATTTCGGCTTCCCCGTTCTTTTCTTCCTCGTCGCCGTGCCGTGGCCGCGCCCGCAGGAAAACGCCATCATGAGTTGGCTCATGTCGCATAACACCGGGCTCTGCGTTGAAGCACTCCATTGGATGGGTTACCCCGCCGAGCAACGCGGCAACCTCATCGCCATCCCCGGCAGCCTGCTCGGCGTGGAGGAAGCGTGCAGCGGCATCCGTTCGCTGCAGAGCAACATCATGGTCGCCCTCGCCGTCGGCGAATTCTTCCGCCTCACCATCCCGCGCCGCATCTTTCTTTTCTTCCTTGGACTCGCAGCCGCACTCGGCGGCAACGCCATCCGCTCGCTCACCCTTTCTGTCGCCGCCTGCAAATCCGGCAGCGAGGCCGTCGATCAAATCCACGACGGCACCGGCCTCGCCGTCCTCATCGCCAGTTCCGCCCTCGTTCTCCTCGCCGGCAAACTCCTTTCCCGCCGCGGTCCCTCATCACTCCCCGCTCCCTGCTCCCCGCTCCCTGCTCCCAGCTTCTTCCACGAAATCTCGAATCTGAAATTTTCAATGCCTGTGGCACTTGCCGCCGCGGGCATCGTCCTCTGGTCCGCATCTTGGATCGGTGGCGAAGCCTGGTTCCGCTGGCACGAAAGCAAAGCACCCGCATTACCCGTCATGTGGACCATTGCCCCGCCCGGCCCCGAGGACAACGCCCGCGAAGTCCCCATCGCCGAACGAACCCTCGACGTTCTCCTCTTCCCCGTCACCGCCTACTCCGAGCAATGGCGCGGCGAGAACGGCTGGCAATGGCAGGCTTTCTACTTCCAATGGCCAGCCGGCCCGACCTCCGTGCAATCCGCCTTCATCGTCCACGATCCGCGCGTCTGCCTCGGTGCCGCCGGTTTCGAACTCGAAACGAAACTCCCCACCTGGACCGCCGAAGCCAACGGTTTCCGTCTGCCGTTCCAACGCTACCTCTTCCGCGACCGCGGCCGCCCCGTGCACGTCTTCCATGCTGTGGTCGAAGACGACGGCACACCCAGCGGCGTGGACAACGAATTCAGCTTCGACAAAAACATCCGTTGGCAAAACATCGTCGCCGGCCGCCGCAACCGCGGACTCCGCGTCCTCGAATTCGCCGTCCGCGGCCCGACCGACCCCGCCGCCGCCGAAGCCGCCGCCCAAGAGTGGCTCAACCGCCGCATTGTCGCGGAACGCGACAGTGACAAGTGACAAGTGGCATGTGAAAAGTTCAGCAATTCCATCAGCCCGCGTCTAACCTTCACTCAGGTTTCAAGTTTGCCCTCGTCTTCGACTCACACCATCTCCGCTTCGCTCCGGTTCGGCCCTCATCCCTTCTCAAATCCGTGCATCCGTGAAATTTGCCTTGCGGCCGTGTAGCCAAGCCTCCGCTGTGGTCAAAAATCCGTCCTTCCAAAATCTCAAATTTGAAGTCCTAAATCTCCCCGTCTCCACGCTCCGATTAATACCTCTCTCGGCCGGTGTCAGCCGGCCGAGAAATATCCTCTGATATCCTCTTCAATCCGTGGCTAAATTGTTTTTCCGATGATCCCACCAAAAAACGACTCAGCTCCTAAAGCTCCCGCGGAACTTCCCAGCTATGCCCTCGACGATGCCGACGAGCCCGTCGGGTGGCGGCGCTGGATCCGAGGTTGGCGACTCGCCGTGACGCTCGCTGTCCTTGCCGTCCTCATCGGCTCCGCCTTCGGCGCGCGTCCGCTTTACCGCGAAGTCAAAGCCCGCCGCGCTCTCGCCATTGTGGATCAAGCCGGCGCGGCCATCGACCGCGGCGAAGGAGCCGAAGCCTCCACCCTCCTGCGCCAAGCCGCCCTCATGGCCTTTCAAGACGAACGCGTTTCCGATCGCCTCATCTACCAAGCCGCCCGCGCCGGCGACATGGCCAGCGTTGTGGAGATCGGCAAAAAGATAGACACCGGAAAAGCCAGCGCCGACGAAATCCTCATCTTCGGCGAACGCTCCCTCGGCGCCGGCCGCGCCGCCGACGTCACGCGCGCCCTCGAATATCTGCCCCCTGATCTGCCCCCCGACCAAGCCGTCAAACGCACCATGCTCGAAGCCGGACTCCTCGCCGCGCAGCAACAACCATCCCAAGCCGAGTCCGTCCTGCGCGAAGCCCTCGCCCGCATCCTCACCCCCGAGTCCGACGAACTCCGCATCATGCTGGCCAATCTCCTCCTCGCCGGCCAAGACCGCTCGCGCCTTGACGAGGCGCGCCAACTCCTCGAACAGGCCGCGGGAGGCACCCGGGCAAATTCCCTCGCCGCCCTCCGCGTCCTCGCCCTCAGCCAGGCCGGACTTTCTCCCGCCGCGCAAGAACAACTCGACGCCACCATCACCCGCCTCCGCGCTCACCCCGATTGCTCTGCTGAAGACGAACTCTTCATCGCCCGCCTCCTCATCTCCTCCAATCCCGACCGTCAAAAGGAGGCCGTGCAAAACCTCGTCGCCCGACTGCGGGAACGCGACGCCAACATCGACGAACGCACCGCCGCCGCCCGCTGGCTCATCGGTCTGCAAGCCCACGACGCCGCGCTCGAAGTCATCACGCCCGAAGAGGCTACCTCCCACGCCGGCGCGCTGATGATCCGGCTCGACGCCCTGAGCGGACTCAACCGCTGGGACGAATGCAGCGAACTCATCGAGACCAACCGCGGCGGCACCGTGCCCGACACGCTCTATCATCTTTTCCGCGCACGCATCGCCGGCACACGCAACGACACCGCCACGGAGGAATCCGAGAAGCGCCAACTGCGCCAAGTGATGCAATTCGCCGAATTGCCTCACGTCCTCTTCGCCGCGCGTTATGCCGAGACCGTCGGATGGAAACCCGAAGCCTTCGCCGCGTGGCGCATCCTCGCCTCCGATAGCGGGGCCAAGGCCGACGCTCTGCGCGGACAAATCCGCAACTTCCCCCCCACCGCCACCGCCGCCGACGGCGCCGCCATCGCCAACGAACTCCTCGCCCTCCAGCCGCAGGATCCCTCCACGCGCCTCAGTGCCGCCTTCTTCTCCCTGCTCGCCGGAGAAAACATCGAACCCTCCGCCGCCACCGCCGAAGAATTCCTCGCGGCCGATCCCGAATCGGTGGACATCCGCCGCGTCGCCGCCCTCGCCCGTCTGCGCACCGGCCAAGCCACAAAGGGCCTCGCCATCCTCCCCGACGACAACGGCGAACCCCGCTGGCAAGCCCTCCATGTTGCTCTCCTTCGCGCTGCCGGACGCAAAGCCGAGGCCGAAAAAATCGCCACCAAAGTCGACCCCACCACCCTTACCCCCGAAGAGCGTACAATGCTCGCGAAGTGAGCGGGACCCAAGGCTGACACCTGAGTTTGAGTTAGAGCGTAAGGCTTCCGGCCGCCCGCCTTTCTCTCGGGTTTCAGGTCTCCGCTCTCAGCCTTGCCGGGCGCTCCACACTCCCTGCTCCAAGCTCTCACTCAGCTTTCAGCTCTCCTCTTTCAGCCCTCTGCTCGCTCCCCGTCTCATAGACACGGCTGCCGACAGCCTTGGCCCGTTCCTCCGCTCTGTTCAGCTCCAACGCGCGCCCGTAGAAATAATAGCCAGCCACGGCGGCAAGAACGAGTGACAACATAACGATAAGCAGCTTGTAAACGCGGCGTCGCGGAAACGGATCCGTGCTCCCGCAGTTCACGCAGCGGTCAGACGACGCGTGTCCAAACCCGCAATGTTCGCACCTTGGCATTCTGTCAGTATCACCGCGCTCATAAGGAATTTGAACCAAAACTTCAGCGAGCGCGGAGCATCCAGCCAGCGCCGGCCAGCAGGTCACCGCGGCCGTGCGAAATCGGAGATCATGTGACCGCTGCGCTCAGCTCCTGCGCGCTCTCTGTTTGCCTTTAGGCTATCCACGCCCTGCCGTTGTCGGCCCCCGGTTAGCTGGCGCTCAGCTGCTTCAAGCGGGGCCCAAAAATTTCCGACTCCCGATCTGCGAACGCCGGTCGCCGGCTAATTGCCGTCTGCCCTATGCTTTCTGCCTCTGCGCCGCGAGCCTATCCCGCATGGGCGCGCGGAGTCCGAGGATCTTCCTCGCATCCTTGAGCAACCGCTTGCGCGAGGGCCAGAGCATCAGGCTGAGCAAGCCGGCCGCGGCCAGATACGTCGAAGGCTCGGGGATGGCGGTGATGGTGAACGAGCTGGAGCCGTTGTCGATGATGCTCCTGTTCACGAACCCTGACCCGAAGGTGAAGTAGCTGTTGATGCTAGCCTCCGAGAAGTTCGCGTTGATGAACGTGAACGAGTTGCCCGGGATAAAGTTTTGGAGTGTGAGCAAAGCGCTCGGCGCTGCGTTCTCTTCGTAAATCCCAAAGTTCAGACTGCCCGTGGCGCCCAGACCAAAGTCGAGCGTGGACGCCGCACTGAGATTGAGCGCACCGAATGTTTCGCTCACCCCGGCGCCGCGCGTGATCGTGCCGCCAGACAGCGTGACCTCCGCTGCGTCGGCCACGTTACCACTGGCTGACAAGAGCAGGAACGCGTCGCTGTTCACTTCGATGTCACCCGCGATGGCATCGGTGTCCGCCGTCTTGTTGAGCTGCAAAGTCCCCTCGCTCACCGTGGTGATGCCGGTGAATGTGTTGGCCGAGGAGCCGGCGAGCGACACGGTGCCCGCGCCGGTTTTGTTCAACGAACCTGCACCGGAAACGACACCGGAAAAGGTCGCCGTGCCCCCGCTGGCTGCGGTGAAGATGGCTGCGTTGTGGTTCACGATGTTCCCGCTGAAGGTCGCCGTGCCGGCTTCCGTGATGCCCAGGGTGCCGGAACCGGTGGCCGCGTTTTGGAAAGCACCGCCTAAAGAAAGGCCATTGGTCCCTGCGCCCGGCGAGTTGAAGCCCCAGCCGCCGCTCGAGGTCTGGCCCGAGGCGTAAAACCTGAAAGTGACAGTCGAATTTGTCCCGAGGTTCTGTAGTGCCGCGATGCCAGCCAAATCAATTTGCGGCATACTTGTGGGGGATGTCATGACGAACGGCGAGCTGATCAAGTTGAAGTCCGACCCGTTTGTGCTCCATGCAAACTGGTTGGTGACACCAGGCGATGCATAGAAGCCTGCTGTTCCATTGAAACGCGCGTCCAACGTTCGCAGCGACATTCCCCCAACCCCGCCAGCCACCTGCCATTGGAAATAATCGGTATTGGTGGTGCTGATGCCGTTGTTCTCAAACCCAGTTGTCCGGAAAGAGTTTGCCCCAGTGCTGGCGGACGCGCCTGCACCACGGGTCAGTAGGTTAAGGGGTGCGTTGGTGACCAGCGAAGAGTTTGTGAAAGTGGCGGCGAAAGTCGCCACGTTGCCGGGCCCGGTAAAATCCCAAGATTGCAGCGCCACCGTTGCCGGCATGCTGCCGATGGTGAAGTTATTGGCGATGGTCCGACCGTTGTCGGCAAGGATGGCGCCGTTGGTCAAAGTGACCGCGTTGGCCCCCAGCGCGTTGTTGTTCGCGGTGACGATCGTCCCCTGTTGGACGTTGACCGCTCCGGTGTAGCCGGAATTGTTTCCCGCGAGAGTCACCGTGCCTGAGCCGCTCTTGGTCAAAGCGCCCGAACCGCCCAGCGCGGCCGAGACCGTGCCGCCCTGCAGGGAATAACTGGCGGCGTTGAAAGTCCCATTCGTCACAATGCCCCCTGAGACGGTCAGGCTCGAATTGGTGACCGTGGCGGATCCGCCCAGATCGAGCGTTCCTCCGCTGACCGTCACCGTGCTATTGCTGGCCCCGAGAGTTCCCGAGCCCGAAAGGTTGATCCGCCCGGCGCTCAGGGTTGTGCCGCCGCTGAACGTGTTAAGCCCACTCAAGGTCAGAATGCCGGATCCAGTCTTCGTGATGCCGAAGCCTCCGCTGATGATCGCGGAAACGGTCAAGGTGGAACCGGAAAAGACGGAGAAGTTGCCGGACGAGGCCAGGACCAGCCGTAGCGCCCCACTGCCTGAGTCTTGGTTGGGACCGTGAACGGTGAGCGAGGAGTTGTTGGTGAGAAAGATAAGATCATTAGCCACGCCGGAGTAGGCATTGGTGAAACCGGCACTGTTTCCGAGGGTGAGAGTGCTGTTGCCGCTGCTGCCGGTGCGGTTTCCGATATTGTAAGTGGTGCCATTGCTCACCGAGAGGGACTCCGCGGTCACAGTGGCTGCAGTAATCGACAGATTCGTGGAAGTGGTGGTGATAAGAACGTCGGTGGTGTTATTCGGCAAAACTCCCGTGGAATAGTTGACCGCCGAATTCATGGCGGAGCTGCTCTTCATGCTATTGGTCGCTCCCGCGAGCAGCGACTCCTGGGCAAGCACGGCGAATAGTCCAAGGACGGCTGCAAGCCGCCCGAGGCGAAGCGAACGGGATGTTGGGTTAGTGGGCATTCTCGTGGTCGGCATGGGTCGATTCCTGATTAGCTGCGTAGACAGCAGGTTTTGTGCCGGGGACGAGAACAAGGGGAAGAAGAGCGGACGGTGCACCGAGGCAGCGATGCGAAGCATCGGCGATTACGCCGGGAGATTCGGGTTTGCGGCCGCTCATGACGGGCGGAACAGTGCGCGGCGGGTCACCGCAGCACAAGATGTTTAGTGTTAAGCTTTCGTAACATTCCGAGGTCCCTGTACGCAAACAAGCGGGATAAAGCGCAGCTTTCAAATGGACGCAGCCCACTCTGCAAGGCGGCGTCAGGAGACTTGGCCCCAGGCATCGTTTCTCAACACGTTGTTCATGGGTAGGTCGAGAGATCGGATGCGCGTTTTGAGCTTAGAACTGTTTAAGTCTTTCTGTTGCTGCGACACGGTGTCCCGCGAACCCATGGTTTCTTCGGCGGGGACGCCGCCGCTCGTCTGTTTGTTTCTGCTAATCTCCCCGCTGTCGTTGGGTGAGTAGCCCGAAGGGGCACTGCCGGGGGTCGCCCCCTGGCGGCGGCCGTTCGTCGACCACAGACCGCAACTCGTTACCAGCCACGCGCTACAACCGCCATAGGCGGTCAGGCGTTGCGGTAAGACTCGATGCGGTCGCGACCATTGGGACGCAGGCCGAGGATCGACTTGGTGTCTTTGATCAGACGGCGGCGGACCGGCCAGAGGAACATCGCCAGCAATCCAGCCGCGGCCAGATAGGTCGAGGGCTCAGGGATGGCCGTGATGGTGAAGGCATCAGAGCCATTCCAAGTGGTGTTGAACCCGTCGGCAAAGGCGAAGTAGCCGTTGTTGAAGCTGCCTGCGGACGACGCAGAAATGTAACCGAGGTCCACGAGGTTTTGGCTGAAAACGAGGGAGTTGCCTTGGAAGAAGTTCTGCACGGTGAGGAGCGCGCTTCCGGTGTCTTGTGTATACGTCCCAAATTCGATGGAGCCAGCGGTTCCGCTGCCGAAATTAAGGAAGGAGGCCGCGGAAACATTGAGATTCCCGAAGACTTCACTCACGCCGGTCCCACGCGTGATTGTGCCGCCGGAGAGCGTCACTTCAACTTGGTCGTTGTTGACTTGGCTCGTCGCCGAAATGAGCAGCGTGGCGGTGCCAGCAACATTGATCGAGCCTACCGAGCCGAGCGATGCTCCGCCGGTGCGATTGAGCTGCAGCGTTCCGGCGCTGACGGTGAGAGCGCCGTTGTAACCGTTGTTGCCAGTCAAGGTGAGGCTGCCGGCACCGGTTTTGCTGAAATTGCCGCTTCCTGAAATGGTTCCGCCAACGGTGAGCGTGTTGTCGGTGACTTGGATGCCGCCGCCGCCGGAGTTGACAGTGAAATTGTTATTCGCGGTGACGCCGCCATCCGTCTTGGCAAAACGGTAAGTGCCGGATGTTGCCGCGGTGGCGGAGCCGAGCTGTATACCGGAGGGCAAGAGGGCGGGATTCCAAGTGCTGACCACGCCCTCATTGATCACGAGCGTGGTGCCGCTGAACTCGTTCACGCCAGTCTTGTCGAAGAACAAGGTGCCAGCGCCAGTTTTGGAGAGGCTCAGACCGGTGAGCTCTTGGTCGTTGATAAACCCTTGGAGTGTGAGCGTGTTGCCGGTAGCGACGCGAATTGTGCCGTTGCCGCCCAAAGTGACACCGTTCTCGCCATCCAAAAATATGTTACCGGTGGCCCCCAAAGCGCCACCATTGAAGAAGAGCTTGTTGCCGAGGAAAGCACCGGTTTTGTCACCGAGGTTTCCGACCGCACTGACTTGGAGTTCGCCAGCCAGCAGGTCAAAGCGGTTATTACCCGAGTTGCTCGTGCTGGTGAGGGTCAGCGTGCCGTCACCCAGCTTGGTGATAACATTGGTGGCAGTGTTGTCAATGGTGCCGGCCACGGTGAGAGTGTTCGCAGAGGACACGCGGAACTTGGCACCTCCACCACCAACGAACATGCCATTGTTGGCGCCGATCGTGAAGGTTCCAGTCGCGCCGAGGCTGCCGCTGTCGAAGTAAATCTTGTTATTGATCGAAGTGGCAGAGTCCCCAAGGTTGCCCGCACTAGCGATCTGCAGTTCACCTTCCCAGAGGTCGAACTTTGTGCCGCCGGCCGTGGTGCCCGCGAGGGTGGCGGTTCCGGCGCCACGCTTACCAATGGTGAAGTTGCCGGAAATGTTGCCATTGATGAGAAGTCCGCCGCCCGCGGCCGCACGGATGTCCGCATTCTTCCCTAGCGTCAGCAAGCCGTTGAGCGTGGTCGTGCCGGTCGTGTTCTGCGCATCGATGGTGGCCGTGTCAGCGTCACCGGCGCGAACGTTGACGTTGTTGGCAAAGGTCAGCCCGTTGCCGCCGATGGCGAAGATCGAATTGGCGCCGGTGGAGTCCGTTTCACCGATGTTGATGATGTTGGTGAACGAGCCGCCCTGATTGGCGGTGAACAAAAGTGTTCCGCCCACGATGTAGGTCTCGCCGGTGGCGATGCTGGCACCCGACAGAGTGAGAGTGCCTGTGCCTTTCTTGACAAAACCCGCGCCATTGCGCATCTCGCCGGAGTAGACGGTCGAGGTGTTGGCTCCGCCCGCGATGAGCAAGGCACCGAGGGAAACGTCGCCGGCTCCGGCCAGTGACCCGATTTCTTCCAGCGAACTCACGCCGAGGGTGGCGCCGCTGGACACAGTAACCGCGGCCGAATTGCCGATCGCGCTGCTGTTGGTGACATTCAGGCGCCCCTCTGTGATGTCCACATTGCCGCTGAAGGTATTAACACCCGCGAGGATGAGCGTTCCGCTGCCGGACTTGGTCAAGCCGCCGGATCCGCCGACCGCGCCACCGAGCGTTGTCAAGTTGCCAACCGTGAGCGTGCGCGTGGAAGAGCCGAGACCCACAGTTCCATTCAAGGTGAGGTCACCGGTTCCGGTGGCATCGCCGAGGGTCACATTGCCGCCGAGCGTGATATTGTTGGCCAGGGTGCGCGCGGTGCCGCTGTCGGAGGCAAAAGTGCCCCCATTCAAAACAAGGCTACCCGTGCCGAGGCCGCTGTTGTTGCCGACACGCAGTGTCGATCCGGTGGCGTTGGTGATAGGGCCGCTGAAGCTAGTGCTGCTACCGGAAAGAACTGTCACACCGCTGCCGTTCACGCTCAGGCCCGACGTGCCAGTGAGGGCTCCGGAGACCAGCAGTGTCGAACCACTTGCAACAGTGATCGCCGTGTTGGTTCCGACCGTAACTCCACCGGACTGCGTGGCGGTGCCAGAGCCGAAGGAAGTCGTGATGGCGCGGGTTCCGCCTGCGCCGTTACCCGCGTTGATGGTCAACTCGCGCCCGTTCTCCACAGCAGCGCCAAAGTCGAAGCCAGCGGCCACTGCGTTGGTGGTCGTGCCCACCGCGACCGGCGTGGAGGCGTTGCCCAACGCGCCAGCGGACCCGCTGGGAGATGCTGCGGTGATGGAGATCGCTCCTTCGGCAATCGTCGTGGCGCCGCTGTAGGTATTGTTGTTGTTGGTCATGACCAACGTCCCCAAGCCGAGCTTGATGAGTGCCCCCGCACCTGTGAACTGGGCCGCGCCACCTGTGATACCGGAACCGGCGCCTTGATCAACCGCGCCAGAGTTCACCGTGACCGTGAAGTTCGAGACCGGCGCCGTGTAGACAAGGAGCAACTGGGTGGAATTGGTGGAAATACTGAAGGTGCCGCCGGTAAACGAATTGGCGAAACCGCTGGTGCCGTTCGCCGAAGCCGTGTTGATCGTGAAGGCATTGGCCGCGAAGCCGCTGATGCTCGAGAATGTTCCGAGAACCCACGAGCCATCGTTCGCGCTGTCGAAGTTGATCGCGGCACCATTCGTGTCGGGACCAACGCCGGATAGCGACCACAGGTTGACGTTGAACTTGCTGCCGGAATTCGCAGTGATGGAGAAAGAACCCGTCGAGAAGGTGTCATAGCCAGTGCCCGCCGCGCCGGTCGCGTCATGGATTTGCCAGTTGTAATTGCCGCCGCCCTCCCAAGTCAGATTGGAGTAGGTCTGCGTGCCGGGACTGTTGCCCGGACTCATCGTGCCACCGCTCTTGATCGTCGTGGCGCCGATCGAGCCGGTGCCGGCAATCGTGCCGCCGCTGTTGACCGTGACTGCGCCGCTGCCACTGTTGGAGGCATTGTAGACCAGCGTTCCGCCGCTGACCGTGATGCCGCCGGTGGCCGTTTGCGTTCCCGAGATAGTCACGCGCCCGTTGCCGTCCTTGGTGATTGTCCCGCTGGAGATGGCAATGTTGTCATTGACCAGGATGTTTCCGTTGCCACCGAATGTCAGGTTCTGCGTGCCGGTAATAGCGCTGCCGCTGGCCACATCGAGCGTGAGGGTGGTGTTGGTCGACGCGTTGATTCGTGAAGCGGAGCCAAGAGTGATGGCCCCCGCGTAGGAGTTGCTGCCACCCTCGTTGAGCAGGGCGCCGCCGGATCCAACACCGCTGCCATTGATGGTCAGAGCCTCGGCCGCGCTGGTGAAGCCAGTAGCGCTCCAGAGCTTCAGAGTCGCCCCGGAACTGACCGTGGTGCCAGCCGCTACGGAACCCAACGCGTTCGCGCTTTGAGCTTCTAAGAAACCGGCGCTCACCGTGGTGGTGCCGGTGTAGTCATTGTTGCCCGAGAGATTGATTTGACCTGTTCCGGTTTTGCTAACGTTGCCGCTGCCGGTAACCGTGCCGCTGACGGAGGCCGTGAACCCGCTGCCAACGGAAACAGTGGAGGAAGTCGACGCGGTCAGGGAGACGCCATTGTTGCCAAAAGTCTCCGCTCCACCGATCGAAAGAGTGCCGCCGCCAAGAGTCATCGAGGCGGTATCGGAAATGAGATTTGCAGCGGAGGTGGAAAAAGTGCCGGTGCCAGTGATGCTGTAGACGGCAGACGACATAGCCACGCCGGTGGCAATCGTGCCCGCGCTGACGGACGTTGTGCCAGAGTAACTCTGAGAGCCGTAGAGATTTAAGGTGCCGCTTCCGCTGTGGGTGATGCCCCCGGTGCCGGAGATGCTGTTTTGGAAGGTCGTCGCACTGCCGCCGACAGTAAGAACGGCGGAACCAAGAGAAATAGTGCCGCCGTCGCTAGAGCCTTCTTCGCCGACCGATCCGACCGTGGTGCTGACGTTGTTTAAGTCGAGACTCGCGCCCGTGCCAACGCGGATGGCTTGCGTGTTGGCGCCAAATGTGTCGCCCGTGCCGCCCAGGCGAACGGTGCCGGCGTTGATCGTGAGTTGGCCCGATTGGGTGTTGGCCGCGTCGAACAGCACCGTCGCATTGGCATTGTTGACAAACATGCCACCAGCGCCACTGACAATGCCGCTGAAGGTGACGGTCTTGGCGCCAGCAGCGCTGCCGAGAATTTCGATGGTT
>CAJBKE010000003.1 GCA_903953565.1 uncultured Verrucomicrobiota bacterium | reverse complement strand
GGCCGAAAGGGCGACCACGCCTCGCCCGAACATCATCACCATCGTGGCCGACGATGTGGGTTGGGGTGACGTCGGATTCCATGGTTCGTCCATCAGGACGCCCCATCTCGACCGGTTGGCCGCCGGTGGTGTGCGGCTCGAGCGCTTTTACGTCAACCCGATCTGCAGCCTGACACGCGCCTCGTTCCTCACCGGTCAATTCGCACCTCGCACCGGCGTGAACAACCGCTCGGGGTTGCCGCTGGATTACCGGATCTTTCCGGACGATTTCCGCGCCGCCGGATACCAGACTTGGATGTGCGGCAAATGGCATCTCGGCGGATCCGATGACAACACGTTCGCCGGCCGCGAATACCATCCCGATGCGCGCGGTTTCGACCATTTCTACGGATTTCTCGCCGGGGCGGTGGATTATTTCGCCCATGTGAATCCGGCTAGCGGTCAACCGGACTGGTGGCGCAACGGGCAACCCGTCTCGGAAAAAGGTTATTCCACCGACTTGTTCGCCGACGAAGCGATCGGCCTGATCAAAAAGCGCGATCCGAACAATCCGTTCCTCCTGCACCTCGCCTTCAACGCGGCACATGGTCCTTTGCAACCGCCCGAGGGTGTGCCGGGACGCGGTGGCGGCGCCTACGCCGCGGTGGTCGAGCGGATGGACAGCGCGATCGGCCGGGTGCTCGATGCTTTGGACGAACAAAAGATTGCCGATTCGACCATCGTGCTTTTTTTCTGCGACAACGGCGCGCAGGACGGCCGCGGCGGAAGCAACGGGGCTTTGCGCGGAGCCAAGGGCGGAGCCTACGAGGGTGGAGTGCGTTCCGCGGCGGCGCTGCGTTATCCGGACGCGATCCGCGCGGGCGGCGAATTTTCCGGATGGATGTGGGCCGGTGACGTCTGGCCGACCCTTGCCGCGGCAGCCGGCATCACACCGCAACCGGCGAAGCCGTTCGACGGTATCAACATTTGGCCCGCTTTGGTCGCCGTGGATGGCTCGACGAATCGCGCTTCCTTCGCCGTCGGCAGCAAAAGCATGGCATGGTTCGAGCCGCCGTGGAAATTAATCGTGTCGCCCGATGGGCCGGCGGAACTTTACAACCTCGAAGACGATCCGAACGAAAGCCGGGATATGGCTGCGGCCAGCGCGGATCGCGTCGCCCGGATGACTGCGGATTTGAAAGCGAACCTCGGCTCATGGCGCGCGAAGGGCGGCGGCCAAGGCGGGCGCAGCCAAGGGGGTTCAGGGGGGCGAAAGAAAAAGCAAGGTCCGACGAATGCCGCGGATCCGCTCGCTCCGCCCCAACCGTCCGCTGCCGGTGAATAGGCGAAGCTGTATTTGTCGGCCGTCGGCCAAGGTGCGCCTGTGCTTCGCGCTTTGTTTTCTTTGTGTGCGCGCCTCTTGGTCCGCTCCCGTTGAACATCCGAACTTCGTCATCATTCTCGCCGACGACATGGGATGGAACGACGCGCGTTTTTGCGGGAGCACGAATGTGGATACGCCGCACCTTGACGCTCTCGCGAAGAGCGGTGCGGTGTTCACTCAAGCCTGCGCCAGCGCGCCGACCTGCGCGCCGACGAGAGCCTCTCTTCTCACCGGCCAATACACGCCGCGGCATGGAGTCTACAATGTGGTCGATCCGCGGCACGCGCCCGGCAGGCAGCATCACAAGATCCTCGCGACCGAAACGCGCGCTGATTTGACCGAAGGCACCATCACACTTGCCGAGGCCTTGCGACCCGCGGGTTACACCTCGGCGTTGTTCGGTATGTGGAATCTCGGACGCGGCCGGAACGGCCCGGCCTCACCCACCGGCCAAGGATTCGATCTTTTCGTTGAGCCCACGGATCTCGGTTTCGCCAAGGATGCTTACCACCGCGATGACGGGTTGTATTCTTCCGACGCGCTGACCGATGCGGCGTTGGATTGGATCAAGCGCGAAGAGGATCGTCCATTCTTCCTCTATCTCGCTTTTCACGATGTCCACGGGCCGTTCGATCCGAAGCCCGAGTTACTGGAAAAATACCGCCAACGCCCGGGTGTCGCCGATCCGGAACTCGCGGCCACCGTCGAGGCGATGGATGCGAACGTTGGACGTTTGCTCGCCGGTTTGGAGAAACTCGGTTTGTCGGATCGCACTTATGTGATCTTCACCTCGGACAATGGGGGTGTGCGGCAAACCGTCACGCCGCTGCGCGGTGGCAAGGGAACGCTCTATCAGGGCGGCCTGCGTGTTCCAGCCATTGTCAGCGGGCTGGATATCGCCGCCGGACAAAAGTTCGACACACCGATTCTCAGTATGGATTTCTATCCGACGGTTCTCCAGTGGGCCGGAGTCAAGGCCGATGCTGGATCACCCTTGGACGGAATGAGCTTTGTGCCTTTGCTCGACGGAAAGCAAAAGAGCATCACGCGTGATTTGTTCTGGCACTTCCCCGTTTACTCGGGTCCGACCGCTCCCTGCAGCGCGATACGCTCCGGCGACTGGAAGCTGCTCGAGTTCTTTGAAACCGGCAAAACCGAGTTGTATAACCTCGCGCGCGATCCGGGCGAATCGCGCGACCTTGCGAAG
>CAJBKE010000002.1 GCA_903953565.1 uncultured Verrucomicrobiota bacterium | reverse complement strand
GGCGGTCTGTGACCGCCGGAAACTTTCCGAGTAGGCACCGGCGGTCACAGACCGCCGCTACAAAATGAGACAGCGAGGAAAGCATCACTTTGCCTCCCTCCCCGGCGCCGTATCTGGCAATGTGATCGAGCGGAAGACATCATCGAGGCGACCCTGCTCGATGCGCAGCTCGACGAGCTTCCATTTTTCCCGCACGGCCAGTTCGTGCACGCGCGCAGCGAGAGCGGATGCGGTGGAGGCGTCCTTAGGATGCAGCCGCAGAGCAGCCGGCTGCTCCTCCGACACCTCCACCGCAGAGCACCCCTCCAGTTTTTCCAAAAATGGCCGCAACGCGGCGCCCCCCCGGTCCTCCGCGCGCAGCACAATCGTCCCGGCCCCCACAGCCCGCCCTTTCAATTCGTCAGGCGTGCCGTTGGCCACGATGCGTCCGCGGTCGATGATGATGGCCCGCGTGCACACCGCCTCCACTTCCTCGAGGATGTGGGTGGAAAAAATGATCGCTTTGTTTTTGCCCATCCGCCGGATGAGCGAACGCACCTCATGCTTCTGGTTCGGATCGAGTCCGTCGGTCGGCTCATCAAGGACCAGCACCGGAGGATCATGCAAAATGGATTGTGCCAGACAGGTGCGGTGACGGTAACCCTTCGACAGCGTGTCGATGCTTTGGTGCACGACCGGCTCGAGGAAACACGTGGCGATGGCGCACTCGACGGCATCTTTGAGTTTGCTCCCGCGCAATCCGCGCGCCTCTCCGCAGAATCCGAGGAACCCCGCAACGGTCATGTCGCTGTAACACGGTGCATTCTCCGGCAAGTATCCGATCAGCCGCTTGGCTTCGACCGGCTGCTCCTCTACGTCGAAGTCCCCTACCCTGGCCGAACCGGAGGTTGGCGGGAGGAAGCCGGTGATGATACGCATGGTCGTCGACTTGCCGGCGCCATTGGGCCCGAGGAAACCGAGGATCTCCCCTTTGTCGACGCGAAAGGTCACCCCGTCCACTGCTGCTTTGGTTCCGAAATTTTTCTTCAGATCATTGACCGAAATCATAGAGAAGCGTTCGCGACTGGGAGCCTTCCTCCCGATTGCGATGTTTGCGACAAGGCCAAGCGGACAGACGTTCAAAAAAATGCCTCGCGGGCGGACATTGCCAAGGCGCACAGGCAGCGGCAAAGTGGCCTTGAAAACATGAGCTCCGTCCCAACGCAAAACAAAGCGCTTCTCGCTTGGGTCGAGGGGGTCAGAGGACTGTGCCAGCCGGAACGCGTCGTCTGGTGCGACGGGTCGGAGGATGAAGACAAGCGCCTCCGCCAGCTGATGGTCGAATCCGGCTCCGCCATTCGCCTCAATGAAAAGAAGCGCCCCAATTGCCTCCTTGTCCGCTCCGACCCGCGCGATGTGGCCCGGGTGGAAAAACGGACCTTCATTTGCAGCCGATTGAAAGATGACGCCGGTCCAACCAACAATTGGGAAGACCCGGCCGTGATGAAAGAGAAGCTGGGTGGCCTTTACCGCGGCTGCATGCGCGGGAGGACCATGTATGTCATTCCTTTCAGCATGGGCCCAGTTGGATCCAAGATCGCGCGCGTTGGCGTGGAAATCACGGACTCCCCTTACGTCGTGGTCAACATGCGCATCATGACCCGCATCGGACAACTGGTGCTCGACGTGCTTGGTGCGGATGGCGATTTCGTCAAATGCCTGCACTCGGCGGGCTATCCGCTGACCGATGGCAAAAAAGACGTTCCGTGGCCCTGCGATCCGGATGACACGACGATCGCGCATTTTCCCGAAGAACGGCTCATCATGAGCTACGGCAGCGGCTACGGCGGCAATGCCCTATTGGGGAAAAAGTGTCTCGCCCTGCGCATTGCCTCGGCCATCGGGCGCGACGAGGGATGGATGGCCGAGCACATGCTCATCCTCGGCATTGAGACGCCGGACGGGGAAAAAAGTTACGTTACAGCCGCCTTCCCCAGCGCCTGCGGCAAAACCAATTTCGCCATGCTCGTCCCACCGGACGCACTCAAGGACTGCAAGGTGACCACGGTAGGCGACGACATCGCTTGGATCGTTCCCGGACCGGACGGAAAACCGCGCGCCATCAATCCCGAGGCCGGTTGGTTCGGCGTCGCGCCGGGCACGTCCTACAAAACGAATCCCAACGCCATGGAGTCGTGCCGCAAGGACAGTATTTTCACCAATGTCGCCCTGACCGATGATGGCGACGTTTGGTGGGAGGGCATGACCGAAGAACCGCCCGAACATTTGATCAGCTGGCTAGGCGAAGACTGGACGCCGGGGTGCGGAAAGCCGTCCGCGCATCCCAATTCACGCTTTACCGCGCCCGCGCGGAATTGTCCGTCCATTGATCCCGAGTGGGAAAATCCGGATGGTGTGCCGGTCGATGCGATCATTTTTGGCGGACGGCGTATGAATGACATTCCGCTCGTCTTCGAAACGCGCGATTGGAACCACGGCACATTTACCGGGGCGACACTGTCCTCGGAGCAAACCGCCGCGGCCGAAGGAAAGGTCGGGGCCTTGCGCCGCGATCCGATGGCCATGCTTCCCTTCTGCGGTTACCACATGGGCGATTACTTCCGCCACTGGCTCGACATGGGCGAGAAATTCGGGGCGCACCAACCGCGCATTTTCCACGTCAATTGGTTCCGCAAGGATGGCAACGGCAAATTTTTTTGGCCCGGTTTCGGCGAGAACCTGCGTGTGCTGTTGTGGATCATCGGACGCTGCCGCGGAACGGCTGAGGGACGCGAAAGCCCCCTCGGCGTCGTGCCGAGTTACAGCGACCTCGATTGGCGCGGGTTGGAATATGCGGAAAACCGCTTCGAGGCGCTGATGGCCGAAAACCCGTCCACGCTCGGTGAACAAGTTCACTCGAACGACGAATTTTTCGCCGAGATCGGAAACAAATTCCCACCCGAATTGAAAGCCGAGGAGCGAACAATTCTCCAGCATTTGGGCTGAAAAGTGCGCGGCCTTTAATGGTGGATCGCGCCGTCCCGGCGCGATAACTCACCTGAAAAATCGCGACAGGGACATCGCGATCCACCGGAAGCGGGCAAGCGACGCCTCCCCGGCTGATTACAAATCAACCGACCGGAAAGCGGAGCGCAAGAAACAGATCACCGGCCTCTCGAACTCGGAAAATTTCCCGTTGCGGCGAGGCGACTCGCCGTCGAGGTGTGAGGAATTGGGAACAGCGACAACTTCGAGCGGACCGGCGTAAGCGTCGAGCATGGAGCGCGCATTGCCGTTGGCATTGAGCGGTTGCGGATCGGCCAGCAGGGCGAGACCAGGAACACGAACCCTCGCCGCCGCAGCTTTGCCTTTGCCATTAAGGTCGACCGGATCGAGTCCGATCCATGCGTCGGCACGATCCCCGAGCGCGGATGCGGCCAGGATTGTCTCGAGTCCGCCGCGGGAAAAACCAACAAGGACAGCACGGCCGTCGGTCCGCGCTGAAACCGGCCACTGACCGGCTCGCCCGCCTTCGACCAAGGCAACGATGGCCGCGGCATTACGATCGTCGTTGGCGTAAGTCGGGTTGGTCGGCACGGCGACCACGAACCCCTCACGCGCCAAGATCACACCCCAATGCGCCATGCGTTGCTTGTTGGCCATAAAACCGTGAACAACCACGGCAAGGGGCCGGGCGACACCATCGGGGCGATAATAGAAATCTACCGCGACATTCTCACCCCGCACGTCGACGCGGTGTGTTTCTTTGCGGATGTCCGGAGGAAGGTCGGGTTTGCTGACACAGCCGGCCGCGAGCAGGACAACGATGAGCAGCGCGCGGTTCACCCGAGCAATTCCCGGCAAAGAAGTCCGCGTTCCCAACGCTCCGGAACCGGTGCTCCACCCGCGCCGACCAGCGCGCCGACCACGATACCGCGGTGGCAGTTGTCGCCGCCCAGGTTGGCGTTGGCCACCAAGGCTGACTCCAAGCTGTCCGCGTATTTCCACGCGAGAAAGAGCGACGCGGGAAAGGCGTCCGCAAGGTAGCAGGCCGGACTGAGCACGGCGCCGATCACCTCTTCATCAGGCCGCGCCGCCCAAGCCTCCAGTTTTTTGCGACCGACCCAACCATTGCCAAACTCCTCGATGCTCTCGCGCACCGGCGCGCCGTTCAAAATGGCGACAAGCATTTTGGTCAGGTCGCGCGCCGCTGTTTCGACAAGTTCCCCGCGGTGGGTAGCGCGCACCTGCTCGCGCACAGCCGCAAGCGCGGCAGGCTCGTCGTTGGCATACCAGACAGCCAGGACGGGCACATGAGCCAAGCCACCGATGTGGATGTCATCGCCCCCGCAATCCCCGGGCTTTTTGCCGCGCGCGTATTTGGTGAAGAAATTCCGGTGGCACTCTTCGACATAGGTATCGCGGTGGCGCCCGGGCGTGGTCATGAAATCGATGTAGCGCCGCGTGTAATCGTCCCGATCGTAGCCGCTGCACTCGCGCAGCGACGCCAGCAGCTGGAGCGCAAGCTGCATATTCAGCGTGTTTTCCCCCGCGCGGAGAAACTGGTGGTAGTGCACGCCGCGCCGCCCCCAAAACTCGGCCTGATCGTGCAGGATCTCGCCCTTGGCATTCAGCGCCGAGTAACTCGATCGCCAAAGAATGCTGTCCGCATGCGGATTCTTTGGCGCCACCAACTCGCTAACTGTCCCGTAATCACGCGCCAAAGCCGCCCGGTCGTAGTACCAATGCACGGGCATGGCCAAGGCGTCGCCCAAGAATGCCCCGAGCAAACATCCGTGCGTCCGCTCCTCGAGTTCGGTCATTGCGTCAGCCTCCTCCCTCAACTCTCATCCCTCAACCCTCAACTTTCCGTCACCTCGGCAACTCGATTTGCGACGGCTCGGGAGAAGCCATCGGTTGCTTGCCGCGACGCACCACCATTTCGGCGGTCACGTCGGCCCATTCCGAGTCCTTGACTACGGTTCGGCCAGGACGAAAAACAGGAACGTATGTCGTGTAAACCTGCGGGACCGTGACCCATTGGCCCTGATTATTTTGCACCTGCTGGTAGAGGACGTTGGACTGCGGAACGCTGTCCCAGCCGGGCGGGATATAGTTGTAGGTCTCGCGCACATCTTGGACCAGTTTGCGAATGATCACCGCGTCGGCGCCCTGCAAGCGGGCGTTGTAAAGGATCGCCTTGTGAACGAAGCGATAGCCACGGTCCGACTGCATGGCGAAACGGCCGATCACGCGGTGCGGCCAAGCAGGCGGTTCGGACAAAACGGGAATCTCGCTCTTCTTGGTTTTTGGCGGGTAATACCGGTCCGACACCGGCGTGTAAAAGACGGTTGTCTCGCTCAGGGGCGCACAGCCCGCGATCGCCGCGGCCAGCGGATAGAGCAAACATCTCCCGAGCCAAGGTTGCATGCTGACAAAGCCTCTTCTCTCAACGCTCATCCCTCAACCCTCAACTTCCTCCTGTTTGACACCGCCCCGCCCCCGACCTAATTATTCCGCTTCGCCAACGGTGGCCGTAGCTCAATGGCAGAGCCCCGGATTGTGATTCCGGTTGTTGCGGGTTCGAGTCCCGTCGGCCACCCTTCCTCTTTTATGGCCGCCGACGAGAAATTCATGCGCGAGGCCATCCGCTTGGCCCGCAAGGGGCTGGGCCACACCCGGCCGAATCCCGCCGTCGGGTGCGTCATTGTCAAAAGCGGGCGCATCATCGGCCGGGGATGGCACCGCCGCGCCGGTCTGCCCCACGCCGAGGTCGAGGCACTCAAATCGTTGCGAAAGTCCGCCGATGCGCGCGGCGCGACGGCCTATATCACACTCGAGCCTTGCTCGACCCACGGGCGCACCCCGCCCTGCACCTGGGCCCTGATCGAAGCCGGTGTGGCCCGTGTGGTGATCGGAACGATCGACCCCAACCCGAAGCATTGCGGAAGGGCGCTCGAATCGCTGCACAAGGCCGGGATAAAGACGAAAACCAATGTCCTGGCAGCCGAGTGCGACGCCCTTAACTCGGAGTTCAACCATGCCATGCGGACCGGCTTACCTTGGGTCATAGCCAAGTGTGGCATGTCGCTCGACGGACGTTTGACGCGTCCGCCCGGCGAAGGCCAATGGATCACTTCGCCAGCCGCGCGGCGTGATGCCATGAAACTTCGCGCGGGCGTCGATGCCATCCTCGTCGGTGCCGCTACGGTGCGGGCGGATGATCCCTCCCTGACTTTGCGAGGCATCAAAGGCGAACAACCGTGGCGCATTGTCTGGGCTCCGCGCGGAAGTGTCCCACGTCGGGCAAAGGTCTTCACAGACGCGCATCGCGACAGAACGATCCTTTTACACCAGCGCTCGCTTCGCGCCGCCTTGCGCACCCTGGCCAAGCGCGGGGTTCGCTCTGTTCTGGTCGAGGGCGGTGGCCACACTCTCGGCACGCTCTTCAAGGAGGGCCTGGCCAACGAGGCTGTCTTCTACGTTGCCCCGCTGCTCGTAGGCGGCAGCGTTGCGACTGTGGCGGGGGCAGATGATATCCGCAGGGTAGAAAAAAGTGGAAGCGGCGTCCCGATGCTTAAAACACGAAGAGCGCCGGGGGGGCTACGTCTGCCAATCCGCCTACAGGGCACCACTTACGCCCGAGTGGGAAGTTGCATCCGCATGGAGGGAAAAGTAGCAGCTGAAAAAGCGAGATAGAACATTCTCATATCGACGCAAATTTTTCTTGCCGAATATTGAACGTTCCTCCACTTTCCCAGTTGCAGGGCAACCTGCACGCAAACAAACCTATAAATCCAATCATGAAAAAATACATCATCACTGGCGTCATGGCCGCTGTGGCCGCCACTTCGGCGTTCGCTGGCACCATGACTGCTTCCAAAGAAGTTGCCCCGGTTGAGCCTCCTTGTCTCTTCCGTGACAACGAACTCCAACTCGACGCGTTCGGTCTCGGCGATTTCTATCGCGGAAACTTCGACATGTCTGGTCGTCCCGCGTGGGGCGGCGGTCTCGGCTTGAACTACTTCCTCAGCCGTTTCATCGGTATCGGTATCGAGCAAGACCTCTACGGTCGTAACAGCAAGGGCAACGGAGCCCAAAGCAACGACTTCGGTTACACCCGCTGGGCCACCATCGGTAACCTCTTCCTGCGTTACCCGATCTGCTCGATGAACCTCGCCCCTTACCTCATGGTCGGCGGCGGCGCCAACTACGGCAACGTCGGCGGCGGTTATGTCGGAGCTCCCGGCAGCCGCCCGAACCGTCTCGCCGGTCAAGGCTTCGGCCACGTCGGCGGCGGCTTGGAATACCGTGTCACCGAGACGATCGGTCTGTTCAGCGATGCCCGCTACCTCTTCTCGGGTGTGAGCGGCCTGCCGAACAACCAGCTCCTCTGGCGCTACGGCCTGCGTTTCGCGTTCTAATTGAACGTCTGAACTGATTCACAAACGGCGCCGGAGAAATCCGGCGCCGTTTTTCTTTTGCGCCATCAGACCCTGGCCGATGCGCATTGACAAAGGAGCCGTGCGGCCCGATTGTCCGCGCCTTACATGCCGTTCACCAAGCTTGGACTGACCAAGCCACTTCTCGAAGGCGTCCAAGCCATGGGCTACGGGGATCCTACCCCGGTCCAGCTGCGGGCGATCCCTCCGGCCCTCGAAGGCCGGGACATCATTGCCTCGGCCCAAACCGGGACGGGCAAAACTGCGGCCTTCGCCCTCCCCGCCCTGCAGAAGCTTGGACAGCACGGCAAGTTGCGTTGCCTGGTGCTCGAACCAACGCGCGAACTGGCCATGCAGGTCGAGACCTCGATGCGAGATCTGGCACGTTTCACCGACCTGCGGATCGGATCGGTCTTCGGCGGTGTCGGTTATGGCGCCCAACGCGCTGCTCTGCGCGACGGCCTTGATGTCGTTGTGGCCACCCCGGGGCGCCTGGAAGACCATCTGCAACAAGGCACGATCAAGTTGGGCGACATCGAGGTTCTTGTCCTCGACGAAGTCGACCGGATGCTGGACGTCGGGTTCCTGCCCCCGATGAAGCGCATCATCCCCAAGTGCCCGAAGGACCGGCAAACGCTCTTTTTCTCCGCCACCCTGCCCCCGGAGATCGCCCAGCTCGCCGACTGGGCCTTGCGCGATCCGGTGCGCATTGAAATCGGCGCCTCACGTTCCGTCACCTCCACGGTGAAGCACGGGGTTTATATCACGGATCAGGGCGGAAAGTTCGGGCTGCTCCTCGCCCTGCTCAAGGCGGCGGACTCGACCAGCGTGCTCATCTTCTCACGGACCAAACACGGAGCGGACCGCATCGCCAAGCGGCTCCGGGCCAATAATCTTTCCGTGGCTGTCCTCCATGCCAATCGCTCGCAAAACCAGCGCATCGAGGCGCTCGAAGGATTCAAGTCCGGTCGCTACGGGATCATGGTCGCAACCGACATCGCGGCCCGTGGCATCGACGTGGCCGGGGTCAGCCACGTCATCAACTACGACATCCCGCAGCATCCCGAGGACTACGTCCACCGCATCGGACGCACCGGACGGGCCCAGCGCAGCGGCGACGCTTTTACTCTTGTGGCCCCTGACGAAATCAAGAAGCTCGCGGCCATCGAGCGGTTTATCGGACAGAAAATCGAGCGCTTGCAGCTCGAGGGGACGAATGTCCCCAAGCACGGGGCCGAGGCGATGGCTGCGCGCCGTCCCAAGCCTGAGCCGCGGATGGATGGGCGCCCCGCTTTCCGCGGTCCCAAGCGGCGCTTCGGTCGTCGGAGGGATTAATCCGCATACTAACCAATCACCAACAGGTTTTCGACGTCTGCACGGGTGGATCGCGCCGTCCCGGCGCGATATTCCACAACAGCAATCGCGATGGGGACATCGCGATCCACCCGGCAACCATAGCCTGACGCCCCTTGAACTGAGTATAAGGGAGATCGGCGCCGTCTCGGCGCCGCTACAGAAAGGCCAAAACCTCGCGAAGGATAAACTACTCCGCCGCCGGCTCGTCTGTGACGCCTTCGCCCACCATGTAACGGGTGAAGCGGCGGATGACGATGTTCTCGCCGAGTTCGGAAATCTTGGATTTGACCAGATCGGCGATGGAGACGTCCGGGTTTTTGATGAAGGGCTGCTCCATCAGGCAGATCGTTCCATAGAACTTGTCCACTTTGCCTTCCACGATTTTCTCCACGATGTTGGCGGGCTTGCCTTCCACTTGTTGGCGATAGATGGCGCGCTCGCGCTCGATTTCGGAAGAGTCAACTTGCTCGCGGGATACGCAGGTGGGATTGGCGGCGGCAATGTGCAGGGTGATGTCTTTGACGAATTCGCGGAAATTTTCGTTCTTGGCCACGAAGTCGGTCTCGCAATTGACCTCGACCAGCACGCCGACTTTGCCCTGCAAGTGGATGTAAGAGGCGACGATGCCTTCCTTGGCGCTGCGGGAGGCTTTTTTGCCGGCCGAAGCGATTCCCTTGGCGCGGAGGAGGTCTTCGGCCTTGGCCAGGTCGCCCCCTGCTTCGGTGAGCGCACGCTTGCAGTCCATCATTCCCGCGTTGGTTTTGTCGCGGAGTTCACGGACGAGTTGGGATGAGATATCGGACATACTAAAAGTTTACAGTGTTCAGTTTTCGGTGTTCAGCCAAACCGCTGTGGGGCCGGTGCTCCTTTTACTCGGCGACGGCAGCGAGGGCGGTGTCGGCTTTCTTTTGACGGATGCCGGAAGCGCCTTTGATCGCCTCGACCAGTTTGGCCAAGACCACGCGGATGGAGCGGATGGCGTCGTCATTGCCGGCGATCGGGTAATTGATCAACTCGGGATCGCAATTGGTGTCGACGATGGCCACCACGGGGATGCCGAGGCGGTTGGCTTCGCGGACAGCGATATCCTCGCGCGTCGTGTCGATGACGACCAACGCAGCGGGGAGTTTGTCCATTTCGCGGAGACCGGCCAGATTCTTCATCAGGCGGGCCAGCTCGCGGCGGAGGGACGCCTGCTCTTTTTTGCCGATCTTGGAGAGCCCGGGGCCCTTGAGCTTCTTCTCGATCTCGTTGAGACGAGCCACACTTTTGCGGATCGTGGCAAGATTCGTCAGCGTTCCGCCCAGCCAGCGGTTATGGACGTAGAACTGTCCGCATGACTCGGCGGCATCTTTGATCGCTTCTTGTGCCTGCTTTTTGCAGCCGACGAAAAGGACCTTCCCGCCTCCGGACACGATACCGGAGAGGAACTTCGTCGCGGTGTCGAGTTGCTCGACCGTGCGGCTGACGTCGATGATGTAGATGTTGTTTTTCTCTTCGAGGATGAACTCCCGCATCTTGGGGTTCCAGCGCTTGGTCTGGTGTCCGTAGTGGACGCCGGATTCGAGGAGTTCGTTGATCAGTTCGATGGATGCCATGTTCTTGTTTCTGCTGTCGGTTTAGCCGGCTTCTTTTTCGCTCTCGGCTGCGGCGGCTAGTTCTTCGCCGAGATCGACTTGCTCGACCTCAATGTCTCGGGCGCCCTGGAATCCGGTTCCTGCCGGGATGAGGTGGCCCATGATGACGTTTTCCTTGAAGCCGCGGAGGAGGTCGGTTTTGCCCAGTGTGGCGGCATCGGTGAGGACGCGCGTGGTGTCCTGGAAGGACGCCGCGGAGATGAAGCTTTCCGTGCTGAGCGAGGCGCGGGTGATGCCGAGCAGCACCGGTTCGCCTTCGGCGGGTTTTCCGCCGAGCTTGGTGATGCGCTCGTTCTCGTTGTCAAACTCGGTGCGTTCGACTTTGTCGTCCCAGAGCAGCGTGGTGTCGCCCGGGTCGGTGATCTTCACTTTGCGCAGCATCTGACGGATGATGATCTCAATGTGCTTGTCGTTGATCTCGACGCCTTGCAGACGGTAGACCTCCTGCACTTCGTTGAGCAGGTGCTCTTGGAGCGCCGCGGGGCCGCAGACTTGGAGGATTTCGTGAGGGAGCACGGGACCTTCGGTCAATTGGTTCCCCTTCTTCACGCGGTCGCCATCGGCCACGATGATGTGCTTGTTCATCGGGATGAGGTGTTCTTCCTCTTCCTTGGTCTCGAGATCAAGGACGAGCAGACGGCGTTTGCCGCGCGCTGTGCCCTCGATCTTGACGATGCCGTCGATTTTGGCGATCTCGGCGGAATCCTTGGGCTTGCGGGCCTCGAACAGTTCGGCCACGCGGGGCAGACCGCCCGTAATGTCCTTTGTCTTGGCGATTTTACGCGGCGTCTTGGCCAAGAGCTGTCCGGCTTCGACCTTGCGGTTGTCGGCCACGACGACGTGGGCGCCAGCGGGAATGGAATAGCTGGCCACGACTTTCTTCTCGTCGTCGACCACCACGATCTGCGGGTGCAGGTCTTCTTTGTGCTCGATGACGACGAGACCGGTGATGCCGGTGGCTTCGTCGACCTCGCGCTTGACGCTGAGGCCGGGGATCATGTCGCGGAATTCCACGGTGCCGTGTTTCTCGGTCAGGATCGGGAGGTTGTAAGGATCCCATTGGACGAAGACCTCGCCCTTTTTCACCTTGCCACCGTCGGCCACGGAGACGACCGAGCCGATGACGATGCTGTGACGCTCGAGTTCGCGGCCGTCCTTGTCGTTGTAGATACCAATGAAGCCGTTTTTGTTCAGCACGATGTGGTTGCCGTCGGTCGAGGTGACGGTGCGGAGCTCGACGTAACGGACGGTGCCGTCGTGCTTGGCCTTGATGATCGGCTGTTTGAAGGTCTGGCTGGCCGTGCCACCGATGTGAAACGTACGCATGGTCAGCTGCGTGCCGGGCTCGCCGATGGACTGGGCGGCGACGATGCCGACCGCTTCGCCCACCTGGATGAGCTTTCCGTTGGCCAGATTGCGGCCGTAGCACTTGGCGCAGCAGCCGCGCTTGGACTCACAGGTCAGAACCGAGCGGATGCGGAGCTGCTCCACGCCCATGTGCTCGAGCGCGGCGGCGGTTTCTTCATCCACAATGTGACCGGACTTGATGACGGTTTTGCCGGTGACCGGATCCTTGATCGTCTCGCAGCTGGTGCGGCCGATGATGCGGGTCTTGAGGTCGACGACTTCTTCGTCACCCTCGTAAATGGGCTGGACGACGATGCCTTTGACCGTGCCGCAATCTTCTTCCGTGATGATGACATCCTGTGCGGCGTCGACCAATTTGCGCGTGAGGTAGCCGGAGTCGGCTGTCTTGAGCGCGGTGTCGGCCAGACCTTTGCGGGCGCCGTGGGTCGAGATGAAATACTCGAGCACGGTGAGTCCTTCGCGGAAGTTCGAGGTGATCGGGCGCTCGATGATTTCGCCGGATGGCTTGGCCATGAGACCGCGCATGCCGGCCAGCTGTTTGACCTGCTGGCGGTTACCACGGGCGCCGGAGTCGACCATGAGGAAGACCGGGTTCATTTCCTTGCGGCCCTCGTTGTGGTCGAGGGTGCGGAACATGACGTTGGAGATCTCTTCGCCCGCGTGGGTCCAGATATCGATGATTTTGTTGTAGCGCTCCCCGTCGGTAATGATGCCCTTGCGATACTGCTTCTCGACTTCGTCGATCTGCTTGTGAGCGCGGTCGATTTCGAGCTGCTTCTCCTTCGGGATAATCATGTCGACGATGCCGATGGAGATACCGGCCCGGGTCGCTTCGCGGAAACCGAGATCCTTGAGCCGGTCGAGCGTCTCGACCGCGACTTTCTGTCCGCCCACCTGATAGGTATTCCAGATGATTTCGCTGAGCTGTTTCTTACCGACCGGCTTGTTGATGAAGCCGAGGCCTTCGGGCCAGATTTCGTTGAAACGAACGCGGCCCGCGGTGGTCTCGATGACTTTTTTCGAGGGATCACCGTAGACGGACTGTTTCCCGAGGTCCGGATTCTTGTAGAGAATGCGGGTGTGGGTCTTGATGGCGTCCTCGCTGAGGGCCAATTCGACTTCCGAGGAATCGGCGAAGAGCGGCAGGCGCACGTCGCGGTTTTTGTCCGTGATGCGCGGGTTCTGCGTCAGGTAGTAGCAGCCGAGGGTGATGTCCTGCGACGGCGTGGTGATCGGCTTGCCGCTGGACGGCGAGAAGATGTTGTTCGTCGCCAGCATGAGCATGCGGGCTTCGAGTTGCGCCTCGGCCGAGAGCGGGACGTGCACGGCCATCTGGTCGCCGTCGAAGTCCGCGTTGTAGGCGGTGCAAACAAGCGGATGGATGCGGATGGCTTCGCCCTCGATGAGCTGCGGCTCGAAGGCCTGGATCGAGAGACGGTGGAGCGTGGGCGCGCGGTTGAGCAGCACGGGATGGCCTTTGGTCACCTCTTCGAGGATGTCCCAAACGATGGGCTCCTGGCGCTCGATGATTTTCTTGGCGCTGCGCACGGTGTGCACGTAGCCGAGTTCTTTGAGGCGGCGGATGATGAAGGGCTCGAAAAGAACGAGCGCCATCTTCTTGGGCAGACCGCACTGGTTGAGCTTGAGCTCGGGTCCGATGACGATGACCGAACGGCCCGAGTAATCGACGCGCTTGCCGAGGAGATTTTGGCGGAAACGGCCCTGCTTGCCCTTGAGCATGTCACTGAGGGACTTGAGCGGGCGGTTGCTCGCACCGGTGACGGCACGACCATGGCGGCCGTTGTCGAAGAGCGCGTCGACCGCTTCCTGCAGCATGCGCTTTTCGTTGCGAATGATGACCTCCGGCGTTTTGAGCTGCAGGAGGTTTTTCAACCGGTTGTTGCGGTTGATGACGCGACGATAAAGATCGTTGAGGTCGGAGGTGGCGAAACGTCCACCCTCGAGCGGAACGAGCGGACGGAGATCCGGCGGGATGACGGGCAGAGCGTTGAGGATCATCCAATCCGGACGCGTGCGCGACTGGAGGAAGCCCTGGGCGAGCTTGAGACGCTTGGCCAATTTGGTCTTGGTCGTCTTGCTCTTGGTCTTCTCCATTTGCTCCTGCAAATCCTTGACCAGTGCACCGAGGTCAATGCGCTCGAGAAGTTTTTGCAGCGCCTCGGCACCCATGCCGGCGGTGAAGTCCTCGCCGTATTGCTCTTCGGCTTCGCGGAATTCGGTCTCGTTGAGCAACTGGCCGGCCTCGAGGCTGGTGTTACCCGGGTCGATGACGAGGTAATCCTCGTAATAGATGACGCGCTCGAGTTGCTTGGCCGTGAGGTCGAGCATGAGGCCCAGTCGCGACGGCGTGCATTTGTAGAACCAGATGTGCGAGACGGGCACGGCCAATTCGATGTGGGCCATGCGCTCGCGGCGGACGCGCGCGAGGGTGACCTCGACGCCGCAACGGTCGCAAACCACACCTTTGTGCTTGATGCGCTTGTATTTTCCACAGGTGCACTCCCAGTCGCGGGTCGGACCGAAGATGCGCTCGCAGAAAAGGCCGCCCTTTTCCGGCTTGAACGTGCGGTAGTTGATCGTCTCGGGATTTTTCACCTCGCCGTGGCTCCAGGAACGGATGGACTCCGGGGAGGCCACCGTGACGGAGACTTGGTCGAAAGTCGGGGCGGTCTCGCCCGACAGGTCGCGTAGCATTTGGTCGCTCATGATTTTTCTTTGGTCCCGTTGAAGTTTAAGCCACGAGTCCCTCGGCGGCGCGGCCAGGTCGGCCGGCCTTCACATCGAGGCCGAGGCTCTTCATTTCCTTGATGAGAACGTTGAAGGATTCCGGGGTGCCGGCTTCCAGCGAGTTGTCGCCTTTGACGATCGACTCGTAGATGCGCGTGCGGCCCTGCACGTCGTCGGATTTGACGGTGAGCAGTTCCTGCAGCGTGTAAGCCGCGCCGTAGGCTTCGAGCGCCCACACTTCCATTTCGCCGAAGCGCTGGCCGCCGTATTGCGCTTTGCCGCCCAGCGGTTGCTGGGTAACAAGCGAGTAAGGTCCGACGGCACGGGCGTGGATTTTATCGGCCACAAGGTGGCCGAGCTTCATCATGTAGATGTAGCCGACGACGACTTCCTGCTCGAAACGATCCCCGGTGCGTCCGTCGTGGACCACGGCCTTGCCGTTGGGTTGCACCCAGGTGAAGCCGTCCACTTGGCTGGCCTGCTTCATATAATCGAAGATTTTATCCTCGCTGATACCGTCGAAGACCGGTGTGGCGACCTTGAAACCGAGGGCCTTGGCAGCGATGCCGAGGTGGGTCTCAAGAACCTGACCGACGTTCATGCGGCTCGGCACGCCGAGCGGGTTGAGCACGATGTCGACCGGGGTGCCGTCGGCGAGGAAGGGCATGTCTTCCTCGGGCACGATCCTGGCGACCACACCCTTGTTGCCGTGGCGTCCGGCCATCTTGTCGCCCACGCTGAGCTTGCGCTTGCTGGCGATGTAAACTTTGACCTGCTTGACGATGCCGGGATCGACTTCGTCGCCGCTTTCCACACGCATCATGTTTTCCTCGCGCTCGTGCTGGAGGTCGTCGAAGCGGTGGCGGTATTGGCCGATGATCTCGAGGATCTTGTTGCGAATCGGGCTCGGGTCGATTTCGACCTGATTGTAGACGCCGGCCAGCTTGCGCAGGAGCGTCTTGGTGATCTTGCGGTTGGCAGGAATGATGATCTCGCCACTCTCGCCATTGACCACGTCGAGCGGGATTTTCTCTCCGAGCAAGACGTTGGAAAGAGCTTCGGTCAGCTGCTCGTGAAGCTCATCACTGCGCTTCTTGTAATCGTCTTCGAGTTGCTTCGCGTGCTTCTTGGCTTCGGCCGGAGAGAGCTTCGACTTGGTCAGCTCCTTCTTGGACGACACCTTGACGTCCATGACAATGCCGTAGGTGCCGGAAGGCACGGTGAGCGAGGTGTCTTTCACGTCGGCCGCCTTCTCGCCGAAGATGGCGCGCAGGAGGCGCTCTTCGGGGGCGAGTTCGGTTTCGCTCTTCGGCGTGATTTTGCCGACGAGGATGTCGCCGGGTTTCACTTCCGCGCCGATGCGGACCACGCCGTCGGGTCCGAGGTTGCGCAGAGCTTCCTCGCCGACGTTCGGGATGTCGCGGGTGATTTCCTCTGGTCCGAGCTTGGTGTCACGGGCGCCGATTTCGAATTCGTCGATGTGGATGGAGGTGTAGATGTCCTCCTTGACCACGCGCTCGCTGATCATGATGGCGTCTTCGAAATTGTAACCGCTCCAGGGCATGAACGCGACGAGCACGTTGCGTCCGAGGGCGAGTTCACCTTTCTCCGTGCACGGGCCGTCGGCGATGACCTCGTCCTTTTTGACGGACTGTCCTTTTTTGACGATCGGCCGCTGGTTGATGCAAGTGCTGCTGTTCGAGCGCATGAACTTGCGCAGTT
Organism: uncultured Verrucomicrobiota bacterium; assembly: GCA_903953565.1. GTDB lineage: Bacteria > Verrucomicrobiota > Verrucomicrobiia > Chthoniobacterales > JACTMZ01 > JACTMZ01. The sequence continues at coordinate 87,609 of CAJBKE010000002.1, read as the reverse complement.
CGTAGACGTAGACGTGCTTCTCCGGGTCCGTCTTGATCTTGCGTTTGCCTTCGGGAAGATGCCCGTCCTTGGTCACGATGATCTGATCGGCGGTGACCGAGGCTACTTTACCGGACTCCTCGGCGACCAAGACCGCCTTGGAATCGCGCGCCACGCGGCCTTCGAGGCCGGTGCCGACGAGCGGTGAATCGGAACGCAGAAGCGGCACACCCTGGCGCTGCATGTTCGAGCCCATGAGCGCACGGTTGGCGTCGTCATGCTCGAGGAACGGAATCAATCCCGCAGCTACGGAAACCAGCTGCTTGGGCGAGACGTCCATGTAGTGGACCTTGGCCGGCTCCACTTCGAGGAAGTCGCCGCGGTAGCGGACGGAGACCTTGTCGCCGACCAGCTTGCCATTTCCGTCGACTACGGAATTTGCCTGGGCGACGAGGAAGTTTTCCTCCTTGTCGGCCGGCATGTAGTCGATCTGGTCGGTGACGCGTCCGTTGGTCACTTTGCGGTAAGGCGTTTCGATGAAGCCGAAATCGTTGATGCGGGCAAATGTGCTGAGCGAGCTGATCAGACCGATGTTCGGACCTTCCGGTGTTTCGATCGGGCAGATGCGGCCGTAGTGCGACGGGTGCACGTCGCGGACCTCGAAGCCGGCGCGGTCGCGGCTGAGACCGCCGGGCCCGAGGGCCGAAAGGCGGCGTTTATGGGTCAGCTCAGACAGCGGATTCGTCTGATCCATGAACTGGCTCAACTGCGAGCGTCCGAAAAAATCGCGGACCACGCCGCTGAGCGCTTTCGGATTGATCAGCTTGGAGGGCGTGATGTGCTCCAGCGCGGAATCGAACAAGGTCATGCGCTCTTTGACCACGCGCTCGGTGCGGGCCAAGCCGGTGCGGCACTGATTGGCGAGAAGTTCGCCCACCGTGCGGACGCGGCGGCTGCCGAGGTGATCGATGTCATCGACGAGGCCTTCCTCGCGCTTGAGTTCGAGGAGGTGCTTGACCGAGGCGATGAAATCCTCGCGGGTCATCACGCGGTTTTCATCGGGAACGTTGAGATTAAGTTTGAGATTGATCTTGTGGCGTCCGACGCGACCGAGGTCGTATTTTTTCGGATCGAAGAACATGCGCTTGAGCATGCTTTTGGCGTTGGCCACGGTCGGCGGATCACCGGGGCGGAGCTTGCGGTAGATGTCTTTGAGCGCTTCCTCCTCGTTGTGCGCGGGATCCTTGCGCAGCGACTTGATGATGGTATCGTCGGCCGAGACGTCGACCACGGTGGCCTTGGCGATGCCGGCGGCGAGCAGACGCGCGATGGTTGCCTTGTTGAGCGGTTCGAAGGCGTTGGCCAGGACGATTTCGCCGTCCTTGATGTCTTCGACTAGCACCTTGCTGGCGAGTTCATCCTCGTCGAGGCGGCCACTCAGCTTGAGGTCCTGCGTGGTGTAGAAAAGATCAACAATGTCCTTGTCGGACGGATAACCCATGGCGCGCAGGAAAGTCGTCGCGAGGAATTTGCGACGGCGCTTGCGGCGGTCCATGTAGACATAAAGCAGATCGTTGGTGTCGAATTGCACTTCGACCCACGAACCGCGGTCCGGGATGATGCGGAAGCTGTAGAGAATTTTGCCGTTGGCGTGGACGGTCGATTCGAAGCAGATGCCGGGCGAGCGGTGGAGCTGGCTGACGATGACGCGCTCGGCACCGTTGATGACGAACGTGCCCTGCGGGGTCATGAGCGGAAGCTCGCCCATGTAGACTTTTTCTTCTTTCGTGCCTTTCTCGTCCTTGAAGCGGAAGGTCACATGGAGCGGCGCGCTGAAAGTCTCGCCTTCGCGCTGCGCTTCGAGCGAGCTGAGTTTGGGCGCACCAATGTCATAGCCGACATACTCGAGCACCATTTTTTCGTCATAGCTCGGAATGGGGAACACTTCGCGGAAGACGGCCTCAAGGCCGGTGTTTTTGCGCTTGGACGGCGCGATGCCCTCCTGCAGGAATTCCTTGTAGGAATCGATCTGCAGCTCGATGAGATTGGGCGCTTCCGTGGTTTCCTTGAGTTTGCCGAAGTAGAGACGATCAGACATTTGTGCGGTGGTGTTGTGATTGCGCGGAGCGCTGGTCTATTTCCCCGGCACGGCGAATGTGTCCGCGAGACAAAACATCCCTGCAATGGCCAAGCGGGCGCGATAGCGCCGTGCCGACTCAGAGCAGGGTGTCAAGCTTTGGACAATGGTTCGACGGGATTCCCAGGAAAGACCTTGCACTATGAACGGCTCCCGGGCGGGGGTCAAGGGGAAAAATTCGCCCCTCTCCCCGCCCGGGAAGCAGATTATTTGATTTCGACCTTGGCGCCGGCCGCTTCGACCTTTTTCTTGATCTCTTCGGCTTCTTCCTTGGTCACGCCCTCTTTGAGGGGCTTCGGAGCGCCCTCGACGAGGGCTTTGGCGTCGGCCAAGCCCAGTCCGGGCACAGCGGCGCGGACCTCTTTGATCACGGCAATTTTGTTGCCGCCGGCTTCGGCGAGGATGACGTCGAAGGAGGTCTTCTCCTCCGCGGGGGCGGCAGCGGCTCCGCCAGCGGCGGGCGCGGCGGCAGCGGCCACCGGAGCGGCGGCACTGACTCCCCATTTTTCCTCGAGGGCTTTGACGAGTTCGGACACTTCGAGAACGGTCAAGCCGCTCAATTGGTCCACGATGGTTTCGATGTTTGCCATTCTTTCTTAGCGGCCGCCCGGATTTTCCCGCGCGGCCTACTTCCTTGGTTGTGGTATTGTCGCCCGCCGGAGCTCCGGTGGATTTGAGGCGGACAGCTGTCCGACCGACAAGGAACCGTTTCTGTTTGGTTTTCCCCGCGCGGTCACAAATCGGCCGCGCGGAAAATTGTTCAGGCCGCTCCTCCTCCGGCGTCGACCTTGGCTTTGAGCGCGCGGGCGAGGCTCGCACCGGGCTCGTTGAGGGTGCGCACCAGCTTGCTGGCAGGCGAATTGAGCAGGCCGAGCAACTGGGCCTGCAGGACCGGGAGCGGCGGCAGGTCGGCCATGGCCTCGACCTGCGCGGCGGTGAGCAGCGCGTTGTCGAGGATACCGACCTTGACGGCCGGCTTCTTGAATTCGGCGGCGAAAGTTTTGATCACCTTGGCCGTGGCGCAGATGTCTTGTTCGCCGGTGACGATGGCGGTCTGACCGGCCAACGAATCCGACATGTCGGGAAGACCGAGTTCGGTCGCCGCGATGCGCAGCATGGTGTTCTTGACCACGTGGCATTCGGCGCCAACGGCGACGAGACGGGTGCGCAGCTCGGCGAACTGGTCGACTTTGAGCCCGGTGTAATCGGCGACGAGCAGGAACGGCGAGGCGTTCAGCTGGTCTTTGAGATCCTTGACGATATTGGCTTTTTCGGGGCGCATGGTCAGTTCTTGCTGAGGTTGGAGATGTCCAGCGGGATGCCGGGGGTGACGGTGGCCGCGATGGTCACGCTTTCGATGAAGACGCCTTTGGCCGTAGGCGGGCGTGATTTGGCCACCGCGTCGAGCACGACGTCGGCGTTGGCCACGAGGGCGTCTTCGCTGAAGGAAAATTTACCGACCGGGACGGCGATATTGCCGTTCTTGTCGAGTTTGAATTCTACGCGTCCAGCTTTGACCTCGCCGACCGCTTTGGCCGTATCGTCGGTCACCGTGCCGGTCTTCGGATTCGGCATGAGTCCGCGCGGTCCGAGCACTTTGCCCAACTTGCGCACTTCGGCCATGGCCGCCGGCGTGGAAATGGCCACGTCGAAATCGGAGAAACCTTCGGTGCACTTTTTGATCATGTCCTCGTAACCGACGAATTCGGCCCCCGCGGCTTTGGCCGCTTCGGCTGCCGCGCCGGTGGCGAAGACAAGAACGCGGACACTTTTGCCGCTGCCATGCGGGAGGGGCGTGGTGCCGCGGACCATCTGGTCGGACTGTTTCGGATCCACTCCCAGGTGCATGGAGAGGGTGACAGTCATGTCATACTTGGCCGGGGGCATGCCCTTGAGGACTTTGACCGCTTCAGCCAGCGGATATTTCCGCGAGGAATCGACGGCCTTCTTGGCCGCCTCGTAACGTTTGCTTCGGTTTTTTGCCATGGTTTTTTGCAGTGCGAACGTCCGCCGTGGCAGACTCCTGCGGTTGTGTCCCGCACTCGCGCGCGGGACGGGTTGAAATTGTTTTACGCCTCGATCTCCACGCCCATTTGGCGCGCGGTGCCGGCGATGATTTTCATCGCGGCTTCGTCGTCACGGGCGTTGAGATCGCTCATTTTGAGCTTGGCGATCTCGAGCAGCTGTTTCTTGGTCAGCTTGCCGACTTTGGTTTTGTTTGGTTCCTTCGAACCGGCGGCGATGCCGGCCACCTTTTTGATCAGCACGGACGCCGGGGGCGACTTGGTGATGAAGGTGAAGGACTTGTCTTTGTAAACCGTGATGACCACCGGGAGGATGTCGCCGGCCTGCTTCTGCGTGGCGGCGTTGAACTCCTTGCAGAAGGCCATGATGTTGACGCCTTTTTGTCCGAGCGCCGGGCCGACCGGGGGTGCCGGATTGGCCTGACCCGCGGGGATCTGCAGTTTGATGGTTCCGATGATTTCCTTTGCCATAAAAATTTCTCCCTACTCTTCGCGGTCGACTTGCCAGTATTCCAGCTCGACGGGGGTTTCCCGTCCGAAAATGGTGACCGACACGCGCAGTTTGCCTTTGTCTGGGTCGACTTCCTCGACCACGCCCGTCTGGTTTTGGAACGGTCCGTCGGCCACTTTGACTTTTTCGCCGACTTGGAACGACACCTTCGGTTTGACCGTGTCGACGCGTTCCTGGATCTGCGCGAGCATGCTCTCGACCTCGCGCGGACGCATCGGGGTCGGTCGGTCTTTCGTGCCGGCGAAGCCGATCACGCCGGGCGTGTCTTTGACGAAATACCAGGTGCGATCCATCAACCCACCCTCATCAGTCAGGAGGTGCATGTTGACGATGATGTAGCCGGGGAAGAATTTCCGCGTCGTCTCGCTCTTCTTGCCCTGTTTGATCTCCTGCACGCGCTCAGTCGGGATGAGCACATTGAAGACGAGATCACCCATCTCCTCGGTCTTCAGACGTTTGACGATGCTGTCATAGACTTTCTTTTCCTGACCGGAGAGGACCTGCACGACGAACCATTGGTCGCGCGGGGCCGGGATGCGAAGGGCGGTGGTGGACATGAAATATTTTTCCTTACGGGCGGGTCAGCCAACCGACAGCGTTGACCAGCATGAGGTCGAAGAACGCGATGTAGCCGCCCAAAATCAGCATCGCCACGATGACCACCACGGTCGAATCGGCCAGCTCCTTGTAGCGGCGGAATCCTTTTTCCTTCGGATCCCACGGCCAAGTGGCCTTCGACAGTTCGGTGCGAACCTCGGCGATGAAAGTTTTGAGTTTGCGGAACATGCGCGGGAGACGCGGCAGCCAGAGACAAGTGGAGAGCAGGCCAGGAGGGACTCGAACCCCCAACCGACGGTTTTGGAGACCGCTACTCTACCAATTGAGCTACTGGCCTGTGCGTATCCTCCAAATTAATCCAGAATTTCCGCAACGCGACCGGCGCCGACGGTGCGGCCGCCTTCGCGGATGGCGAAACGGATGGTTTTTTCCATGGCGATCGGGGTGATCAGTTCGACTTCCATCGAGATGTTGTCCCCGGGCATGACCATTTCAACACCCTCCGGCAGCTTCACCGTTCCGGTCACGTCGGTCGTGCGGAAGTAGAATTGCGGACGGTAGTTCGAGAAGAACGGCGTGTGGCGGCCGCCTTCGTCCTTGCTCAGGATGTAGACCTCGGCCTTGAACTTCTTGTGCGGAGAGATCGAACCGGGCTTGGCCAGAACTTGGCCGCGCTCGATGTCTTCCTTTTTGATGCCGCGGAGCAGCGCCCCGATGTTGTCGCCGGCCATCGCGTCGTCCAGCAACTTGCGGAACATTTCGATGTCCGTGACGGTCGTCTTGACCGTGGGCTTGATGCCGACGATCTCGACTTCTTCCATCTTCTTGACGCGACCGCGCTCGACACGACCGGTGCAGACGGTGCCGCGACCTTCGATGTTGAACACGTCTTCGATCGGCATAAGGAAGGGCAGGTCCAGAGGACGCTGCGGTTCGGGAATGTAGCTGTCGACCGCCTCGATGAGGGCTTGGATGGCTTTTTCACCATCGGCATCGCCGTTGAGGGCCTTGAGCGCGGAACCGCGAACGATCGGAATCTCGTCGCCCGGGAACTCGTATTTGCTCAGGAGATCGCGAATTTCCATCTCGACGAGGTCGAGGAGTTCGGGATCGTCAACCATGTCGCACTTGTTCATGAACACGACGATCGAAGGCACGCCGACCTGACGGGCGAGCAGGATGTGCTCGCGGGTCTGCGGCATCGGGCCGTCCGCGGCGCTAACCACGAGAATGGCGCCATCCATCTGGGCCGCGCCGGTGATCATGTTTTTGATGTAGTCCGCATGGCCGGGGCAATCAACGTGCGCGTAGTGACGCTTGTCGCTCTCGTATTCCACGTGCGCGGTGTTGATCGTGATGCCGCGCTCTTTTTCCTCGGGAGCCGCGTCGATGTCCGCATAACCGCGGGCCTGCGCCTTGCCGGTCTTGGACAGCACGGTGGTGATCGCCGCGGTGAGGGTGGTTTTGCCGTGGTCCACGTGGCCGATCGTGCCGATGTTCACGTGGGGTTTGTCGCGTTTGAATGCTTCCTTAGCCATAGTGCTTGATGTGTTTGGTTTGGATGTTGCGAATTTTGCGTCGCGCGCGGCTGGAGCCCATGACCGGGATTGAACCGGTGACCTCGTCCTTACCAAGGACGTGCTCTACCAACTGAGCTACATGGGCAAACTCCGCAAAGTGTTTTTGGGTTGATGTTTCGGTAATGTCGCGGCGTCAAAAAAGGCGAAACAGCCCGGGGCCGTCTCCCGCGCATTCGCGGATTTACGGCCTGCGGACTGCGCGACTTTTTCGCAGCGTCCGGCCTTTATGCCTCTGAAGGCGCTCCGTGTCAAAAAAGTTTTTCACAGAACCACGTCTTCCTGCAGTCGGCGGATCCCCAAGGCCCGCCCCGTGACCTCATCCAACTCAATGAGGACCCCACACATCCTCACGACTCCCGTCGCAACTGGTAGGGTCGTCGGCATGCCGGTGACGAACCGCCGCAGAATCGACTCCTTGGTCCGCCCCAGAATGGAGTCCGCCGCCCCGCACATCCCGGCATCGCAAAGAAAGGCCGTCCCGCCGGGGAAAATCTGCTCGTCCGCCGTCTGCACATGGGTATGTGTGCCGACCACCGCGGAAACCTTGCCGTCCAAATAGCGCCCGAGGGCAATTTTCTCGCTGGTCGTTTCGGCATGGACATCGACGAAGATCACCTTGGTCGCCGCGCGCATGGCCTCCACTTCCTCCATAGCGCGGTGGAACGGATTTTCCAGCGGCGGGTTCATGAAAGTCAGCCCCCGCACATTCAGCACCCCGACCGGACCTTTGGCGGTTTCCAAAACCACCGATCCGGCCCCGGGTGTTCCTGCCGGATAATTGCACGGCCGTAGCAACCGCGGCTCGGTCTCGATGTAAGCTGGCAAATCTTTTTGATCCCACACGTGGTCGCCCGTCGTGATGACCGTCGCACCTGACTTGAGCAATTCGATGCACTGCTTTCCACTGATCCCCCGCCCTCCGGCCGCGTTCTCCCCGTTAACAATGGTGAAGTCCACGGCCAGTTCCTCCTGCAACCCCCTCAGCCTCTGGGCCAGCGCCTTGCGCCCCGGCTCCCCGACCACATCACCCAAAAAAAGTATCCGGATCATTGATTTCGAACCCGAAGAGATAGAGATTCCCCGCTTCCGCCGCCATGCAATTCGTCCGCACCGCCCTTGTCCTGCTGCTACTCGCGCACTTCGCCAGCGCGCAAAAGCTCACCCCGCTGGCCACACCACCAGATTGGTCGTCCCTCAACCGCTTCCAACAGACCATCACGAAAGACGAATTCGTCCGCCTGCTCACGCAGGTCTACGCGCCGCGCGATGCGTGGCAGGAATACTTCACTATCGCCGACGACCACGCGACCGTCGTGACCGTCCCCGGCCAAACACCCTTCCGTCTCGACTTCGCGGGCGATCAGGCGAGCGTCAAACCCGTCCCGCGCTATTGGAACTCCACCCGTAGCCTGCGTGGACTCCGCATCGCTCTCGATCCCGGCCATCTCGGCGGACAATGGGCCCGCATGGAAGAACGTTGGATGCAGGTCGGCGACAACAAGCCGGTCATCGAAGGCGACATGGTCCTTTACGTGGCCCGCCTGCTCAAAAAAGAACTCGAACAACGCGGAGCCAAAGTCAGCCTCATCCGCGACAGCGACCGCCCCACCACCAACCTACGCCCGGAAAAACTCAAAGGCGTCGCCGTCCGCCACCTCCGCGAACAGGGCCGCGCCGTCAACCCCGCCAGCCTGAAGTCCGAAACCGAACGCCTCTTCTACCGCACCGCGGAGATCCGCGCGCGGGCCAAAAAGGTGAATAGCCACCTCAAGCCCGACCTCGTCCTCGCCCTCCACTTCAACGCCGAATCCTGGGGCAACCCCGTCCGCCCCACGCTCACCAACGTCAACCATCTCCATCTGCTGGTCAGCGGTTGCTACTCAGCGCGAGAGCTTTCCTACGACGACCAGCGCTACGAGCTCATGCTCAAGCTGCTCAACCGTTCTTATGACAAAGAACTCTCCGTCTCCCGCGCCGTCGCCCAATCCATGGCCCGCGCCACCGGACTCCCGCCCTACACCTACGGCTCGGACACCGCGATCAATGTCGGTGGTTCCCCCTACATCTGGGCCCGCAACCTTCTGGCCAACCGCCTCTTCGAGTGCCCCGTCGTCTACCTCGAGCCCTACGTCATGAACAACCAGGAGGTCAACGACCGCGTCCAACTCGGAGACTACGGCGGCCGCCGCAACATCAACGGCACCCCGCGCGAAAGCATCTACCGCGAATACGCCCGCGGCGTGGTCGACGGCCTCGTCGCGTATTACGGCCGCTGAAAAACTTCTTTCTCCGTGTCCTCCGCGCCCTCTGCGGTTAAATAAATCCCGATGAAAATCCTCGCGGTGGCCAACCAGAAAGGCGGTGTCGGCAAAACCACCACCTCCGTCAATCTCGCCGCCGGCCTTGCCGCGCACGGCCAACGCGTCCTTCTCGTCGACCTCGACCCGCAAGGCAACGCCACCAGCGCCGTGGCCGCCGAGATCGAAAATCCGCCCACTCTTTACGGTCCTCTGACCGGCACGAGCGATGTCCGTTCCTGCCTCACGCCGACCCGCATCGAAAACCTCTCCCTCATTGCCGCGAACATCGACCTTGCCGGACTCGAAATCGAAGTGGCCCGCATGGACGACCACCTCCAACAACTCCGCCGCGCCCTGCAACCCCTGCGCGACGGGAACGCCTTCGACTTCGCCATCCTCGACTGCCCGCCCTCGCTCGGCATCCTCATGACCAACGCCCTCGCCGCCGCCGACCAGCTCCTCGTCCCTGTGCAGTGCGAATACTACGCCCTCGAGGGCCTCGGCAAACTCATGTTTGTCATGGGCCAAATCCGCGAATCCGGCACCAACCCCGGCCTCACCTTGTCCGGTCTCCTCATGACCATGTTCGACCGCCGCACCAACCTTGCCGAAGCCGTGGTCAAAGACGTGCGCGCCCATTTCCAGGAGGTCCTCTATGACACCGTCATTCCCCGCACCGTCCGCCTGAGCGAAGCGCCGAGCTTCGGCCGCACCATTTTCGAACACGACCCCCGCGGCCCCGGCGCCGACGCCTACGGCAAACTGGCCAAGGAATTCCTCCAACGACACGAAGCGAATCTTTCGTTTGTGAATGCTTAAAGTAGCAGCGGCGTCCCCGCCGCTTAACCCCAAAACGGCAAGCGGTGGGGACGCCGCTTCCACTCTTCTCATGACCCAAATCAACCTCATCGATCTCTTCCGCCAGACCGGCGCCCTCCTCCACGGCCATTTTGTTCTCCGCTCCGGCCTGCACAGCCGGGAATTTTTCCAATGCGCCCTCCTGCTGCGCGACACCAAGGTCGCCGAGCAGGTCTGCACCGCCCTCGCCGAGCAACTCCGCGCCATCGACTGCGACACCGTCATCTCCCCCGCCCTCGGCGGCATCATTGTCGGTCAAGAGGTCGCACGCCAACTCGGCAAACCCCACATCTTCGCCGAGAAAGACGACAACGGCGCCCTCGTCATGCGCCGCGGCTTCCAGATCAAGCCCGGCGAGAAATTCATCGTCATCGAGGACGTCGTCACCCGCGGCGGCCGCCTCATGGAAACCGTCGACATCGTCAAAAAGCACGGCGGAGTCGTCGCCGCCGCCGCCTGCCTCGTCAACCGCTCCGGCGGACAACTCCCCGCCATGGACTTCCCCTTCCACGGGCTCGTCGAATTGAATCCCGAAACCTTCCCGCCCGACGCCCTCCCGCCCGACCTCGCTTCCACCCCGGCAATCAAGCCCGGCAGCAAATAAAGGCACGAGAATCCTTGTTCCCTCCTCGAGGGCTGGGATAGAGCTTGGCCATGACCTTTCTCCCCGGGTCCATCCGCGGGGGCAATCGCGCCAAGCTGCTCGCTCGCAGATGCCAGCCAGCGCCGCTGCCTGCCGGATGAAAACGCGTCGCATTGTCGTCATCGGACGGACGGATGTGGGGCGGCGCGTGTGCTCGCTTCTCGCCACCTCGGGTATTTCCGTTGTGCACTTGCACGAGCCTTCCGATGCCGAAGTGCGTGACGAACTTGGCCGCGAAATCGACGGCGTGGCTGTTATGCTGCACGACGACATCAAGGCCCTGCGCTACGGACTCATGGTCCATCACATCCGCCCGGACGTGCGCCTCTTCGTCGCCATGTTTGACCGCACCGCCCGCGCGCAATTGCGCAGCGCCGTGCCCGGTTGCGTAGTGCTCTCGCCCGCCGCGATTTCCGTTCCGGCCATGGTGGCCGGCGCTATTCATCCGGAAGCGAATGCCGTCCGCCGCGCCTCGACGCCGGAAGTTCCCGAGTGGGTGACCGTGACACAACGCGGTGAGGAAGGCGCCCACATCGAACCCTACCGCACACCCGAATCGCTCAAAACGCGCGGCCTGCTCGGTCGTCTGGCCGGACAATTCCGCCCCTACGATTCAGGCACGCGCGTGCTGCTGGGTGGCGCGGCCGGGTTGCTCGCCATCATCCTGGCCGACACCCTCGTCGGGCTGGGCCACGCGAATTTCGTGCGCGCGCTTTATGACGCCACCCGCACCACCGCGACGATTTCCGCGCCGGTCCTGCCGGACGAACCATGGCTGCTCCTCTGGGCCACGACCGCCGCGCTCTTTGTCATGGGATTCACCGCACTCTTCGCCGCGGGCATCGTCAACTATCTCCTGTCCGGACGCCACGCCGCGATCTTCGGACGCCGCGTCACCCCGCGCTTCGGCCACGTCATCGTTGTCGGCATGGGCCAGGTCGGTCTGCGCCTCGCCCAAGAATTGCAGTCCCTCGGCATCGCCGTAGTCGGCATGGAGCAAAACGCCTCTGCCCGCTCGCTAGCCATCGCCCGCAGTTCCGGCATTCCCGTGCTCATCGGCGATGGCGCCTCGAAAGCCGGTCTGGCCGCCGCCGGCGCAGAGAAAGCCATCGCCCTCGTTGCGGCCGGCAGCGAGGAACGCGACAACATCGCCGTTGCCGTCGCGGCCCTCGCCGCTAACCCGCAACTGCGCGTCGTTATGCGCTCCGGCAGCGACGATGCCATCGAGGAAACACGCTCCCTCTTCCGCATTGGCGCCGTGGTCGACGTCAACGGCCTCACCGCCTCGTTTGTCGCCGCCTCGCTCGACGACAAAACCCCATTCGCCGTCATCACCACGCCCGCGGGCGACACTGCCATCGACGAATCCGGCGCGACCATTGAAATCTGGCCACCCCACCCCCTGCGCTGCTCCTGCGCCTGACTGGGGCTATGCCCTCCGCAGCCAGAGCCCGCTGAGCAAAAAGACCACCCCGATCGCCGCCGCCCCGCCGTCGCCGAAGTAATGCGGCCGGAGGGCGAAAATCTCGTCCGGCAACAATCCCGCCAAGGCGACCCCGAAGGCGCAAAGCCCGAGGACGATGAGCACATTGCCGATCAGCCGGGAATGCCCGCGTTCATCGAAATCATTCACAACCACATGGCGCCACCGACCCCCGATTTTTTCAAACAAAAACTGTTGCTCTATTGAGGACACCCCACCAAACTGGCCACTGATATGGAATCCCTTCAGATCCTCAGTTCGGGTCAATACAGCCTGGTTTACAACATGCTGAGTTTGACCATCGCCGCCATGGGCGCATCAACCGTGTTCTTCTTTTTGTCACGCGGTTCGGTGCTCCCCAAATACCGTCCGGCCCTTATCGTTTCGGGCCTCGTCACCCTCATCGCCTGCTACCACTACTTCCGCATCTTCATGAGCTGGACTGGTGCGTTCGAGCTGGGCGACATGGGCTACGTGGCTTCGGGCGAGCCGTTCAATGACGCCTATCGCTACGTCGACTGGCTTCTCACAGTTCCGCTTCTTCTCGTGGAACTCGTTGCCGTCCTCGCCTTGCCGAAAAGCACGACTCGCTCGCTGCTCACCCGCTTGGTCATCGCGGCCCTCTTGATGATCGGCCTCGGCTACCCCGGCGAAATTTCCGCCGACGCAGGAACCCGCTGGCTCTGGTGGGCTCTGAGCATGGTTCCGTTCCTCTACATCCTCTATGTGCTGTGGGTGGAACTCTCCAAGTCCCTCGATCGTCAGCCGGCTGCAGCCCGCGGTCTGATCAGCGGTGCCCGCACCCTCATCCTCGTGAGCTGGGCCTTCTACCCGATCGCCTTCATGCTCCCGATGCTAGGCTTCGGCGCGCCCGGCTCGATCAACGTCGGCCTCCAAGTCGGCTACAGCATCGCCGACATCGTGGCCAAGTGCGGCCTCGGCCTCTACGTCTACTTCATCGCCCGCGCCAAGTCGGTCGACGAAGATCCGTCGTATGCCTCGGCCTCGATACACTAAAAGCTAGCGCTTAAACTCATCGCGGCCGGGGCTCTCGCAGCCCCGGCCGCTTTTTTTCTTCCCCTCAGGTTTCAAGTTTCCTCCTTCATCCCTCTCCCCATGCCTTCCCCCCGCCGCACCCCTGCCCCGCGAGCCGACAACCTCGCACTGGTCGAACAACTACTCTCCGACGCAACCCGCACTCCCGGACGACTCGGCCAAGCCGCGTCTTATCTTCTCGAACGTCCGGGCAAACGCGTCCGCGCCCGCCTCTGCCTCGCGCTGTCCGAAAGCCTCCACGTCCCGCCGGAAGAAGGCATCGCCTTGGCCGCCGCGGTCGAATTGCTCCACAACGCCTCACTCGTCCTCGACGACGTGCAGGACAATGACGAAATGCGCCGCGGCCGTGCCAGCATCTGGCGCACCTTCGGACGCAGCCAAGCGATCAACCTCGGCACGTTCCTCATCGCGCAATCCACTGCACTTGCCGCTCGCCTCCGCGGCATCAGTCCGCTTTTCGCCGCCACCCTGCGCGAAGCCACGGCCGGACAATCCGCCGAAATCGATTTCCACACCGCGACGCCAACGCTCACGGATTACGAAAAAATGGCCGAAGCCAAAACCGGCGCACTCTTCGCTCTCAGTGCAAAATCAGCCGCCATTCTGGCTCGGTTGCCGGAAGACCTCGCCGCAACAATCGGCAACGCGTTTGCCCGTCTCGGTGCCGCCTACCAAGTGCAAGACGACTTGGCCGATGCCCTCGGCTTGAAAGGACGCGCCCGCGCGGGACTCGATCTGCGCGAGGGCAAGGCCAACTCCATTATGCTCTTCCATTTGGCCCTGCGCCCGGAGGACAGCGCCGCCTTGCTTGCCTTTCTCCGCGATCCCGCCGCACGCACGGACGACGCGCAGCTCGATCTCTGGCTCGGACGCCTTTTCGACTCGGGTGCCGTCGCTGCCACGCAAGGGCACCTCCATAGCCTCTGCGACGAAATCACCACCGCCGCCGCCAACCTCCCCGCCCCCTTTGCTCCCCACCTCACCGCCCTCGCCGCCGGCATCCGCGAACCCTCCATCTTCCAACGCGCCGCGAATCCGACTACTTGTAGCGGCGGTCTATGACCGTCGCATCCTCTTCCCCCCGCGCCCTTGTCATCGGCTCCGGCTTTGGCGGAATCGCCGCCGCTCTCCGTCTCCGCTCCCTCGGACACGAGGTCACTCTCCTCGAGCGCCAACCCGACCACGGCGGTCGCGCCCGCGTCTTCCGCCGCGACGGATTTTTTTACGACGCTGGACCGACCGTGCTCACCGCCCCCTTCCTCTTCGACGAACTCTTCGCCCTCTTCGGCGAAAACCGCGCCGACCACATCGAATTCCTCCCGGTCAAACCGTGGTATCGCATGATCGACCACGAAGGCCGGACCTTCGATTACGGCGGCACCGTCGAGGACACCCTCCGCGAAATCGCCAAATTCAATCCCCTCGACCAGCGCGGATACCTGCGCCTTCTCGAAAAGTCCCGGAAACTCTACGACACAGGCTTCACCAAACTCGCCGCCGAACCGTTCAGCAGCCTCACGGACATGATCCGCATCCTGCCCGATCTTGTCCGGTTGCGCGGTGATCGCACGGTTTACGATCTCGTCTGCTCCCACCTGCGCGATCCCTCGCTGCGCATGTTCTTCAGCATCCAACCCCTGCTCGTCGGCGGCAATCCGTTCGACACCTCATGTCTCTACTCTCTCATTCACTATCTCGAACGCGAATGGGGCGTCTGGTTTCCCCGCGGCGGCACCGGTGCGCTGGTCGATGCACTGCTCGATCTCGGACGCCGTCACGGCGTGCAATTCCGGACCAGCGCCACGGTCGAGGAAATCCTCATTCGCGAAGGGCGCACCGCCGGCGTCCGCCTCGCCAACGGCGAAACGCTCGAAGCCGAAGTCGTCGTGGCCAATGCCGATCCGCCGACCGTCTACCGCAAGCTCGTCCCCGCCGAACACCGCCGCATCTGGACCGACCAAAAACTCGCCAGCCGCAAATACAGCATGGGGCTCTTCGTCCTCTTCTTTGCCACCAACCGCCGCTACGAAAACGTGGCCCATCACACCATCCTCTTCGGACCGCGCTACCGCGGACTCCTCCACGACATTTTCCAACGCGGCATCCTCGCCGACGACTTCAGCCTCTACCTGCACCGCCCCACCGCGACCGATCCGTCCATGGCGCCCGACGGACACGACACCTTCTACGTCCTCTCCCCAGTCCCCAACCTTCAGCATCCAATCGATTGGGAGACCAAAGGGCCGCAATACGCGCAGCGCATCCTCGCTCAGCTGGAGAAAACCATCCTCCCGGACCTCGACAAACACCTCGTCTCCCAATTCCACATCGCCCCGCCCTACTTCCGCGACGAGTTACTCACCACCCACGGCACCGGGTTCTCCATTGCCCCCGTTCTCACGCAGTCCGCCTGGTTCCGCTTCCACAACGAGAGCGAAGACGTCCCGGGTCTTTATTTCGTCGGCGCCGGCACCCATCCCGGGGCCGGAATGCCCGGCGTCCTGAGCTCCGCCAAAGTCGTCGAAAACATCCTCCGCCGCGCCGCATGAGCACGCCCGAAGAACTGCTCGCCCGCGCCGGCAAAAGTTTCCACCTCGCCGGAAAATTCCTCCCGCCTGAACGCCGACGCGCCGCCACGCAACTTTACGCTTTCTGCCGCGGGCTTGATGACCTCGCCGACGAAACTGGCGACGCCGCGCAAATCGAAGCCGTGGCCACTGCCCTCGAAAACAACGACCGCTCGCATCCCCTCGCCGTTCTCTGCCTCACACTCGACAATCCCGATCCTGCCCCCGCCATCGCCTTGGCCCGCGCCCTGCGCGACGACACCGGTCCGACGCAAATAGCCGACGAACGCGCCCTGCTCCGCTATTGCCACGGCGTCGCCGGCACAGTCGGCCTCATGATGGCCCGCGTCCTCGGCGCGACCGAGCCCGCCGCCGCCTGGCATGCGATCGATCTCGGCATCGCCCTGCAACTGACAAACATCGCTCGTGATACCCGCGAGGATGCCGACCATGGTCGCCGTTACATATCGGCCACTTGGCTCCCTGTCCCAACACCTTCGATTCGCGGAGCTCAGGAAGTCGTCCATCAAGCCGCCTTGCGATGCCTAGCCTTAGCCGAACCCTATTACGCGAGCGGCATTGCCGGTTTGGTTTATCTGCCGTCCGAATCGCGCCGAGGCATCCTTATCGCCGCGCGCGTCTACCGCGAGATCGGCGAAGAATTGCGTCGACGTGGACCCCATCGCACCGAAGACCGCGTGATCGTGCCCGCCTGGCGCAAGGCAGCGCTGGTGGCCGGAGCGCTTCTCGGCAGAACTGCGTGGTCCGACGAAAAGCCAATGCATGACATCTCTCTGCACCGCGAATTAGATGGCTTAGTCGGAGCACGCCGGTGAAACCAGACTACGACATTGTCTTTGCCGGCGCGGGACTGGCCGGATTGAGCCTCGCCGCACGTTTGGCCGCGTTGCCTGATCCGCCGCGCATGCTGCTGGTCGATCCGCTCCAGAACGACACAAGCGACCGCACTTGGTGCCACTGGCAACTGCACGAAAGCATATTCGACGATGCGATCACGCATCGCTGGCAACGCTGGAGCGTGGACAAAGACCACAACCAGACCGCCGTTGGATCAACAGACATACCCTACGTGCGAATTCCTTCGGATCGCTTCCGTCAGGTCGCTTGGGAAAGGATCAAAGCCTGCCCGCGAGCGGAATTTCTCCGCGGAATGTCGGTCGCATCGATCGAAGAGGTTTCCGATCGGGCCGTAGTTCATCTGTCCGACGGACGCCTCATTGAGTCATCGTGGGTCTTCGACAGTCGGCCGCTCCAGAACGACGACGCCCCATGGCGACAGATCTTTCGCGGACTCGAACTGCACTCGCCTGAGACAAAACTCGGGACAAGCACAGTGACGCTCATGGATTTCCAGTCCGCCGGGCCCGAAGGAGTCCGCTTTTTCTATGTCCTCCCCCTCGACGCGCACACAGCGCTGGTCGAGGACACCTGGCTTGTTCCTTCCCATAAAACCCCCGCTTTCTCCGACGACGCCATCGTCTCATACGCCTCTAAAAATCTTGCTCAAACACATTGGCAAATCCGCCACCAAGAAGAAGGTAACCTCCCCATGGGTTTCTCCCCCTCTGCGTCCTCTGCGGTCGAAAAAAAACGAATCATCCCTTGGGGCACCACAGCAGGCGCGGTGCGCGCCTCCTCCGGCTACGCTTTTTCCCGCATCCAGGCCGCATCGGAACGCATGGCTGCGGCATGGCAACGCACCGGCTGCCCCGATCGGGCAGCTGTGCACGGTTCGGCCTTCCTCGATTGGATGGACCGCGTGTTTTTGCGGGCCATGACCGATCAACCGGAACGCGTCCCCGAGTATTTCGCCCGCCTTTTCCAACGCGTCGCACCCGACGCGCTCGTCCGCTTTCTTGAGTCCGAGCCCCGACCCGCCGATATTCTCCAAGTGATGCGCGCCTTGCCTCTTGGTCCGTTTCTGCGCGCCGCCCTCCGATGAACAACTGGTTCCCCGCCTTCCAGCGCCGCCACACCATAGCGGTGGTTCTTCTGCTCGCGGTAACGCTGGCTGCCTCCCCGTTGCTGCCGTCGATTCCCCTCGCCGCCCAACTCACGCTGCTCGCCGCGGCCGTCGTCATTTTCGGACTACCCCACGGAGCCCTCGACCTCAATCTGGTCCGCGGAGCAACAAACGGGTCATGGGTGACACTCGCCACAGCCATCGGTCTTTACCTGATCGCCGCAGGCGCCGTGCTCGCCGTGTGGGGCTTTGCACCCGTTGCGGCACTACTTGGTTTTCTGTTCATCGCCGTCATCCACTTCGGGCTCGGAGATACGGAGGATCTGAGCGGACCGCAACGCGCAGTGGAAGTGATCGCGCGCGGCGGATTTGCCGGGATCGCGCCGCTCGTTTTCCATCCGTCGACCACGCGCGATTTGTTTGTCCTGCTTGTCGGACCGAATTCGACTGGGGCTCTGTACTCCATTCTCGCCGCGGTTTCGTCCCCCGCCGCCCTCCTTTGGGGTCTTTGCCTTGTCGCTGCGTTGATTTGGCGCGCACTCCAACATCGCTCCGGATGGATCGCGGCCTGCGCCGAGTTGATTCTGACCACGGCCGTCTTCGCCGTGTTTCATCCGCTTGCCGCCTTTCTTCTCTACTTCTGCTTTGTCCATTCTGTCCGCCATATCGCCGACTTGGCGGCTGCGCGCTTCCCCGAAAACGGCGGACAAGCCGCCCGCTGGCTCCTGCGCGAGAGCACGCCATTCACCGTGGCGACCATCTTAATCGCGGCAGTGGTCTGGTTTGTCTTCGCACCCTCATCCGCCTACGACCAAACCATGATCCGCACCGTTTTCTGGGGACTGAGCGCTCTCACCGTGCCGCACATGATCCTCACCGCTTGGTGGCACGGCCGCGGCGATCCGACGCCCGGTGATCTCTTCGCCCGCCATGTCTGAAGCCGTCCACACCTTCTTCTCGCAGTGGGACATCTACCGTCTCTGCATCGAGCACAATACGCTCTTCCATCGCGAAGTCGGCGACATTCTGCGCCGCGAACTGCAGGAGCAAACCGAGCCGTTTACTTTCCTCGATCTTGCCTGCGGGGACGCCGACCTCACTGCTGCCGCGTTGCACGGCACGAAAGTGAGCGCTTACACCGGTGTGGACTTCTCCGCTCCTGCCTTGGCCTTGGCCGCAAACAAAGTTGCCGAACTGGGTCGTCCGCGCACGCTGCACGAAGCTGATTTCACCGCATTCTTAAGCGGCAACTACGAAAGCTTTGACGTCATTTATCTCGGACTTTCGCTGCATCACCTTGAACAGTCCGCCAAACGCGAGACCGTGACACATCTCTACCGCGCCACTTCTCCGGGGGGCACCTTTTATCTCTTCGAACCCATCCTGCACGACAACGAGACGCGCGAGGGCTATGTCAAACGCTGGGTCGCAGCGATGAATGGTCCCTACGACCCTTTTCCGCCCGCCGCGCGTGAGGCCCTGCGGGATCACGTGACCGAATCCGAACGCCCCGAATCGGCGGATGACTACCAATCCTTCGCCAAGGAAGCCGGCTTCCGCTGCAGCGAAATCGTCTTCACCGATCCCGGCAACTTTTACTCACTCTTCAAATTCAACGCATGAACGAACCCACTCTCCGCGAACTCAAAGCCCGGTCGCAAAAACTCAATTCGATTATCCATGTCGGTCACGACGGCATCACCGACTCCCTCCTCGCCGCCCTCGACCAGGCGCTCGCCGATCACGGTCTGGTCAAAGTCCGCTTCACCGACCACAAAACCGAACGCAAAGCGCTGGCCGCCAACCTCTCCACTCGCACGAATTCACGCCAGATCCTCCTCGTCGGCCATACAGTGACCCTCTACCGAACCCTGGCGGATCGCGCCGTTCCAGGGCGATAAGACACCACGAAATCGCGATGGGGACATCGCGACCCACCGTCTTGCGGGCCGCGGGTGCCGCAGATCTATAATCCCCGCTACTGCGAGAGCAACTGCTGGAACTCCGGCGTGCCACGGACCATGGCATACATGGGGTCGTTGGCCAGGGCGGACTTGGCTTGGATGCCGCCGAGTTGCACGGCGCGGCGGGCGGACTCGAGGAAGGAATTCATTTCGCGGTTGGCGAACTCGAAGCGGGCCAAGGCCAGCCAGACACCGGCATCATTGGACATGACATTGGCCAGTTTGCGGGCTGGTCCGAGACCCGCTTGCCACTGGCCGTTGCTATTGCTGAAGTCTACGGCGAATTTGAGGAAGTCCGGATTGTCCCCGAAGGCCTGCGCGGACTGCTCAAGCTGCTGGCGGGCCAGATCGGGCTGGCCGGTTTCCATGTAGAGACGCAACAGGTTGGAAACGATTTCCGGATTCTGCGGATTGGCGGAAAGTTCGCGTTGCAGGGAGGAAATCTCGCGATCGGCTTCGCGAAGGCGCGTGACCCGCTCGCGGGCCTTGCGCACGCCGCGATTGTTCGGGTCGCCCTCCATGGCGCGATCCCAGATCGCAGCCATCTCATCCCATCGCTTCTGCGCGCGCAGGATGTCGCTGAGCGCGACGAGCGACTCCATGTTGTTCGGGTGCAACTGCAGTGCCTGGCGGTAGGCGCGCTCAGCCTCGCTCCACATTTTGCGGGCGCGATAGATGTTGCCCGTCGAGTTGCGTAGCTTGGAGAAGGAACGCTTGGCGTCGAAGTCCTCGTGGTAGTTTTTGTCAGCGAGCAGGCGGTCGACATACTCGTTCCAGTAGCGGAAGTCCTCCGCCACGACTTCGGGCGGCAGCGTTTCCAACGGGTCCTTGTTGAGACGATAGCTCAGGCCGTTGGGCACGGCATAGGCGTAGGTCCACTCCATCGGGAAACTTTCCTCGATAAAGAAATCACGCTTGTCCTTGTTCTTCTCGAAAATCCATTGCGCGATGGCCGCGTGGTAGAGAATGCCGACGTTGGGATCCTGCGGGTTGGCGCCGGGCGGGAGATTCATCGTGACGTTGCGCACGATCTCCATCAACTCCTGCTCGCTCGGCATGATGGTGGGATCCGGCGGATACTGCTTGTCGCGGCCCAGCCATTTCTCGAACCAGCCTTTCGCCTTAGGGCGCCCCGGAGCGTAGTGGTCGTGGATGTATTTCTGGTAGAAAGCATCGGCCAGGGCGTTCTGCGTGACGATGACGAGGTCGCGGCGATCGAAGTCCGGGTCGCGGCGGTCCTTCGGATCGACGAAGCTTTCACCGAGGATCATGTAGGTCGGCACGAAACGTCCGGGGTCCGTGCCACCGAAAACGAACGCGTCCTTCGGCAGGTCCTTCAGCATATCGTGCCCGTAGTGCCAGCCGAACCAGTGGTCGCGCTGGCTGCAGAGCGGCGCGTTGTGGATCCCGGTCCAAAGCGGCAAAAGCGGCAACACATATGCCGCGTAGCGCAGCGCCGGTTTGGCCGACATCAACCGCGCCAGCACGTAGCCCGTGCCCGCCGCGCAAAGCAGGGCGAAAAGCAGATAGGCGTAGCCGTGGTAGGGAAATTGCAGGGACCAGGAGTCAATCGTGGTCTCGGTTCGCTCCATGATCGGCTGCAGGAACGCGGCGAGCAAAAAACCGAAGAGCAGGAGGTAAAGAAAAGTCCTCTGCCGCAGCGGAAGGCGGAAAATGGCCAGGACGGCGGCAAAGAAGGCAATAACGCTCCATGGCGTGAAATTCTCGACCAGTTTGCGCCAGTAGAAATTGGTGAACTCACGCCCCAATTCGAGGGTCGAGACCCGCTCGGGGTCGGGTTGCTCGGGCGGTTTCTCCGGCGCGGTGCCCATCCCCTTGCCCAGCGTGCGGACGATCAAGTCAGAGAGACTCCCGGCGTATTGCGTCCGGTTGATCGAGTAGAAAAATCCCTCCGGCGTGCTCGTGTAACCCCAATTCATCGGGGGGTTCGTCGACGATGCGACGGGCATGTAGGCATAGGGAAGAAGACCGGCGATGACGACCAGCGGGACCCAGAGGAGGATTTTGAGGTCTGCGCGCCGCCATTTGAGCACGAGAAGGATGATCAGCCCGAGCATGGCAAAATAGAAGAACCGCATCGCGGTCGACCAAGTCGTGGCGTCCTTCGAGAGCCACGCAAAACCGAGATAGACAAGCGCCGCGCTGACTACCGAGGCCACCAGCACTTCCCAGAACACCGAACGGCGCACGAGCAGCGGCACAAGCAGCGGCAAAGGAGCCAGCGCGAGCGTGAGGTGGTGATTGCTCATGCAGAGCGAGAAGGTGAAGAATGTGGCAAGAATCGGACGGTCGAGGTCGGGGCGGCGAACCCACCAGTAGAGCGAAAGCAGGAAGAGCCCGATCAACAGACCGTGGAGCGTGTAAACCTCGGCAATGACCGCCTGCGTCCAGAATGAAAAACTGAAAGCGAAGAGCAGTCCGAAACTGACCGCGATCAGGCCGGTGACAAGCGGGGACACTTTGGCAGATCCGTCATTCGCCCCCCACCAAGGCATCATCCAACGCAACATCGACGCGGCGAGCAGCGTGGTGGCCCCGACTGCGAGCGCGCCGCACAGTCCACTGAAAATATTGATCTCCCAAGCGGCATTCCCGAGGGGCAGCAACTGGAAGAGCCAGGCCAGCAATGTCCAGAGCGGATAGCCCGTGGGATGCGGCACGCCAAAGTGCTGCGCGGCGACGATGAACTCCCCGGAGTCGAGCAAACCGACATTCGGTTGGGCCGTGTAAAAATAAACCGCGCCGCTGATCAGAGTGGCGACCAAAGCCGCCCACCCATCGGGCTTGAGGAAGATGGGATGCCGATCTTCGGCATCAGATGGTTGGGCTGTTTGGGGCATGGCGGCTGGAACCAGCCAGCAAACACGTTTCCGGGCCCGGAGACAAGCGCGTCCGGGGGTTCGGGCCTACCGGAAACACCCGGGCCGCACGGCAGGAATACCAGACCTCAAAAGTTCTCGGACTCTGAGCGTCCGGTGGATCGCGATGTCCCTATCGCGATGTCCGGGTGAGATATCGCGCCGGGACGGCGCGATCCACCTGCCTCCTCCTCGGCTTCGCCTCACCCCGTCTCCCCCAGCCTTCTCTCCTACCCCACCATTCCCCCGGCCATCTGGTGAAGCTCGTCCGCAACCCGCTTGCGCTCGGCGGCATCGAGACGGTCGATGAAAAGAATCCCGTCCAAATGATCCACCTCGTGCTGCAGCGCCCGGGAGAGCAACCCTTCGGCCTCGAATTCCACCGCGTTCCCGTCCAGGTCCGTGCCGCGAACCCGCGTCACCGGCGGGCGCTTCACCTCGCCATGGATGCCGGGAATGCTGAGGCAGGCCTCGGAGCCGAATTCAGGTTTTCCCGCAAGCTCGATCTCCGGGTTCAGGAGCACCATCGGCATGTGTTTGTGCACGGGGCGGGATTTGCCGCCGATGCGCAGGACGCTCGGACGCTTTTTTGCTTCGCGCGTGTCGAGGACAATAATGCGGCGGGTCACGCCGACTTGGTTGGCCGCGAGGCCGCAGCCGTCGTGGGTATACATCGTCTCGAGCATATCCTCGGCGAGGCGACGCAAGGCGGCATCGACTTTTTCGATCGGTTCGGCTTTGGCCCGCAAGGCTGGATGGCCAAGTTTGGTGATCGGCAGCATGGAGCGACTACTCGGCAGATCCGGCCGGACGCGCGAAGGCCGGCAGATTGCGGATACCCGCATCGCGCAGCGCATCGATGATTTTCACGATCGCCCGGAAGGGCACACCCTCGTCGGCCTGCAGGGCGATGCCGCGGCCGGGGTTGGCTTCATTGACACGGCGCAAATCCGCCGCCAAAGCCTCGAAGGTGACAGGCTGCCCATCGAGTTGCATTGTCTGCTCGTCTTTCACCTCGAGAACAAAGGGCTGCTCCTTCGCTTCCGCAGCCGCCGCGGATTTCGATTCGGGCAGTGCGATCTTTAACTGCGGCTGATCCTTTTTGAATGTCGTCGTGACGATGAAAAAGATCAATAGGATCGCCAAGATGTCGATCAACGAAACGATGATGATTGACGGCGCGCGCCGCTTCTTCGTGTAGAAACCCGCGCCCACGGTCGTCTAACGGTGCTCCGGGTAGCACTTGGCGAGAAGGTCCGCGACCAAACCCTCCATGCCCACTGCCATGGTTTCGATTTTGCGCTGGAAATAATTGTGCGCAATGAGACTGGGTGCCGCCACCGCAAGACCGACGATTGTCGTGTTGAGCGCCTCGGCAATTCCCCGCGCCACCGCGATCGGGTCGCCCCCGCTCGCACCACCGCCCAAGTTGGCGAAGACGCCGACCAGTCCGGATAAAGTCCCGAGCAGCCCCAGCAACGGCGCCACACCGGTCGTCATTTCGAGCATGGCCATGCCGCTCTCCATGCGCACCACCTCGTGGCGCGCACGCACCTGCACAGCTTCGACATTTTCCTGCCGCGGCCAATTGAGGTGCTGCAGGCAGACTGTGATGATGCGACCGAGCGGCGAATTGCTCTGCTTGGCCAGTGAGGAAACACGCTGGAGCGAATCGCCCGGTTGCAGTCCGAGCACCGCCTCCTCGAGTTCGGAGGGCATGATCAGCCGCTCGCGCAAGGCGAACCCGCGCAAGAGAATTACCGTGCCGGCACTGATGGAAAGCAGCAAGAGGAGGACCATGAAAGGTCCACCATGCACGAAGAAATTAACGGCTCCTTGGAAAGCTTCCATCGTCTCAGTTGGTGATGATGCTAAATGTGTAGTCCATTTCGATCTGACCGCCCTCCAGCGTCGGTAAGATATCTGGCGGGATAGGCGGAATCTCGGACGCGAGGATAGACTCGACCGTCACAATTTCAAAACTTTCGTTCGAAGTATTGGAAACGACACGCGGACGACGCACCTTGCCCTTGCGATCAATGACGAAGACAACGGACACGGTCCCGTAGCTGAAGAGGTCCATGCGCGGACGGATATGATGATACCAGCTCGAGCCGATCGCATCGGTGATCTGCTTGCGGTAGCGCCCCAGCGGGGTGGCCTGAGACTCGACGGCCGCGCGTCCGCGATTGCTCACGTTGCCGCTCAAACGCGTCGGACGGGCCTGACGCTGGTAAGAGGGCTTGGCGGGCGGCGGGGCGGGCGGGGGACGCTGATCGACGGGCTCTTTTTTCTCCTGCGGTTGTGCAGCGGCCAAAACAGCATCAGCTTCGGTCGGCTCCGGCTTCTTTTCCTCGGCTTTGGTTTGCTGTGTTTCCTCGGGCTGCGGAGGCTGTGGAGGCGCAGGTTGCGACGGCGGTGACTCGGGAGCCGGCGGGGCTTTGTCCACCTCGGCCAAGGCCAGTTCCTGCTTTTCGAGTTCGAGAAAATTCTGCTCACGCCCATCCTGGGATGGCAATGGTTCCGCACCCGTCGCCGCATCGGGCGAAGCTGCCGCGGTGTCGCGATCCGACTCGAAGGTTGCATTCTCCGGAGGTTTCTCCGCCTCGGGCGCGGATGTATCGACGAAGGTCGGTTGCGGCGGAGCAGCCGGCGGCTCCATGAATGTGATCTCGATCTCTTCGACCGGCTCGGGCGGAGGTTCCATTTCCAGAAAATAGATCCACGCCACCGCGAGAATGATCGTCAGATGGACGAGCAGGGAGAAAAGCAGCGCCCACCACGTGCGGCGGGTCGTCTTTCGTTTTTCCATGACCTGCGTTCCGCTCATGCCGCCGCCCTCCGTTGCGCCATTCGTGCGTGATGGAAAAGATATTGCTGCGCGTAGCCGGCGTGCGGACCGAAACGTTTGGCCAAGCGCCGCTCCAGCGCCAGCGGGGTGGGTTTGGCGCGCCCTCGCCAGTAATTTTTGCGCATGATGCGCGCGATCCACGTATCCACCGGAAAAGCTCCGAGGCGCCCGTAGCCGAAGAGCATCGCGCAGTTGGCAACCTTGCGTCCGACACCCGGCAGCGTGCAGAGGGCCTCACGCAAAGCGGTGTCATCGAGGTCCCGCCACGCTTCCAAGTCCACCTCCCCCGAAGCAACGCGCTGCGCGGTGGCCCGGAGATTTTTGGCGCGATAACCGAGACCGCAGGCACGCAATTCGTCTTCCGAAGCCGCGGCCAGACTCCCCGCGGTCGGATAAGTGCGCCACTCGGTCCCGCGCACGGCGAGACCGAAACGCGCGCGCAGCGCGAATGACATCTGTCTTATGTGAGCGACTTGCTTCATTGAGGACGTGATGAACGTGGCCAGACACTCCCACGTTGGTTGGCGGATTATCCGCAGACCCCGGCAAAAGTCCAAGGCCGCGAGCATGGTCGGATCCCCGGGAAATCCCCCGTAAATCTCGTCCAGGTCGTCATCGAGGGCAAAATAGTCACCCAAGAACTCCGCATCGCCCTCCACGACGACCAATCGCCCCCCACCCTCCCGGACCACGGCCAAGCGGTCGTCCACGACTCCCTCCCAAGAACCATCGACCCGATCGGTCCAGTGAAAAACCTGCCCGCACGCCAAAGTCGCCTGCAGATCGATCATCTTTTTCATCCTCACCGCACCATGCTCCAGGGACGCGCCTCTGGCGCGTTACATTAACTTCACCGGGACGAAAAACTCCAGCACGCCTGCCCCCGTCGACAAACCGTGCGACGCATCAATTCCTATCAACAACGCCTTGCGCACGTGCAAATGCTGCACGTTGTTCATTCCGAGCAATACCGCGGCCAACGCACCGAGGTCCGGCTGATGCCCGACCAGCATGACCGACGGAAGTTTGGCATAGGCCTTCAGCTCATCCATCGCCGCCCACGGGTCCATGCCGCATTGCGCCCAAGGCACTTCGATGAGTTCCGCATCGGCGAGACTCTTCGCGACAAGCTTTGCCGTTTGCAGGGCACGCGTCACCGGGCTGGTCAAAATCACCGCGGGAACGATCTCCTGTTTGCGGCAAAATTTCCCGACCCGCTCCGCCTGCTCCTCGCCCTTGGAAGTGAGGCGGCGGGCCCGGTCGCTCGCGGCCAGCACTTCGGCCTCCGCATGACGAAGCAAACAAAGCAGCATGGCTACATGACCATCCCGCCGTCGACGACAAGGGTCTGGCCTGTGATGTAACCGCTCTCGGCGCCGGCAAGAAAGGCCACCGCTGCAGCAATGTCGTCCGGGGCTCCGAAACGCCCGAGCGGGATGCGCTCAACCACCGCCGTGCGGATACTTTCGGGCAGCACATTGGTCATGTCCGTCTCGATAAATCCGGGAGCAACCGCGTTCACCGTGATTCCGCGGCCGGACAACTCACGCGCGATCGTTTTGGTCAGACCGATCAACCCCGCCTTGCTCGCGGCGTAATTCGCCTGGCCCGCATTGCCCATGATGCCGCTCACCGAGCTGATATTGATTATGCGGCCGCTGCGCTGCTTGGCCATGGGGCGCTGCACGGCGCGGATAAAATTGAAGGCACCCTTGAGGTTGGTGTCCACGACGACATCCCAGTCCTCGCTGCTCATACGCATACTCAGGCCGTCGCGCGTCACTCCCGCATTGTTGACCAGAATGTCCACTTTGCCGAAATCCTTGAAAATGGTGTCGGCCAGTTCCTGCACCGCCTGAAAGTCTGCCACGTCGACCGCATAGGCTTTGGCCGCACCGGGGTGCTCCGCATTGATGGCCTCGGCCGTCTTGCCCGCATTGGACTCCGTGCGGCTGATCACCGCGACTTTTGCGCCTTTGTCGGCCAGGTTTTTGGCGATCGCCTCGCCGATCCCGCGTCCCGCTCCGGTCACCACTGCCACCTGTCCTTCGAATGGTTTGCTCATAGAGTGCCCATAAAACACCATCCGTCGGTCCGCGAGCAAATCCTTTGCTTCCAACCGCCACCTGCGGAAGACTCCCTCTTGCTTCCGGCTACCTGAAAACCCCGAAAACTTTACGATGACCAAGCCCTTCAGCCTTTTCCTCGCGCTGCGCTATCTGCGGCCGAAGCGGACCTTCCTCAGTCTGATCACCGTGATCTCCATTCTCGGCGTCACGCTGGGAATCATGGTGTTGATTCTGGTCATTTCGGTCATGACCGGTTTCGAGCAGGAACTGCGGCGCAAAGTGCTCGGTTTCGACGCCCACCTCGTGGCCGGCGGGGAAACCATTCTCTTGGATTGGCCGGGACAAGCGGAAAAAATCCGTGCCGTCGAAGGTGTGACCGGCGTCGCCCCCTTCGTGCAAGGGCCCGTGCTGGCCGAGTTCATGGGACGCCGCCTCGCTCCGAAGATCCGCGCCATCGACCCCGAGTCCGAACGCGATGTCACCGCACTGCAGGATTTCATCGTTGCCGGCTCCATGAAGCTCGATGGCAATGAGACGGTCATCGGGTCCGCTCTTGCCGGCATCCTCGGAGTCGGCGTCGGCGATACCATCACCATCTACTCGCCGGGCAACCTCGAGGAAATTGTCGACACGATCAACGACCTGGAAAAAAGCGGGGACAAAACCAAACCCGCCGGCGAGTTGCGCGAAATGATCCTGCCTCTCGAACTCACCGTGACCGGCATCTTTTCCTCCGGACGTTACCTCTACGACTCCGAATTCCTCATCGTGCCGCTGCACATCGGCCAGGAGCTATACGGACTGGGTGACGGCGTGCACGGACTGACCATCAAAACCGTGCACCCCTACCAAGCCGCGGCCGTCCGTGCGCGCATGGAGGGCCGCATTGATCCCGCCTTGGGGGTTTCGACTTGGATGGACATGAACCGCGAACTGTTCGAGGCCATCCACATGGAGCGCAATGTCATGTTTTTCATTCTGCTCTTCATTGTCATCGTGGCCGCCTTCGGGATCATGAACACGCTCATCACCGTGACCGTGCAGAAGACGCGCGAGATCGGAATCCTCAAGGCGCTCGGGGCCCGCACCGGACAAATCATCGGGGTGTTTGTCGGACAAGGCATCGTGGTCGGCATTTTCGGCACCCTCATCGGACTGGCCGCCGGCATCTGGCTCGTGCAATACCGCAACCAGGTGAGCCAATGGCTCTCCGGCGTTCTCGGGGTCGAGATTTTTCCGCAGTCGATTTACCAGTTCGCCGAAATTCCCGCGGAAATCGTGCCCTCGGATATCGCCATCATATGCGCGAGCGCCTTCGCCATTTGCACGGTGGCCGCGGTCATTCCTGCCTGGTTCGCCGCCCGCATGGATCCCGTCAGTGCCCTGCGCTACGAGTAAGACCGGTAGGGCGCGGCGTCCTCGACGCGCCGAAATCACACCAACAACCACGGCGGGTCGGGACGCCCCGCCCTTCCCTCACCCCAGCAGAAAAAATCCCGCCACGCCTCCGGCAAGAATGGTCAGCGCGGGATTAATGCGCGTCGTGCTGAGGATCACCACCACGGCGACGCCGATGCCGAGAGTGATCAGATTGAAATCCCATCCTTTGGCCGGATTGAGGGTTGCCGTTCTGCCCAGCGCGTAGCAACCGGCGAGCATGAGGCCGATGACGATCGGAGCCATGCCGCGTTGCACGGCACTCCGCCAGGGTGATCCGGCGGCCGCATCCCAAGTCTGGCTGACGAAATAACAAAGAAGACACGCGGGAAAGAAAAAGGCGACCAACACCGCAACCAACCCGGCCACACCGGCCACCTCGTAGCCGATGAGGATGACGCAGGTCATGTTCGGACCCGGCGCGAGCTGGCCGAGGCTGTAGATCTGGGCGAACTGCGTGTCGGTCACCCAGTGATGCACCTGCACCGCATCGTGCTTCATTTCGGGAAGCACCGCCGTGCCGCCGCCCACCGCGAGCAGGGAAAGCAGGGCGAACGTGTTGATCAGTTCGACAATCTTGTTCATGCCCCTTCTTTCTCCGCGCGCGGCCGATACATCCAAATGGCGATCGGTGCCAACGTGACCAAAGTGACGACCATGGAAATATGCAAAAGCCCCACCGCCACGAAAACGGCGATGACGAAGACCAGGTCTTGCGGACGCATCAGCTGCTTCCAGCCAATCTTCAGTGTGACCTGCAAAAGCAGCCCCACCGCGGCCGCGGCCACGCCGGTCAGGACCATAGCGATCTTCGGATCATGCCGCAGCGCCACGTAGGCAAAGCCCAACGCGGTGACGATGGCCGCACCGGGCAAGACCATACCCAGCACGGCGACCAGCGCACCGAGCGCGCCACGCAACTTTCGTCCGACAATCACGCTCATGTTGGTCGAATTCAGACCGGGCAGCGTCTGTGAAATTTCCAACGCCGCCATGAACGACTCGTCATCGAGCCACTTCTCCTTCTCCACCAGGGCGCGGCGCAGGTAGGCCACGATGCCGCCACCGAAACTGGTCACGCCGATCAGCGCGAAGACCGCAAAGATCTTGGCCAGCGAAACCCGGGGCACCGCTTCACTCATGATTGACCACAGTTTTGTTGCCCAGACCGTAGACCATCGCTGTCTTCGTCGTGCCGAGCAGCACCCAGTCCGCCGCTTTCATCTGCAGCTCTTTGTGAAAGGCATCCGCCTTGGCCAGCGTATCCGGATGCAAGTCGTCGGACTTTTTGAATTTGCACTGGAAAGCAAACTCCCCGCAGACCGGCGTCTCGAGCTTGCGACTGCGCCACACGGCGATCGTGGTCTTGCCGTTGTAGTGATGACCGAAGTGCGTCAACCCGACGTTCACCTGGACCTCCTCGACCGCCATGTCGTTGACCAGCGCGATCGGCCCCGTTCCCTTCGCCTCCACTTCGCGGAAAGCCGGAAAAGCGTGGGTGATGTTTTCCAAGGCGAAGTTCATCGCCTCGCGGGGCAAGGCCAGCACCGAGTTGTGGGAGTAGATCGAACGGATATCGCCAAGGCGGTTTTTGAGCGGGAGCAGCTCCTGTTTGAATTTGATCCGGGTCTCCCCGGCGAGCGCGGGGCGGATATCGACGGCGGCCGCTCTCTCCAGCTCCGGATGACGAAACTTCACGGTCAGCTCCGGCGTCCCCATCGGCCAACCATCGTGGTAAAGCGTGCGCAACCGGACGATAAAATGGTTGTTGTAGAGATCGTAAGCCGGCGTGTCGAAAAAGAGCACTTCGCGGACTTGATTGACGAAGGCATTTTCCGCCTCCTCGATCCGGACATCATTCTCCCCCGCCACTCCTTTCACCACGTGCCAAAAGTCCTTGAAGGCCTGCGGGGACGTGAAACGCTCCGGACGCAGGAGGATTTTGTATTCGCGGTAATGCAGGTCGTCGTGGGGAGTGTTCGAGGGATCGTCGGCGAACTCGGGCATAGGTGCCACCATCCCACCTCGCCGCCCCCCTCTCAAATCGGAAATTTTGAATCCCCTGATCTGCACCAATCCCAAATCTGAAATTTCAAATCCCCAATCTTCGCCTCATGCTGCTCCCATGGACCCCGTGCAAGCCGCCGCCGATTGGGAAAAGCTGCGCACTTGGACCATGCCGTTCGGGAAATTCTCGGGACGCAAACTCTATGATTTGCCGGCCGAATACCTTTGCTGGTTCGAGCAGAAGGGTTGGCCGTCGGGCGATCTCGGGCGGTTGCTGCAAATCGTCCTGGAGGCCAAACGCCAGGGTGCGGATCATGCCTTCGCGCCGTTCCGCAAATAGCGGATCGGTGTTTTCACTGATTGGCTCGGGCCCGTCTCGCAGACTCGGCTCAGTTTACAGTTTTCAGCAAAGCCATTGGGGCGTTTACTTCTCTCCTTCCGAACTGACCATCAACGAACACTGAAACCCGAACACTATCCCAAATGAAAATCTCCAAAGACCACGCCGTTCTCTTTGACTACGAAGTCCGCAACAGCCGCTCAGAGCTTCTCGACAGTTCAACCCAAGGGGGCCAGCCCATGGCCTATGTCCACGGCTACGCGAGCATTATACCGGGCCTCGAAAAAGCTCTGCAGGGTAAAGCGTCCGGCGACCAACTGGACGTCATCGTTCCTCCGGTCGAAGCCTACGGTCTGCGCGACGAGCAGCGCATGGGGAAAGTCGATCGCTCCATTTTCCCCGAAGGCGCCGAGATCAAACCCGGTATGCGTTTCCGCGCCACCAGCCAGCATGGCGCTGACAATGTCGTCGTGGTCGCAGTGGATGGTGACACCGTCACGGTGGACGCCAATCATCCGCTGGCCGGGGAGACACTGACCTTCAATGTCACCGTCCGGGATGTGCGTCCCGCCACCCCGGAAGAAATTGCCCACGGCCACGTCCACCACGCGCATTCGCACGGCGAAGATGATGGTTGCTGCGGCGGCAACAGCGGCGGTTGCGGCTGCCACTGACATGCACTCCTCTGGAGGGCGGACTTCGCTGTCCGCCGCACTCGCCGAAGTCCGCGCCGTTTACCGTGACCTCGCCGCGCGCCCGATCGAGCGAAATTGCGAACTCCGCACGCAGTGCTGTCATTTCAAGCTGACCGGCAAAACCCCGTATCTGACCCGAGGTGAGGCATTACTCGCCGCCCGCGCATGGAAAGCCACCGGACGCAAAGCTCTTCCATCGCGCGATGATGGTGCCTGTCCGATGCTCGACCCCCAGACTTCACGCTGCCTCATCTACGAAGACCGCCCCTTCGGCTGCCGCACCCATTTCTGCGCCGCCGCCGGCGGACCCTACGCGCGGCGCGAGGTGATCGACCTCATCCGCCGACTCGAGCAAATCGATGAACAACTCGGCGGCGATGGTCCCCGCGCGCTACCCGCGGCAATTTCCTCCATTTTGTAGCGGCGGTCTATGACCGTCGGTGCCGTTCGAAAAGGACCCGGCGGTCATAGACCGCCGCTACAAGCTTGGATTCACCCCACCCTTACCGCGCGCGTTTTGTCCAAGCGCAGAATGCCGGACTGGGAAAGATCGAGGACGGCTTTGGGGTCCGTCACTTTTTCCCCGCGCCATTGCACGCTGCCCTGCACGACCAATCGCCGGACATCGCCGCGCGATTTGGTCTGTCCGAAACACTGCACGTAGGCCTCAGTGCCGGCGGTGATGACGTCGAGCGAGGGGGCAGACGGCGCGAACGACGGCAGTTCTGCATTTTCCAGATCGCGTCCACTGAAGCGCTTTTCGAATTCGGCCAGAGCGTGGCCGGCTGCGTCGGATGAGTGGAATCGTTCGACCAGCGAGCGGGCCAATTCTTTCTTTGCGGCCATGGGATGGGCATCCGCCTCGACCGCGCGGCCCAGCAACTGACCATACCAACGCGCCATCAAGTCGTCGGAGATACTCATCACTTTGCCGAACATTTCTCCGGGCGCTTCACTCACCCCGATGGCGTTGCCGAGGCTCTTGCTCATCTTCTGCGTGCCATCAAGTCCCTCGAGGATGGGAAGCATCATGGCCACTTGGGCCTCTTGTCCCTCCTCTTTCTGCAGATCGCGCCCGACCATGATGTTGAAAAGCTGGTCGGTGCCGCCCAGTTCGATGTCGGCTTGAATCACCACCGAATCCCATCCCTGCATGATCGGATATTGCAGTTCATGGGCACGGACGGGCAATGACTTGTCCATGCGTTCGCGAAAATCTTCCCGCTGCAGCATCTGCTGCAAGGTCACGCGACTGTTCAGCTTGATCACGTCGGTGAAGGTCATTTTCTTGAACCAATCCCCGTTGAAGACAACTTTCGTCTTGGCGCGATCGAGCACCTTGAAGGCCTGCTCCTGATAAGTCTTGGCGTTGGCCATGACGTCCTCGTGGGTCAGTTGAGGGCGTGTGGCCGAGCGGCCGCTCGGGTCGCCGATCATGGCCGTGAAGTCACCGATGATGAGAATTCCCTCGTGCCCGAGATCCTGGAATTGCCTCAGCTTTTGCAATCCGACGGTATGACCGAAGTGAATGTCCGGCGCCGTCGGATCGACGCCCAATTTGACGCGGAGCGGACGCCCGGCGGACAATTTTTTCTTCAGCTCTTCGCGGCTGATGATTTCCGCGCAACCGCGGCAAAGAATTTCGAGGGATTCGGCGGGACTCATGCGCTCAACGGGGACGGTTGAGCAGTTCCCGCACTTCGTCAATCGTCATGGAGCCCTGCGAGGGATAGGCCGTGTTGATCGAATCCTGCGATTTTCCGCGTCCCAAAAAACGTCGTCCCGCTTCAGCCTCGGTGTTGTTGCGCAAATCGGCCGCACGCGCCCCGTCGCTAACCGTGCGGGTCTCCACCGCCGCACGCGAGGAGTATTCGCGGTCGGCCGACGCATAACCGCGCAGACCTTGGGCTGTTTCGGTGGCATAGACCTTCTTGCCGAACCAGGGGTTGCGTATCCCGAGGAACTCACGGGTGGCATATTCCTTGGTCTGTGCCGTTTTGACCCCGGTGAACTCGCTGATCCCGCGGAACTCCCGGCCCTCATACGGCTTGCTCGCGAAGGCTTTCACCCCCATGGGATTGGCGCGGTCGCGGTCGGGATTCATGATGCGATCCAGCATCCGCTGTTCCTGCTGCTGGGCGAAAACTCCCGGAGCGGAGGCAAAGAGCATCATTGCCAGCCATATGGGGCGACTTAGCATGCCATCTGCATAACCGAGCCTCGTCCCTCCTGCAATCTCCATGCCGCTATGAACCCGACGACTCCCTCCCCCTGCGTGGCCGCTGCCATCGCCACCTACCGGCGCGATGCGGAACTGGCCCGCCTGCTGGAGGCACTGCGAAAAAGCGATACACCGCTGTCCGGCGGCGTCCATGTGGCCGACAATGCATCGTCCGGAGAAACTTGCGCCCTGTGCGCCGCTTATCCCGAGGTCACTTGGCTGCCACGTCCGGTCAACAACGGGCCCGGCCCGGCCTGGAACACCGCGATCGCAAACGCGCTGCGGAACTCCGCCGTCACGCACGTTCTTGTTCTTGATGATGACGTTGTCCCGCCGCCCGATACGCTGCGCCTGCTGCTCGATGCGATGAAGACCTCGGGTGCAGCCACCGCTGCCCCGCTGCTCTTCGACGAACACGGGCACCTCTGGGGTTTTCCCGAACCGCGCGAAACGGCACTGCGTTCGGCCATCCGCCGCGCCACCACGCCCGAGGAGTGCCGCCGCGCTTTGGGCGATGCCCCGCATCCCTTTTGCTGGGCCACGGGCGCCTGCATGCTCTACACGCGGCGGGCCTTGGAAAACTCCGGTCCGTTCCGCGAGGATTTCTGGATGCTCGGCGAGGACCTCGAACTTTCCATGCGGATCAGTGCAAGTCTCGGCGGTGTTTTCACCGCGCAATCACTCGTGCCTCATCGGCCCCCGCCGGCAAACCCGGCGACCGCGCGGAGCGCACATCGCCTCAAGTTTCTTGCCCTGCTGCAAAATCTTGCCTACCTCGCCTTCCACTCCCCGCACAGTGCGCACCTCAGAAGTTACCTCGCGGGCAATTTCAAACGCTATGTCCGCACCGAAGGATGCGGGCCGGGCACATTATGGGACGGCTGGTGCGCCTTCTACCAAGGCGCCCTCTGCCGGCAACCGGCGGGAACGAGTGCCGGTGCGCGATTGCGCGAACGCGCCACGAGGCGTCTGAACCGTCCATGAACCATCACCAGACCGCCCGGCGCATTGTCGTGCAAACCCTGCACCGCCTCCCCGCCGAATTGCGCGACGCAGCCCGGCAGGTCCCGGTCTGCTTCGAGGATTTTCCCGCGGAAGACTTGGTCCAAGACGGACTCGATCCGGACATCCTCGGACTTTTCGTCGGCGCCCCCCGCCACGAACACGCCAACGATCCCGGTCCGCCGCCGCAAATCATCCTGTATCTCGAGAACATTTTGGACGAATGCGAGGACGCCGGAACGACGTTCCAAGAAGAAGTCCGCCGCACCTACCTGCACGAACTCGGTCACTACCTCGGACTCGATGAGGAAGCCCTCGCCGAGCGTGACTTGGATTGAAAGAACAATCAGGTAGGGCGGGGCCTCCGGACCCGCCGCGCTAAACGCGGAAACGTGCACGGCGCGTCGGGGACGCCGCGCCCTACCCGGCTAATCAATACAGCGGCCACCTAATCGCGCGAAGACGCCACGATCCACATTGCCAAAACGCGGAGAACCCTTTCGGTTTGTCGCTATAACACCAACGTCCCCTTGCGATCAGACTTTTGGTCTGGGGGTGGTAGGGACGACTGGCCTCTCCGAGCCGTATAGCTCTACGGGCATGAGGCCAGCAGTCCGCACGCTTTCTTACGTCAAAGGCAGCGGCCCGCTGAGCCAGCGGGCCCTACCGGGGTCAAACATGGCTGAAGTCCATAAGCTTCGGGCGATTGGTATGAGACGCAAGAGGAATGCCCGCGGGGGTAGATTCCTGCGGTGACGGGGCCCCTCCTGCACGGCCCGATAAACACCCGGCACGCTCAGGAGGCTTCCCTGAGGGGGCTGGACTCGGCGTATTGTACGCTCTCCTTGACCACCAAGCCGCTGTTCATCGCGCGGTCGAGCACGAAGGACATATACCGGTGGCGGGTCATGCCGGACTTCGCCGCGAGGGCGTCGAGGCGCTTCACTTCCTTGGCGGTGAGGCGGACGGTGACCGGCTTAGCTGTGTCTGTGTTCGAAGGCATAGTGAGTGAGCATGACGATGAAGATACACCCAAACTCTTTCCGCTCAACCGCTTTCGGATTGCGCCTGTAATAGTAAAGTAATACAACGATCCCGATGAGCAGTTCCTCCCACTCACAATCCATCGGTGAAGAGTTGCCCGTCCCGTATCTCTCGTCTGAGACGAGCGAGGCGCTCACCGAGTCCGCCCGACGAAATGGCCGCACCGTCCATGAGGAAGCCGAGCATATTATCAAGACCCACCTGGCCGCTTCCGGCGAAGGCGAGGATTGATACCAACCACGTAAAGGTTCTGAACGTCTGGCAATCGCCACGAACCAATTTTTCGAGTTTTCGCTCACTGCGGACAGAATTTCTCCCATACCCTTTGCGGCGATCAATTCGCTGGAATTGGATTTCGCGCTGCGTAGGAGTTCCTCCGGTCCACGCCAATTTGAATGGCGTTCGAGTCTCGACGGATTCGCGGCCGCTATCACCAACTTCATTTCGCTGAATCCCGCCATCAATCTCGCCGCGGGAGTTCTGACCTTGCCGGACACCGCGTCAACGGACACCTACGCGGGCAACAAACTCGTTTTGTTCGCTCCGTCTGCCCCGGGAGTGCCCAACCTCACCCTCCGTCTCTACGGGTTCCAAGCCGAGAGTTCCCTCGGGCAAGGAGGTCTAGATACCCCGCTGGCCTTCAAAGGAACGGTCGTCGTGCCCGAGCCCTCGACCGCCGCACTGTTGGCTTTCGCGGCTATCACGGGGGCTTGGTTGGCGCGACGCCGCAAGGTCTCTTAGCCGTTACCGGCACCGGAGAACTCCATCATCTCACGGACGGTGAGACCGTCTTTCATCGCGGGGTTGAGCAAAAGTCTCATGTATCCATGAGGTAAAAGCTCTGGCGAGAGCAGCGGCAATAGACTTGGCATTGGGAAGCGCGGCGACGGCGCGACCCACGGCGGTGGCAATGACTTGGGCGCTGCCGGGATCGGGCCCCTACGCACCCGCCAAAAAACCGCGAGGACGCTGCCGCTACATTTGCATTTGAGCGGTCTGCGTCAACTGCGGTTTACGCCTTCGCCAGCCGGAGATCGAAACGGTCCAGATTCATCACTTTGTCCCAGACCCGCACGAAATCCTTCACGAACTTCGCCTGCGCGTCGGCGCTGGCATAAACCTCGGCGAGCGAGCGCAGGATCGAGTTCGATCCGAAGACGAGATCGGCGCGTGTTGCGGTCCATTTGGGCTTGCCGCTTTTGCGGTCGCAGCCGTCCCAGATATCACGCGCTTCGGACTGCGCTTTCCACTCCGTGCCCATGTCGAGGAGATTGACGAAGAAGTCGTTGGTCAGTTGGCCCGGACGCTCCGTGAAGACGCCATGCTTTGAGCCCTCGAAGTTGTTGCCGAGCACACGTAAACCACCGAGCAGGACGGTCATTTCCGGCGCGGTCAAGGTGAGCAACTGCGCTTTGTCGACGAGCATCTCCTCGGCGGGGATGGAAAGCTTCGGCTTGATGTAGTTGCGGAATCCATCCGCGGCCGGTTCGAGAACCGCGAAGGATTCAACATCGGTTTGCTCCTGCGCCGCATCCATGCGGCCGGGGGTGAATGGCACGGTCACTTTCTGACCCGCTTCGTGCGCCGATTTCTCCACACCGGCACAACCGGCCAACACGATGAGGTCGGCCAGCGAGACTTTCTTGCCCCCTGCAGCCGACTTGTTGAACTCGCCTTGAATCCCCTCGAGAACCTTGAGCACTTTGCCCAGCTGCTCGGGCTGGTTGGCTTTCCAGAATTTCTGCGGCGCCAAACGGATGCGGGCGCCGTTGGCTCCGCCGCGTTTGTCCGACCCGCGGAACGTCGAGGCCGAGGTCCATGCTGTGGCAACCAACTCGGAGACGGTGAGCCCGGACTCCAGCACCGCCGCTTTGAGCGCGGCGATGTCCTTCGCGTCGATCAGAGGATGGTCGACCACCGGGATGGGGTCCTGCCAGATGAGTTCCTCCTTCGGCACGTCTGGTCCGAGGTAACGGGCGCGCGGACCCATGTCGCGGTGCGTGAGTTTGAACCACGCCCGCGCAAATGCATCGGCGAATTCCTCCGGATGCTCGTAAAATCGCCGGGAAACTTTTTCATACGCCGGATCGAAACGCATCGAAAGGTCGGTCGTGAGCATGGTCGGACGGTGCCGCTTGCTCGCGTCGAAGGCATCCGGAATATCCTCCGGCGCATCCTTGGCCACCCACTGGTGCGCGCCCGCCGGGCTCTTGGTCAGCTCCCACTCGTATTTGAAAAGGTTTTCGAAGTAGTAGTTGCTCCACTTGGTCGGCGTCTGGGTCCACGTGACTTCCAGACCGCTCGAAATGGTGTCGCCGCCCTTACCCGACTTGTAACTGCTCTTCCAACCGAAACCCTGCTCGTCAATCGGGGCTGCTTCCGGCTCGGGACCCACGTGCTTCGCGTCTCCCGCCCCATGGCATTTGCCGAAGGTGTGACCGCCGGCCACGAGCGCCACGGTCTCTTCGTCATTCATCGCCATGCGGGCAAATGTCTCGCGGATGTCGCGCGCCGCGGCCACCGGATCGGGGTTTCCGTTGGGGCCTTCGGGATTGACATAAATCAACCCCATCTGCACGGCGGCGAGCGGGTTTTCCAAATCGCGGTCGCCGGAATAACGCTGGTCGGCCAGCCATTCCTTCTCGGCGCCCCAATAGACGTCTTCCTCGGGTTCCCAGATGTCCGCGCGCCCGCCGGCGAAGCCGAACGTTTTGAAGCCCATTGACTCGAGCGCGACGTTGCCAGCCAGGACCATGAGGTCGGCCCAGGAAATTTTGCGGCCGTATTTCTGCTTGATCGGCCAGAGCAGGCGGCGGGCTTTGTCGAGATTGACGTTGTCCGGCCAGCTGTTCAGCGGCGCGAAACGCTGGCTGCCATTGCCGCCGCCGCCGCGGCCATCGCCTGTGCGGTAAGTTCCCGCGCTGTGCCAAGCCATGCGGATGAAAAACGGCCCGTAATGCCCGAAGTCGGCCGGCCACCAGTCCTGCGAGTCGGTCATGAGCACATCGAGATCCTTTTTCACCGCGGCCAGATCGAGGCTCTGGAATTCTTTGGCGTAGTCGAAACCCTCATCCATCGGGTCGGTCTTCTCCGACTGCTGGCTCAGCATTTGGATGTTGAGCTGGTTCGGCCACCAATCGCGGTTGGTCGGCCCCATGCCGGCCGCCACGGGCGCTCCGGTGGATTTACCGTGGTTGAAGGGACACTTGAGTTCAGTAGACATAGCGTTGATGGTTACTTCGGTATTTTCGGGCTGCGCGCCAGAGCGGTCAAGACATCAGCCCACCGCGTTGACCGCCCTTGAGAGCAGCACGGTGAGAATCACAATCGAAAGAGCCACCTGCAGCATCATCAAAACTTTGGCCCGTCTGCAGACCGGCACTTCCAGCGTGGGACCGAAGGTCGTCGACGTGTCGAAGGACAGGTAGACGTAGTCGAACAACTTCGGATCTTTCAGAGGTCCGTCGCGTCCGGGAATGACAAACGCGCCGCCCTCCGTGGACCGATCGAGCATCCAATAACATGCCGCAAAGGTCAGGACAGTCATCGCCCCGATCGCGCCCACGTCCCACAGGCTGGCCAGCCCCGTGGCCTTGGCCGT
Organism: uncultured Verrucomicrobiota bacterium; assembly: GCA_903953565.1. GTDB lineage: Bacteria > Verrucomicrobiota > Verrucomicrobiia > Chthoniobacterales > JACTMZ01 > JACTMZ01. The sequence goes on along the minus strand of CAJBKE010000002.1, from coordinate 47,819 downwards.
GGCGCTCAGGAGAAGAGCACCGACATTGACCACCAGATGCAGCAAGGCAAACCCCAAATAGGCGGTCAGCCCGGGCCGGATAATGCGCGAGTGCGGGTGGAGTATGGCCAAGACGATGAGGGAAAGAAGGAGAAGGAGAAGGAAATTGCTGCCATAATGGAACGTCTGCACCATAGCCACGCCCGCTGTGTTGAGTTCCCCGCTTGAGCACAGCTTGTCCGTCACGGCTAAATCGAGCAACTGCACGCAGACCATAAGGGCGGCCAAGCGCCAGTGTTCGCGTTTCTCCAAGGGATCTTCTGCTTCCATGTTCACGGCCTCGAGCGGTTTAAAGAATGCCGTGGCCTCGGTCCGGCGCCGAGGACGGCGCCGCTACATCAACTGTAGCGTTGGCGTCCCCGCCGACGAAGCGTCTGAATCGCGGCACTGGGTGCTGCAGCCAAAACATAACTCAGATCGCTATAGTTGGTTTCACGCACGCTGGCCAGCGTCTTAAGCCGCCACCAGCCGCTTCAAATCCAAAGCATTCCGCACCCCGGCCGGACCGGCGGTGTTGTCGAAGACCACGTAGCGCCGCCGGTCCGCATGGTCCGCGAGGAACTCCGCCAGACGCGCCAGGTCCTGGTCGCCGTAGGAGCTGTAGTATTTGCGCGGCGTCCCGTGTAAACGGACGTAAAGCGGAATCTCCCTTTTTGCCCCGCGCAACGGATCCTCCTTCGCCGCGGGAATTTCGGTGAGCACCGGACCGATGCCGTGCTGGCCGAGAAGCTTCAGCGCCGCGGGCTCCTGCCATGAAGCATGCCTCGGCTCGCAGACAGCGCAGCCACGGTAAAGTTTTCGCAAGGCCGACCAAAACCGGTCCGCCACTTCCGCATCGAAGACCAGCGTGGGCGGCAGTTGCACCAGCACAACGGCAAGTTTCGCGCCAAGCCCCGTCACCGAACCAAAAAAATCACCGAGCAACTCGGTGTTTTTCAGGCGCGTGTAGTGGGTGATGAGCCGGTGCATTTTGACCGAGAAACAGAATCCTTCGGGAACCTCCCCCGCCCACTTCTCGTAGGTGTCCGGCCGCACTTGGCGGTAGAAACTCGAGTTGATTTCGACGAAACCGAACGCACCCGCGTAGCGCTGCAACCCCGTCGCCCCCTCCACCACCGCAGGCAAAAGTTTGCCATGGCGGCTCGCCGCCTCACTCCACCCGGCCAAGCCAATGCGCACCGGCACCACACGACAGCTTCTGCGGCTCGGCGACATAAGCGCCGTTCTACCCGGCAACGCAGCACAACCCAAGCGGTCAAGTGGCAGCATCTGCAGAATCCCGCCGGGCTATCGTCAGTCGAACGGGGCTGATTCCGGTTCCTCAGAGCCCCCGGCAAAGCGGCGCTGCTACACCAAACGACTATAACAGTCCGAAGCTACCCTAGCGCAGCGGGTTGGACTGTGGAGTGATACCAGATCGCAAAAGGTTTCAGACTTTGAGCGCTGGGTGGATCGCGATGTCCCATCGCGATTTCTCGACTGAATCATCGCGCCGGGACGGCGCGATCCACCTTACGAGACGTCGAAAACCTTTTGGTGTTTGATATGAGAGGACCACGGTCGCCAAGTCGGCAGGAAAATCAATGGCCGACGAACACGCCCGATTGCTGCAGAAAACCACCGGGTTATGCCAATGTTATGCTTTTGCTAACATTTTCGACCGATTTCGGCGAACTTCCTCCTTAAGTCATTGATGATGAGAGGAGGTGGCTAGGGAGGGAATCGAACCCCCGACACGAGGATTTTCAGTCCTCTGCTCTGCCAACTGAGCTACCTAGCCGATGACAAGATCCGCGAGTCTACGCGCGCGGCGGCGGGGATCAAGTTTTTGCCGCGGGCGCCGTGGCCGCGCGATGGTATTCCTTGTATTGGTAATACGGGTAATCGCTGCTGCCCATTTCCGCGCAGTTGTAGATGAGTCCGCGCACCATAACGCCGCGGACGGCGAGCAACTTGAGCGACCGGATGAAGAGGCGGGCGGAGGTGAAGCGGGCGCGGACGACGAAGAACACGGCATCGACGAGCGGCGCCATGGCGCTGGAGTCGTCGGCGGCCAGGACGGGGCAGCTGTCGATGATGATGTAGTCGAATTTGTCGTTGAGCGTGTTGAGCAGCTTGCTGAATTTCGCCCCGGGAAGCGGCTCGGTGCCGGCGGCCATGACCTTACCGCGCGGCATGAAATGGAGGTTCGCCAACTGGGTCGTGACGATGGTTTCGTCGAGCGGCACCATTTCTTTGAGCACTTCGGCGAGGCCGGGTTCGCTTTTGGCGGCAAAATGGCGGTTGAGGCGGCCGCGGCGCAAGTCACCGTCGATGAGGAGGGTTTTCGAGCCGGACAGCGCCATGGTGACGGCCAAGTCCGTGGCCAAGGTGGATTTCCCCTCACCCGGAATGGCGCTGCTGATGAGAAAGCTCTTCGGATTGAAGTCACCCGCGGGCATGAAGAGCATGCTCGAACGGATATTGCGGAACGATTCGACGAGAATGTGACGCTTGTCGCCCTCTTCGAGGGCATGCATTTCCGAGCTCTTGAGGCGCGGGATGAGACCGACCACATCGAGTTCGGAGTGGGCTTCGAGTTCGGAGACGGAGATGTAGCGGTCGTCGAGTTTTCCGATGAGCAGAAGGATGCCGAGGCCGACGGCAAATCCGCCGAGGCCGCCCATGAGCAGAGCGCGGCCGAGGTCGGGACGAACGACGGAGGGCTGTGCGCCGTATTCCATGACGTTGATGGTGTCCTGATCGATGTTGCGGTTGACGTCGACGCTTTGCACGCTGGCGAGCAGACGTTCGTAGAGTCCCTTGCGGCGCTCGACTTCGCTCTTGAGGCGCTCGAATTCGCCGAGGCGGCGGCTCAAGTCGAGGGCTTTGACTTCCCACTCCTTGATGCCTTTCTCGGTGTTCTGGATCTGCACGCGGAGCGAGTCCATCTGCGAGATGAACTGTTCGGAGGTCTGCGCTTGGAAAATTTCCATGAGGCGTTCTTGCAAACCGATGCGCTGGGCGAGTTCGGCCATCTTGGGATGGCGCGGCTTGAGGTTGACGCCCATTTCGACGTATTGCGCACGGAGGAGTTGGAGTTCCTGGCGGGCCTTGAGGTAATCGGAGGCCGGCCCGAACCCGCGCATGATGGCGCCGACAGCATCCTTGTTGGAATCCACGACGTTTTCCAATTGGCCCTGGCGTTCGAGGTTCTGCTCGAGGGACAGCGTTTCGAGCAGCTGATATTCGGTGCGGAGGTTGGCGAGCTGGCGGTTCAACTGCGCGAGGTAAACACCGGCGCTGTTCCCCTCCTCCTGCAAGAAGACGAGGTTGTTTTCCTTCTGCCAGTTGAAGAGCTCTTCTTCGGCTTTGCGCAGGTCTTTCTCCAAATCGACAACCTGGTCGGTGATGGCGCTGAGGGTTACGTCGGATTTGTCGGAGCGCATCGACCGGCGGTAGGCGATGAATTCATCCATCACGGCATCGAGATAGGCTTTGGTCTGCTGCGGCTGTAGGCCCTGCGCGGTGACGGCGAAGATCGAGGTCTTCGGGATGATGCTGGCGTAGAGACTGACCGGAACTTTCTCGAGGTTCGGGTTGAGCGCCATGACGCGGGCGTCGGCGCGGCGGGCCACTTCGCTGCTCTGCAGGAGCTCGAGCTGGGTGCCGAAGAAGTTGGCCGCCTCCTCGCTGTAGACCGCACCTTCTGGCAGGGCGATTTTGCCGGAGACCATGAGGCGGCCGGAGGATTGGTATTTGGGCGGCGCACTGAGGACCATCCACGCCTGAAGACCGAGGCCGATCGCCGTGGTAAGGAGCGGAATCCACCACCAGTTCTGCAGCATGTATTTGTAGCGCTGGAACGTGAGCTGCAGGATCTCCGCGCGCTCATGCTGCTGGGAGCCGAGAGGGGTTGTGTCGGGAAGATTGGGCATGGCGCGCGGGGAGCTAGAAGTTGATCAGACGCTCGGGGACGACGATAAAGTCGTTGGGGCGGATTTCCACATCGAGGTCAAGGCGACCGCGCTCGAGGATTTCCTTCACATCAATGATCTGCGTGTCGGTCTGTCCGTTGGGTCCGGCGCGGGTCAGCTTGACCTTGCGCTGGTTGGCGAAGTTGGAAAATCCGCCGGCGCGGAGGATGGCTTTGCTCACGGTGAGCGTTTCGTAGGTGGGGATTTCCTGCGGCCCGGGCGAACCAACCATGCCGGTGATGTAGAAAAGCCCAGCCGACTGCTGCCGCGCGGTGTCGAGCCCGATAATGACCGTCGCGTTGTGGTAATAATCCCGCTCAAGTTCCGCCTTGATGGCGTAAGCCAGCCGACGCGGGGTGAGACCGGCGGCGCGGACGCGGCCGACATACGGAACCTCGAGGTCCCCGGAGTCTTTGATTTGGAGGGTGACGGGCGGATCGCGGTCCTCGACGATGCGAACGTTGACTGCATCGCCGATGGAAAGTGGTCGCGAGTCGTCGAGCACTTCCATGGAAACCGTGGCCGAGACCGCCGCGGTGCTGGAAATGCCGGAGGGCATGGAACTCTGGGCGGATCCCGGCGCCGACACGGGTTGGGGCGAAACGGCATCGGCCGGTCGGGCCACCGCGGGCAGAGGCTGAGCCCAAAGCGACCCGGCAACGGCCAAAAAGCCGCATGCGGCCAGGAGGCGAAGAGCGGTTAGTTTCTTGGGCAAGTCCATGAGCACTAAAGGTTAGAACGCGTAATTAAGATTCACGCCGATGATTTGCTGATTGTATTGGTCACCAGGCACTGTGGACCCCCTACCTATAAAGCTGTAGTAGACGTTGGCAAACCAGTTTTTCGTCAGCTGGTAGCCGAGGGACAGATTGAACCCAGCTTGGTTGAAATCCTGCGAGTTCGGTCCGGGCGACTCGGAACCGTTGTTGAAGAACATGCTGCCGCCGAGCGACCAATCGCGGATGAGGATCCATGAATAATTATAGCTCAAAGTGAAGAGTTGCACAAAATTTGACTGGTAGCTGGGGGCGGTCTCGAAGCTCGCGCTGAAGCCGTGGGTGAAATAGCGATTCAGCTCATTCGAGATGGAGAAGTAAAAATACGGGTTGCTCGCATTGCCGGTGTTAAGCGGGTTGTTGTTTTCGTTGAATTGGGAAATCTGCCAACCAACGCCGGCCGACCACGTCGTGTAGCGGGTGAGATTTCCCGTGGCAAAGGGACCGAGCATGAAGCTGATGCCGTCGTTGAGCGAGTTGGCCCCCTGCGAGGAACCCTCGAAGTAATAAATGGTCGAGGCCGAACCTTGCAGCCCGAGACGGAGGTAAGGCTGCACCATGAAGGAACCGTTGGCGTAGATCTGGTTGCCGGTGCTGTTCTGGTTGGTGTAATCGTTGGTCAGGGAGTAGTTGAGCGAATTGGCGAGTCCAACGTTGAGGAGCACGTCGTTGAGGTCCCACGCGACATTGATGCCGGCCACGTTGTTGGCCACGTTGTAGTTGCCGCCACCACTGATGGACGGATTGTACGCGGGATTCGTCGTGATCGAAGGACGTGTGTAGATCGTGATATTCACGTCCTGCACGAAAATGTTGAAGGCCAATTGCGAACCCGGGGAGAGATAGAACTGCTGCTGATTGTCGACGTTGCCGGTCAGGTAATAGTTGTAGCCGGTCTGCAAATTGAGGCTGAAGTTGTTGACCTTGGAAAAAGGCCAATAAATCGCGGCACCGACCCGCGGCGTGAGATAAAAACCGCCGTTGTTGTTGTTGTTACCGCTGTTGTTCGAACCGTTGATGTTCGTGTTGTAGGCGGCGCCCATGCCGGCGCTGAAGTTCATCTGCACGGGTCCCATTTTCATGTTGTAGCGACCGCCACCGCCCCCCGGCCCCGCCATCGACATGGGCGCGCCGCCATCGAATCCACCGCGCGGCAATTGGGAGGCGACTCCGGGCGCAACCGACATCTGTCCGCCCTGAGACGGGCGGAAAATATCCTGCGCCGCGACCTTGGCCTGCGAAACGGCAAGGGCGGCAGCGATTATAACGAAGTTGCGCAGCATGTGTGGGCGGAATCGGCGCGAAACCGGCCGGACATTAGAACAAAAGAGACGACGCGTGTCTGCAAGGAATGCGATTAAACGAGCATCACTCCACCGGAGCAACGGGTCGCGCATCCGTCGTGGTGGGTGGCGCCGCCTCGATCGCCGCGCCCTCGTGCAATCCCGGAATCAAACGCAGCGCGAGCCAAGCGAGCACGACAAGCGCGGCGAAGTAAACGGAATAGCGATTCACCGTCATCACACCCAACACAACATCTAGTGTTCCCAGCGTGTCGAGCATGGCTCCCCACACCATGGGTGCCCCTCCGAGACCGAGCCCGGAAACAACGGTGAAGAGCGCGAAGAAGTGGTTGCGCCCCATGGCCGGCACGCTGCCCATCATGATTCTGGTGTTGGCCACGCCGAAAATCGCCCCGGCCAAACCGCCGAAGAAATTCAGCCCAGCGACCAAGGCCGGCCATCCCGGCAAGAGACCGGCAGCGAGGAAGAACCAGCCGAGAATGACCAAAACCATGATGACCAACCCGTGGCGCAACCACGGTTTGCTCCCCGTCGCATCGAGCCGCGGGGCCGTGATGGCCAAACCGGCCAAAGCCCCGACGAAAGACCACGCGCTCAAAAGCAGGATCATCGACTCTGCAAATTTTCCGCGGACAACCAGATACTCGACAGTGAAAACACCGAGGCTTCCAATCACTGTCATATAAATGGTGGTGAACCACAGGAGCTTGGCGAAGGGCGGAAACCGCAGCATGGCGCCCCACGGCACGGCAACGCCGGATTGCTTCCGATCCTCCGCCGATTCCACCTCGGGGATGCGGTGGACAAACCACAGGCTGACCAACGCGGACAAGAGACCGATCCCGAAAACCGCCGCGTATTCGTCCGCCTCAACCGAGCCCGTCATGACCCAAGCGGAGAGGAGCAGCGCGGCCAAGCAACCGAGGTGCATGAAAGCATTGTCGCGCGAGAGAAAACGTCCACGCACCGGCGCAGGCACGAGCGCGGTCAGCCACGGCAACCAGGCACCGGCGGAAAATCCGCGGAGCAAATTGAAACAGAACAAAGCGGCGATGAGCAGTCCCAGCCGCGTCGGGATGGAAAGGCCGGGAAGCAGCGGGAGAACGGCGATGCAGAAGGTGAAAAATGTGCGCGCGCCCCATCCGGAGAGGAGAAAGCGTTTGTATCCCACGCGGTGCAGGAATCGCGCGGCGAGCAACTGCAGGATGTTGAGCAGCGGGGTGAGCGCGGCGATGGTGCCGAGCACGAAGGACGAAGCGCCCAGCGACTTGGCGAAAAGAATAACCGGCGCGCCGAGCACGATCTGGAACGAGACGGCATTAAAGAAACTGAAGCCGTTGACGTTCAGGGCGCCCGGCGGATAGACGCTGGCCGCCTTCATCGCCGCGAGTTCACGCGTCCGCGCGCGGCTTGAGATGAGGGAAGAGGATAACCTCGCGGATGGAATCGGCGCCGGTCAGCAGCATGACGAGACGGTCAATGCCCATACCCATGCCTCCGGCGGGCGGCATGCCGTATTCCAGAGCTTGGAGGAATTCCTCGTCGATCTTGTGCTGCTCGCCGCCGGATTGTTCCGTGAGGCGCGCGCGCTGGATGACGGGATCATTCAACTCGGAATACCCCGGCGCGATCTCCTGGCCGTTCATGATCAACTCGAAGACATCGAGCGCATTCGGGTCATCCGGGTTGGTCTTGGCCAACGGAATCAGTTCCTTGGGACAATGCGTAACGAAGCACGGATCGACCGTTTTTTCTTCGACCAGCTTTTCGAAAACGTGCTGCGTCACTTCGTAGTCCTCGACGCAATGGGAGATATCTAGACCGAGCTCCAAAGCGCGGGTGCGGCGTGCGGAGGCATCGCGGGCGAACCAACCGGGCTCGGCACCCTCGACCAAATCGCCATAGCGCGCCCGGCGCCACGGGCGCTGCAGGTTGATCACGCGCGTCACATTCCCCTCGGCATCCTTGTGCTCGATCTTGAGTCCGCCACAGACGCGCTCGGCCACGCGGCAGACAAGATCCTCGACCAATTCGGCCATCATTTCGAAGTCGGCGTAAGCCCAGTAGGCCTCGAGCATGGTGAATTCCGGATTGTGGCGACGGGAAACACCCTCGTTGCGGAAATTGCGGTTGAGCTCGAAAACCTTGGTGAATCCGCCGACGAGCAGACGCTTGAGATACAATTCCGGCGCGATGCGCAGATACAAATCCAGGCCGAGCGCATTGTGGTGCGTCTCGAAAGGTGTGGCCGCTGCCCCTCCCGCCACCGCTTGCATCATGGGCGTCTCCACCTCGAGAAAACCGCGCTCCTCGAAGAAGGTGCGGATTTCGCGGATGATGGCGAAACGTTTGCGGAATATGTCGCGCGCGTGCTCGTTGGAAATCAGATCGAGGTAACGCTGACGGTGCCGCGCCTCGATGTCCTGAAGTCCGTGCCATTTCTCCGGCAACGGATGCAGCGATTTGCTCAGGATAACGAACCGCGTGGCTTTGACCGAAGGTTCGCCGGTTTTCGTGGTGAAGCACTCGCCTTCGACACCGATGAAGTCGCCGATATCCAGGCGGTCGTAGAGCGCGATACCGTCTTCGCCGATCGCCTTGTCCTGCAGATAGACCTGCAGCCGCCCGCTGTGGTCGCTGACATCGAGAAAATGGCTCTTGCCCATATCGCGGCGCGCGGTCACGCGACCGGCCACGGATACCGCTTTGCCTTCGGCAAAAGCGGCACGAACATCACCCACATCGCCGCTCACGGGAAACGCTCCACCATAGGGGCGGAGTCCGGCGGCTTCCAAAGCCGCGCGCTTTTCGAGGCGCACGGCGGTAAGACTGTTCACATCATTCATGGCAGCAGGGAAGAATGCGGGGCGCACGCGACACGCACCAGACGAAATTACCAGGTCGTCGCCGCTTTGTTGCCGTCCCGGTCGAGGAATTGCCCCGCATCATGGTGCGAAACACGATCGATGGTCGCAGCCAGACTGCGCGCCGACTCCTCCGCACTGATCTTCGCGTTCGGTCCGCCCAGCTCGGTCTTCACCCAGCCCGGAGTGACGGCCACCACGGTGACACCGCGCGGACGCAATTCCGCCGCCATGGCCCGTGTGAGCATGTTGAGGGCGGCCTTGGACGCACTGTAGCAATAATAGCGAGAGTCTTCCTTTTCCCCGATCGAACCGGCGAGCGAACTCATGTTGATGACCCGCGGATGCGCCGCCCGCGTCAAAAGCGGGAGAAACATCCTCGTGACACGCGCCACCCCTACCACGTTGACGCTGAAGGCGTCCTCGAAACATTCGAGCGGAAGCTGTTCGAGCGACTCGCTCCCGTTTTCCGGAAAAACGCCGGCATTGTTGACCAGCACGTCGAGGCGGCGGACTTTGGCCGCCGCTTCTTCGGCCGCTGCTTGGACGCTCTCGTCATGGCGCACGTCGAGGGTGAGAATGTCGACGGAACCGGGTGATGCATTTTGCGCCACCGCCTGCAAGGCGTGCGCCGCCGCGGGATGACGGGCGCCGGCCAGCACGTGCCAACCGCGGGCGGCCATTTCCCGGACCAAAGCAAGCCCGATGCCGCGACTGCAGCCGGTGATAAGCGCGGTATCCATCGCGGCAAAACATGACACAGCGCCCCGCCACTGCCAACGCGCAAGCCTCGGGCTCTTGCCAAGGGCGCAGGCATCCGACAATTTCAACCGGCCATGCCGCTCTCCGATGCCAAATCCGGTCCCGATCCCGGGTCCGTGCTTGCCTGGCAAATCCTCGCGCCGATCACCGCGTTGTTTTTTATCTTGGTCGTGGTTTCGGGTCTGGCCGCACGTCAATTTTTCGAACCGCTGGCTATGGAACGCGACTTGCTCCGTGCCGAGCGGTATGCGCAATTCAGCGCCGTGGTTTTCGGCGAACGTCTCAACGAGAGGACTCCACAGGAACTGACCGAGGAGTTCGAGCGTGCGGGGTTGCACACGCTGGATTTTCTGCCGCCGGAGAGCACGCCTGCCTGGAAGTCGCCCCGTTTTCTTGATGCCGGGCCCTTTGTCGAAGCCTGGAGTGCAGTCACGTCGGCAGACGGCACGCCACTCGGCGTGATCACATTGCGCAGGCAAGCCGATGCCTTCGTTTTCGTGACACAGGCAATTCGTGCTTTCGCCTTCGCCTCGTGCGTCACTTTCGCCCTGCTCTTCGCGCTCGCGTGGCTCCTGCTCAAGCGGCGGGTGACCAACCGGCTCCGAAATCTCATGCAGGAGGTCGGGCCGGCGATGACCACACCAGAACCCGGTTCGGACGTGGTGGAACAAATGCGGATCACGGTGGCCGAGAGTCTCGCGCGTGAGAAAAAGAAAACGGCGCCCATGCAGCGCCTCCTTGATGGACACACCGAAATGGCCTGCTCCAGCACGCCGGAGGGAACGCTTCTCGCTGTGAACAGCGCGTACAGTCGGTTCTTCGGGAAATCGCGGGAGCAACTTGTCGGCACCAACTATCTCGACCTGATTCCACCCGCCGACCGCAGCGACGCGATTGCCAGCGTGCGCAAATTGTCGCGCCGGAATCCCGTCAGCGTGGCGGAGCATCGCGTTGTGTTGGCGGACGGCACCATCCGCTGGGTGCGTTGGCGCGACAGGGCCACATTCGACAGCAAAGGCAACGCACAGGAAATTCTTTCCTTCGGCGTGGACGTCACCCCGGAAAAGGATCTGGCTGCGCGCATCGAAGGACTGCGGATCGCTTTCGACCAGATGCAATCGCTGGCCGAGACGGGGAGTCTGACCTGGGATTTCGCCGCCGACCGCATGGAATGGACTCCCCAGACTCGCCGCTTGCTCGGTGTCGGCGACTCGGCGTCGGCTTCGTCGGAAGGCCTCCTTGAGGTCGTCGCACCGGACGAACGCGAAACCGTGCGCAGCCTGTTGCGCTCGGCGAGGAAGGAAGGGCACAATTTCCAGCGCGAGTTCCGTGTCGTGTTACCCGACGGTTCTCTGCGCGTGCTGCAAAGCCGCGCCGAGGTGCTGGCTGACCCCAAAACCAAGCTTCTCAACAACCTCACCTGCACGCTGCGGGACACCACGGCACTCCGCGACGCCGAGGCGGCCACCAAGCGGGAACTCCGCTTCCGCGAGGCCATCGAGCAATCGCTGGGCGTTGGCATCGTGGTTCGCAACATGGAGAGGAGGACGCTTAGCGCGAACCCCGCTTTCTGCGTCATGACCGGCTTTAGCGAAGAGGAGCTGAAAGCCGCCATCCCTCCAGATGAGCCCTACTGGCCCGTCGACGAACGGCCACGAATACTTGCGGCACTCGAGCAGGCGCTTTCCGGGAACAGTCCGACCAGCGGATTCGAGTTGGTCTTCTGCCGCAAAAACGGCTCGCGCTTTGATGCTTTGGTCAACGTTTCCACGGTGCTCGGCAGCAACGGAAAACCCTTCGCCGTTCTTGGCGCTGTCGCCGACATCAGCGCTATCCAAAAGACGCGGCGCGAACTGGTCGCAGCCGAAAAAGAACTTCGCCAGGAACTTAACTACCGGGACGCGCTCGAGAAGAGCACTACCGTTGGTTTGATCGAGATCGGATCGGACGGGGGCCCGACTTCAGCCAACAATGCATGTTGCCAAATGTTCGGCTACAGCAATGAGGAGATACTCAAATGGAAACCTCCCTACCCTTGCTGGCCGGATGAAGAGCATGAGAACATACAACGCGCGTTCGAACTCCACTTACAGGGAAAAACTCCGCTGGAAGGATTCCAACTCAGGCTGCGCAAAAAGGACGGAACTTTGTTCGACGTCATCATCACCGTTTCTCCGATCATGAACGCGGACGGAAAACAAACCGGATTTCTGTCCGCCCTCACTGACGTCACCGCACTGCAAGATACACGGCGCGAACTGCAGGCGACGAACAAACGGCTCCACATCGCGCAAGACGTCGCCGAATTCGGCATCTGGGATTGGAATCCGGTCAAAGACACCCTGCATTGGGACCGTCAATCTTTCGCCCTTTTCGGATACCCGGACGCCACCGATCCAAAGGAAGTGTGGGTCAAGGCCAACAGCGAGGAAGATCAGGAGCGCCTGACCTACGAATTGAAACGCCTCATCGCGAACGGAGGCACGAGCGGACAGGACCGCCTCCGCGTGCAATGGCCAGACGGCTCCATCCACGACATTCTCTCCACCTACGTGATTACTCACGACGAAGAGGGGCGCAACACGCGCGTTGTCGGCATCAACCGCGACGTGACTTGCGAACTCGAGGAAGAGCGCGAATTGCACAACGCACAAGAGCGCCTTGCCGCCGCGCTGGAGGGTGGACAATTCGGAACGTTTGAGCACGTTTTCGGACTCGGCGACCTCAATTGGAGTCCGACCAACTACGAAATCAACGGCATCGATCGCTCCATCACGGATCCCGCGCAGCTCTTCAAAGCTTGGCGAGATATAACGGGGGATTGCTTGCCCGAACTCATGCAGCGGATGAGTTCTCTACCCATCACCGAGAACCATCTGACCTACGAATTCACTGCGCACCCGACCGGCCAGGAGCCGCGGCGCGTGCGTGCCAGTGTTTTCATCGAGCGCAACAAACAAGGCCACCCCACCCGCCTCGTCGGTATCACCCGACGCGTCGATTGAGCCGTCGACGCCCCGTCTCACCGCACCCGCCAACGTCACCCCAGGTGGATCGCGATGTCCCCATCGCGATTTCCCGCAGACAAAATCGCTCCGGGACGGCGCGATCCACCTTCCCCGCCTCGATCAACAGCCCCTGTAGCGTCGCCGTCCCCGGCGACGGCCGTTCATTCCCAGTAGGGTCGGCTGGCCCAACCAACCGCTGCTTGCGTCTCACTCAGTTTTCAGGTTTCAGCCTTCCGCCCTTGCCCGATCCGCCCTTCCTTGACTCCGGAAGCGCCCCATTTAGCGTATTAGCCTTCATGACGTCACCCGGTGCCGGCCCTTCGCGCCCGCCGCGGTATGCTTGGAAACGCGATCCGGTCTTCCGGTTCTTCGCTTCGCTGCGGCTGGCGGTCATCCTGTTGAGCGTGCTCATTGTCATGAGCATCGTCGGCACTATTGCCGAGTCGAAGTTCGATGCGGATACGGCCCGCACTTGGATCTACGAAGCACCGTGGTTCCACCTGTGGTTGCTCTTCCTCGGCGCCAACCTCATTTGCAGCGCATTCATGCGCTGGCCGTGGAAACAATACCACACCGGATTCCTCCTCACCCACTTGGGCATCATCATCGTCATGATCGGTTCTGTTGTCGGTCAGGCTTGGGGGATCGAGGGAACGATGACCCTTTTCAAAGACTCTCCTCCGGACAACAAACTCGTCCTGCAAACCCGGCAAATCACGGTGCGCGATCCGGACGCTCAACGCGCCGTGATGATCGAACTCGGACGGCAACCGCTGCGCGTGCAGACCGGAGATCCGCTCGATCTGTGGACGACTCCCGGCGGGTGGAAACTGCAAGCCGTGGCCGACTCACCGCGGCTCATTGCCAACTTCCGTCCCGCCACCGCACCCGCCGGCAGTCCCGCGGTGCTCATCCGTCTGCAGACCAAAGCCATGAACCAGACCATTGAGCAATGGTTGCTGGCCGGCGACCGCAATCACAACCGTCTCGATCTCGGACTCATCACGGTCGATCTGGCCAAACCCGGCGCGCCTGCCCCGACTACCGGAGCCGCCAACCGCGCCGTCCTCGTCGCGCAACCCGACGGAAAGCTGCAACTCGAAATTTTCGCCGCCGGACGCCAAGTTTCCTCCACCCAGCTCGCCGCGGATCAACCGGTCATCACCGGGTGGAATGACTGGACGATTGAAGCCCGCGAAATTCTTCCCACAGCGCAAGCCGGATTTGATTTCCGTCCCTTGCCGGCCGGCGAGCCGATTCCTCCGGGGCAAGGCCTGCTCGACGGCATACTCGTTCGCGCCAGCAAGGCCGATCGCACCGTCGAACAATGGGTCGGCGCCGGTTGGCGCGTCAGTCTGCCGACCGGCACCTTTCCTCTCGAAATCGCCTATGGCTGGGAAGTGGCCGACCTGCCTTTCGGACTCGTGCTGGAAAATTTCACCGTCGAACGCAACGAGGGCACCGACGAACCCGCCTCGTTCCGCAGCGATTTGGCCATGGTACTCCCCGACGGAAAAATCGGCGGCACCGGTTCCTGCTCGATGAACCAACCGGCCAACTATCCGCAGGCCCTCTGGCGTTCCCTCACCGGACTGACCTACAAAATCTCGCAAGCCTCGTGGAATCCCAACGACCTCTCGCAAAGCTCGGTGCAAATTCTCCGCGATCCGGGCTGGCTGGGCAAATGGGTCGGCTCGCTCATCCTCTGCGCCGGCCTCGTTACCATGTTCATCTTCCGCCGCCCCGGATCTTCTGTAGCGTCGCCGTCCCCGGCGACGGCTGTTGACCACTCCGACACGAACCGCACTCCTGCTCTCACTAAGTGAAACTCATCCTCGCCATCCTTCTCACCACCGCCGCCGTGTTGCCCGCCGCCCCGCCCGCGGCCGACATCGGACCTTGGGAATACCTCGCCGTGCAGGATTCCGGACGTCGCAAGCCCATCGGCACATTCGGACACGAGGTGCTGGTCAAGATCGCCGGACGCGATCCGGTGCGCACGACCGACGGGGAATCTTTCAACGGCAGCGCGTTCGCTTTCTCCAACCTTTTCGCCACGCGCGACTGGAGCACGGAACCAATGATCCTCATCTCCTACCGTCCGCTGGTCGAACAGCTCGGCTTGGATGCCACCCGCAAACGTTTCACTCGCAAGGAACTCGCCGCCGCAACCGGTCTCTCCACACTCTCGCAGGAAGCGGCCTCCCTGCGCCAAGCCGGCGAACCGGTGCCTCGCATGAATTCGGAAGCCCAGACTGTGCTCGGACGGTTGCAACTCTTCGACGCGCTCGGCGCGACCACCGCTTTCCTCATCGCCCCGCCCCCGCCGGGCTCGCCCGCGGGCGCACCATGGCTGTCCATCGACCAACTGGCCGTGGCCTACCCGCCGGAAAAAGCCGCGCCCATTTTGCAGGATCTGCGCAATTTGAACATGGCCGGGCGCGAGGGCGACAACGCGGCTTTCGATGCCGCCGCCCAACGGCTGGTCGATGATCTCCGCGCACTCAATCCCGACATTTATCCGACCGAATCGGTGGTCAGCCGCGAGAATTTCTACAACCGCCTCAAACCTTTCGACACCGCAATGTGGTTGCTCGTGCCTGCTGCCTTGCTCCTTATGGCCGGAGCACGGCATGGAGCGCGCCATTGGCTGCTGCGCGGCGGGGTCGCGTTGAGTGCATTGTCCCTCGGCTTCATGCTTTACGGAATCTTCCTGCGCGTCCTCATCGCGGAACGCGCCCCCGTGACCAACATGTATGAGTCGGTCGTCTGGGTCGCCATGGGGACTGTGCTTTTCGGACTCATCTTCTACGCCGTCTACCGCAACCGCCTCATGCTCCTGAGCGCTTTGCCCGTCAGTTTCCTCTGCCTGCTCCTCGTGCGCAGCCTTCCCGTGGCTATGCCCGCGCGTCTTGATCCGCTCGTCCCCGTGCTGCGCGATAATTTTTGGCTCACCGTCCATGTGCTCACCATCACCTTGAGCTACGCCGCCTTCGCGCTCGCCCTGGGTTTCGCCCACGTCGTCCTCTGGCGCTACATCCGCAAGCCGGAGACCGCCGAAGCTATCCGTCCGCTGCACGAATGGCTCTACCGAATGATGTTCGTCGGTCTCATTTTGCTCGCAGCCGGAACCATCCTTGGAGGTGTGTGGGCCAATTACAGCTGGGGACGTTTCTGGGGCTGGGATCCCAAGGAAACATGGGCCCTCATCGCGCTGCTTATGTATGTCGTCGCCATCCACGGCAAAATGGCCGGTTGGTGGGGTGACTTCGGCATCGCCGTGGCCGCCGTGGTCAATTTCGCCGGCATCATCATGGCCTGGTATGGCGTGAACTACGTCCTCGGCGCAGGACTCCACAGCTACGGCTTCGGCGTTGGTGGAGAAGAATACGTCCTCGCCTTCCTCGCCGCCGAAGCCATTTACGTCGGAACCGCCGTGATCCGCCACCGCGGCGCCCAAAAAGCCCAACACGTCCCCGCCTGATTTCGGCGGCGGTCTTTAAAAACAAGAATCGCAGAGGACACAGAGATCGCCGAGGAAAAGGCGCCCGAATCCCGACCTGAAAATGTAGCGGCGGTCTGTGACCGTTGGTGCCTTTTCTTTTTTGTGGTCCGACGGTCACAGACCGCCGTTACAAGCACACACGGGGTCAAATCTCAAAACCGCTCCGTCCATCGTTGTCCCCGCTTGCCACCCGACCCGCCCCATGCGATAAGTCCGATCTGATCACGGGCTGTGGCTCAGCTTGGTAGAGCGCTGCGTTCGGGACGCAGAGGCCGTGGGTTCAAATCCCACCAGCCCGACCACCTTGGACTTCCCAAGTCCCCTGCGGCTTGATCATATCCCTCGAATGTTATCCCCCCACGGCGACCAAGACCTTACACCTGCCGTCGGTTCCCAGACCGACATCGCCCCGCTGGGCTGTAGAGGCGCAAAACCCGGGCACGAGCGCACCGCCGACGAGGATATCGATCCCGTGCAGTGGGACCGCATTGCCAAAGACACCGACTTCAAAGCGTTGGTTCGCCGCAAAATGCGCCTCATTGTTCCGGCGACTATTTTCTTCATCGTCTACTACTTTCTGCTCCCTATCGGCGTGGGCTGGTTTCCCGGACTGATGGAGAAAAAGGTCTGGGGCGACGTCAATCTCGCCTACGCTTACGCGCTCTCGCAATTCTTCATGGCGTGGATTCTGGCTGCGATCTATGTCGCGGCGGCAGCCGGTTGGGACAAAAGCGAACACGCTCTGCTGCGCAAATTCGGGGTCGAACACAAATGAGCACCGTCTTTCCCCTCGCTGCGGCCGCTTCCCAGACTTCCCTCTGGATGTTCCTCACCTTTGTCGCGGCCACTCTGGTTATCACGTGGTACAGCGCGAGAAAATCCTCC
This sequence comes from uncultured Verrucomicrobiota bacterium, assembly GCA_903953565.1. Taxonomy (GTDB): domain Bacteria; phylum Verrucomicrobiota; class Verrucomicrobiia; order Chthoniobacterales; family JACTMZ01; genus JACTMZ01. The sequence goes on along the minus strand of CAJBKE010000002.1, from coordinate 30,720 downwards.
GGTGCCAACGCCTACTTCGCCGCCGGGCGCCGCATCACCGGATGGCAGAACGGACTCGCCGTGGCTGGCGACTACATGAGCGCGGCCAGTTTCCTCGGCATCGCCGGCATGATCGCCATGAACGGCTACGACGGCTTCATGTATTCGGTCGGCTTCCTCGTCGCCTACCTGACCGTTCTTTTCATCGTGGCCGAACCCCTGCGCAACGCGGGCAAATACACCATGGCCGATGTGCTCGCTTACCGGCTCAAGCCGCGACCGGTGCGCGCTGCAGCGTCGCTCAGCACGCTGACTGTATCGATTTTCTACATGATCGCCCAAATGGTCGGCGCCGGTGTGCTGGTGCGACAACTCATCCCCGGCGTGTCTTACGAACTCGCGGTCATTGGCGTAGGGATCCTCATGGTGGTTTACGTCGTTTTCGGCGGCATGCTCGCCACCACCTGGGTACAGATCATCAAGGCGGTTCTCCTCATGGGCGGCAGCATTCTGCTCAGCATCCTCGTGCTGCAACGCTACGGCTTCGATCTGGGCAAATTCTTTTCCTCTCTCACTGCGATCACTTCGACCACGGCGGACGGACAGTCAGTGACGCGCAATTTTCTGACACCCGGTCTCATCTTCAAAAACCCGTGGGACCAAATATCCCTCGGCATGGCACTGCTCCTCGGCACCGCCGGACTACCGCACATTCTCATTCGATTTTACACCGTGCCGGACGCCAAGACCGCGCGCGCCAGCGTGGTCTGGGCCATGCTTATCATCGGGTTGTTCTACATTATGACCACGTTCTTCGGCTTCGGTGCGGCCAGCCTGCTCGGACCCGACCACATCGCGGCCAACGGCGGAACGAACATGGCCGCGCCCCAACTCGCGCGTTTCCTAGGCGGGGAGATTTTCTTCGCCTTCATTTGTGCCGTGGCTTTTGCGACGATCCTCGCTGTTGTCGCCGGGCTGACCATCAGTGCGAGCACCAGCTTCGCCCATGATTTCTTTGTCAACGTCCTCCATCACGGCAAGGAGCAGAAACCCGGCGAAGAAGTGCGGGTGGCCCGCATCACCGCCTTCGTTGTCGGCGCGCTCTCCATCGTCATCGCCATTGTTCTCGGTCCCTCGGTCAACGTCGCCTTCCTTGTCGGACTCGCCTTCGCCGTCGCGGCGAGCGCCAACCTGCCCGTCATGCTCTTCTCGCTCTATTGGAAACGCTTCAATACCGCGGGCGCGGTGACCGGACTGCTCGTCGGACTCGCCTCGAGCATCGTCCTAATCCTTGTCAGCCCGGACTTCATGAAGAACCCGCTCTTCCCGCTGAAAAATCCCGCACTGGTCAGCGTTCCGCTCGGATTCCTCGGTGCCTGGCTCGGCACGATTCTCTCGCGTGAAAAACCCGACGAAGCCAAGTTCACCGAGTTGATGGTCCGGGCCAACACCGGCCTCGGCGCCGAAAAAGCCTCGGCGCATTAAAAAGGGCGGGTGGCCGTAAGCCGGATTCTGTCGGACGGCGAACCGTCCGGGCGACCATTTCTCTCACCGGTGTTGCCACCGGCGCCCCGCTTGCGCGGGGTGCGACTAATACCCGGAATGTGTCCCGCTTGCGCGGGACGGCCGGGGCGGGCCGTCATTCCTGTTCTGTCTTGCACCGCACGGGGTTTGTCCTGCCGCGACGATCACTCGCCGCGCGGTGGGCTCTTACCCCGCCATTTCAACCTTACCTGCCGAGGCAGGCGGTATATTTTCTGCGACACTATCCGTGGCGGCGGACTTGCGTCCGCCGGCCCCGCGTTTGCACGCGGCGTGCTGCCCCGAGGTGTCCGGACTTTCCTCTGCGCGGGCGAACCGCGCAGCGGCCGCCGGCCACCCGCCGTGAGAAAGCTATGCCCGGCGAATGACTTTCGCAACCGCGGGCTGCCTTCCTTGTTTGTAGCGTCGGTCTGTGACCGTCGCTGCCTTGTCGCTTTACAGGCTCCGGCGCCCGCAGAGCTCCGCTACATCCCCCATTCAAGTTTCCCACTCAGGCTTCAGCCTTCTCTTTCGCTTCCACCCACCGCCCGTGTTCCTTGATCAAATCGACCAAGCGATCCACCGCTTCGGCCTCCGGAATGTTGAACTTCACCGCTTTCTTGCCGACATAAAGGTTCACTTTGCCGGGTGCTCCCCCGACGTAGCCGAAATCGGCATCGGCCATCTCGCCCGGACCATTCACGATGCAGCCCATGATGGCAATTTTCACGCCCTTCAAATGTTGCGTGACCGCTTTGATCCTTGCTGTCGTCTCCTGGAGGTTGAACAACGTCCGTCCGCAGCTCGGACAGGCCACGTAATCCGTCTTGAAGATGCGCGCGCCCACCGCCTGAAGAATGTTGTAGGACAAACGCAGCGTTTGCCCCGGAGCATCCTCCGTTCGTAGCAAGATGGCATCGCCGATCCCGTCGCACAGGAGTGAACCCAAGCGGGCGCTCGCGGCAAGCAGCGTCCGCACGAAAGGCGCCTGCGGATCAGGCCGCGGATCGAGCGAGTCCTTCAAGAGAATCGGATGACGCGCTTCAACCTTGGCCGCGAGCAAACGGAACGCGGCAATGACCGGAAGATCGAGTCCGTCTTTCACCGTGACAAGGCAGGCCTGCGGACGCGCGTTCAATTCGGCAACCTCACTGGCATTGCGCGGATCGATTTCGACGATCGGCAAATCTTCGTAGACCAACTCGGGCTGGAAGTCCCCCAACGCGGACAACTTGTGCGCCACCGCATCGAAATGCTTCCGCGTCACCACAACTCGCGGCACTTCATCGCTGCCAAGGGGGATTCCGTTGATGGTCAGCTTTGCACTCGCACGGCGCGTGTAGGAGAACGGATCGAAGGAGAGTTTCTCGCCGCCAGTCCATCCTTCGCAGTTCCCGGCAAAAAGCGCGACCAACTCCTTGGCCACCGGAATCTCGTGCACACTGTCCTCGGTCAAACTCACCCGGATGGTGTCGCCAATCCCATCAGCCAAGAGCGAACCGATACCCACCGCGCTTTTGATCCGGCCATCCTCGCCATCGCCCGCTTCGGTCACGCCGAGGTGGATCGGATAGTTCCAATCCGGTCCTTCCGCAGCCAGGCGTGAGACCAACAGGCGGTAAGCGGCGATCATGACTTTCGGATTCGACGCCTTCATCGAAAAAACGAAGTCGTGATAGTTCATCTCCCGTGCGATGCGGGCGAATTCCAGGGCACTTTCCACCATGCCGAGCGGCGTATCGCCGTAGCGGTTCATGATACGGTCGCTCAGCGATCCGTGGTTCGTCCCAATGCGCATGGAGACGCCACGCTCTTGGCACAGTTTGACCAAAGGCGCGAATTTTTCGCGGATGCGTTCGATTTCTTCCGCGTATTGACCGTCGGTATATTCGCGCACGGCGAATTTTTTCGAGTCGGCGTAATTACCCGGATTGACCCGCACCTTTTCGACCCATTTGGCTGATTCGAGCGCTGCTTCGGGTTTGAAATGGATATCCGCCACCAGCGGCACGTTGCATCCACGCGCGCGTAACGCATCGCGGATGGGCTCAAGGTTGCGCGCATCTTTGACGGTCGGCGCGGTGATGCGCACGATTTCGCAGCCGACATCGGCCAGCGCGATCGAGTCGCGCACGCAGGCTTCGGTATCCATCGTGTCGCAGGTCAGCATCGATTGGACCCGCACGGGATTCTCTCCCCCGATCCCGGTCGAACCCACGCGCACCGCGCGACTGCGTCGTCGCTCCGGATAAAACGGTGGCGGAAGTTCGCTGCTCATCGCGCGCATTCGTCGGCGAGGACGCCGACGCTACATTCCTGTAGCGGCGCCGTCCGCGGCGCCGGCCTTGTCCGGAGCTGGCGTGAACTTCAACTCCGCCGGCGGCTCCACACTCTTGCCGCGCCACGGCAAGTCCTGCACGTCGAAGAATGTGATGTAGAGCATGTAGCCGATGATGAGGAAGGCGAAGCCGCTCTGGACGATTTCCAGCACCCGCACATTGATCGGTTTGCGCCGGATTGCTTCGATGATGGCCAGGGTGATGTGGCCGCCATCCAAAACGGGGATGGGCAGCAGGTTGAGCAAGGCCAGATTGACGTTGAGCACGACGCTGAACCAGAGGGCCAAGCGCCAACCATCCGGTGACTCGAAGAGCAGGTAGTAAATGCGCATGATCCCGACCGGACCGCTCAGATGCTCGGCCTTGATATCGCTGCGTGGCGAGAAAACCGCCGACAACGTGTCGACCATGGTGCGAACGCTGCCGACGACCAATTGGACCGGGTTGGGATGCTCGAGCACGGTAACCCCGCGGTCATCCCACAAAATCCCGACGCGCGGCTTGTCCTCACCCTCGGGAAGCAGAGGCGTGACGGGTAATTGCAGCGTCTCGTCGCCGCGCTGCACAGTGAGATCAATGGGTTTGCCTGCCGGGTGGGTATTGAGAAATTCCGAAAGCGAAGCCAGGCTGAGCAACGGTTGTCCGTCGACTGCGGTGATCAGATCGCGAGGTTGGATGCCTGCCGCGGCAGCGGGACTGTCCGGAAAAACCTTCGCCACCATCGGTGTGGTGGCTGGCGCTATCCCGATCTGCCTCAGCGGTCGGCGCCCCCAGCCCTCGCGTTCGGGCGTGACCGGTTCGACTTCGACCGTCTGCACCGCTCCATCACGCTCGAATTTGACCGGAATGAGCGGCTCTTCGCTGCGGACGACATTCCACGTCACGCTCTGCCGCATGTTGCCCATGCCGGCGAACTTGGTCACCGGATGGCGGTTGACCTCGAGAATTTTGTCGCCGGGCTGCAGGCCGGCTTTGGCCGCGGGTCCGTCGGGCACCACATAGCCGATGACCGTCGTGCTCTCGGCTTGGCTGACCGGGCGGCCGACATACCAAACGATGACCGCACAGAGCAGCGCCAGCAGCATGCTGGCCACCGGACCAGAAAGCGCGACGATGATTTTGTCGAGAGCCGAGACCGGCGGCAACGTGGCGCGGTCATGCCTGCTGTCCCCTTCGACCGCTTCCATCGGCGCCAACTGCGGCAAAGCCACGAACCCGCCGGCGGGAATCGACCCGAGGCTGTATTCCACACCGCCGATGGTTTTCTTCCAGATCGGCTTGCCGAACCAGATGCCGAATTTTTCCACGACCAAACCGCGCCAGCGCGCAGCGAGGAAATGGCCCAGTTCGTGGGCAATAATGATCAGGTTAAAGAGCAGCAGGACTTCCAGAAGGATTCCCGCCACGCGAAGGTAGTCGGACATAAGAATCGTCCAACATAGCACAGCCCCACCCGCGTTCACCTCCCAAAATCAAAGGCCGCCAAATCAGGCGGCATTCCGCTCCGCACCTCGCGCCGCCCCTCCCCGGTCTCGAACTCCAAAGCGCTGGCATGCAAAGCATGGCGCGGCAACAGAAGCTCCTCCGCCAGCTTCGGCGTCCATCCCGTCTCGATAAATTCCAGATAAGCCCCACCTTCCCGCCCTCCGTAAATCTTGTCCCCGACCAAAGAAAACCCCGCGTGAGCCGCATGCACCCGGATCTGGTGCGTCCGCCCCGTGCGCGGCCGCGCCCTCAGCAGGGCGAACTTTCCCTCCGCCCGCTCGAAACGCCGCTCGACGCAAAATTCCGTCACCGCCTCCGCGCCGCGCGCATCGACACAACGCTTCAGCCACACCGGCGAGTCGCACACTTCGCCTTGCCGGATGATCGGTGCATCGATCGCCATCGTTTCCCATTCCGGCCAACCGCGCACGATCGCGAGGTATTCCTTGCCGATGGCGCCACGCTGCATGGCCAAGCCGAGATCACGCGCCCGCCCGCGGGTCAGCGCGAGGAGAACCAGACCGCTCGTCTCGCGGTCGAGGCGCGTAATGATCGACAACTGTCCGCGGTTCGCCAGTTCGTAGGCCAGCAACTGACGCAAACCATCCCACAATGTCGGAGTGCCATCGGGACGCGTCGGATGCGTGAGCAACCCAGCCGGTTTGTCCACCACGATCCAATCCTTCCCCTCGTCCACCACACGGAAGTTGTCTTGCGCCCGCCGCGCCGAGCGGAAAATCTGGTGTTCCGGATGATCACTCTGCGTCATGTCTCCCGCATTTATCCCTCGCCCGCCGGCGAAGTGCACGCCTTGCGCGACGTCTCGCTCGACATCGCACCGCATTCGTTCTGCGCGGTGACCGGACCGAGCGGCTGCGGCAAAAGCACCCTCCTCAACCTCCTCGGTGGGCTCGACCAACCAACCTCCGGCCAGATCACGGTCGACGGCCTCGCCCTCCACGGGGCCGGGGAAGCCGAGCTTACCGCCTACCGCCGCGAGCGCCTCGGTATCATCTTCCAATTTTTCAACCTCCTCCCCGCCATGACCGCGGTGGAAAACGTCGAGCTTCCACTCTTGCTGCGTGGCGACAGCACCAAGCAAGCCCGCGCCCGCGCCGGGGAAATGCTCGAATTGGTCGGATTGACCCCGCGGACCCACGCCTTCCCGCACCAGCTGAGCGGGGGAGAAATGCAGCGCGCCGCCGTGGCCCGTGCGCTGGTCCATCGCCCCGCGCTCGTGCTGGCCGATGAACCGACCGGCAACCTCGACTCGGACAATGCCGCGCGCATCCTCGAGCTTTTCCAAAAGATTGCCTCCCAAAGGCTCGCCACCCTAATAATGGTGACCCACAGCCCGGAAGCCGCCGCCGCGGCCAACCGGCAAATCGCGTTAATGGACGGACAACTGTCCACCTGACGTCCGCCGCCCACCCTTGCCCATGCAAAAACAACACACCCTATCCGGTCCCGCGTCGCTCGCCGGCGTCTCATTGCACACCGGCGAGAAAGTCACTCTCACCATTCACCCCGCTCCGGTCGACCACGGTTTCAAATTCCGCCGCACCGACCTCAAAGACCGGCCGACCGTCGACGCTCTGGCGTCCAATGTCCGCACCGTCGAACGCGCCACCACCCTCATCGAGGGCAACGTCAAGGTGCATACCGTGGAGCACATTCTTTCCGCCCTGACCGGCCTCGGCGTGGATAACGCGCTCATCGAGATGGATGCCAACGAGCCGCCGATCGGCGACGGCAGCGCCGCGCCCTACGTTGCCTTGATCAAAAAGGCCGGCATTGCCGAACAGGACGCGCCACGCCGCTACTGCGAGATCCGCGAGCCGGTCGCCATCCATTCGAAGAACGGCTCGATCCTCGTCATTCTCCCCGACACCACGTTCCGCGTTTCCTGCACCCAAGCCGGGCCCGACGGCAATCACACGCAATACCTCAGCCTCGAAATCACACCAGAGACCTATGAGAAGGAAATCGCCCCGGCGCGCACCTTCGTCCATTACGAGGACGTCGAACCACTCATGGAAAAGGGCCTGATCCGCGGCGGCAGTCTGGAAAATGCCATCGTCATCCGCGGCGAATCCGTCCTGAGCAAGGAACCCCTGCGCTTCCCCGACGAATTTGTCCGCCACAAGATCCTCGATATCGTCGGCGATCTCACCCTCGTGGGACGCCCGATCCTCGGTCATGTCGTCGCTGTGCGCCCCGGACACGGACCGAACACCGAGCTGGCTTTGGCCATCGCCAAAGAGCACGCCAAAATGATGGCCATGATCCCGCCGGCGAAATTGCCCGTCGGCGAACGCGTTCTTCCCACCACGGAGATCATGAAGATCCTCCCGCACCGGTATCCGTTCCTCATGGTCGACCGCATCGTCGCCTTCGAAGGCGACACCAAGTGCACCGGAGTGAAGTCGGTCACGATCAACGAACCCTTTTTCCAAGGACACTTCCCCGGTCATCCGGTCATGCCCGGCGTCTTGCAAGTCGAAGCCATGGCCCAAGTGGCCAGCATCCTCATGATGCTGAACACGCAGAACTCCGGAAAAATCGGCTACTTCATGAGCGCCGACGAAGTGAAATTCCGCAAACCCGTCTTCCCGGGCGACACGCTGTTCATCCACTGCGAGCTGACCCGCTCGCGCAAAACCATGGCCCGCGCCGCCTGCTCCTGCACGGTCAACGGCGAGATCGTCAGCGAAGGCAACCTCCTCTTCGGCCTCGTCTCCGAATGATCCACCCGACCGCCATCGTCGATCCCTCGGCGAAAATCGCCTCCGGCGCCCGCATCGGGCCCTACTGCGTGGTCGGGCCGGACGTCGTCATCGGCGAAGACACCGAACTACAACACCATGTCACGGTGATGGGCCCGACCAAAGTCGGCCGCGGCAATTTCTTTTTCGCTTACACGTCGATCGGACAAAAAACGCAGGACCTCAAATACGAAGGCGAGCCAACCTTTCTCGAAATCGGCGACGGCAACACCTTCCGCGAATTCTGCACGGTGAACCGCGGCACCTTGCCCGGCACGAAAACGATCATCGGCAGCGGGGGAAACTTCCTCGCCTACGCGCACATCGCGCACGACTGCATCGTCGGCGATCGCGTCATCTTCTCCAACAACGGCACCCTGGCCGGACACGTCCAAGTCGCCGACCACGCCGTGATCGGGGGACTCACCGCGATCCACCAATTCTGCCGCGTCGGACGCCATGCCATCACCGGCGGATGCTCGAAAATCGTGCAGGACGTCCCCCCGTTCTTCATCGCCGACGGCAACCCGGCCGAAGTTCGCGGGATCAACCAAGTAGGACTCGAACGCGCCGGCTTCGCCCCGGAAACCATCCGCGCCCTCAAGGAAGCTTACCGCATCCTCTACCGCGGCAAAATGAACGTGAAGCAAGCCGTCGAAACGATCCGCAAGGAGCTTCCCGAGAGCCCCGAGCTGAACGAGCTCTGCACGTTCATCGAAACGAGCGGACGCGGGATTATCCGCTGAGGCGCTTCTATCCCGGTCACGCCTCCCAAAATTCCACGCACCGACCAAGGTGGATCGCGATGTCTCATCGCGATTTGGATGACGGACATCACGCCGGGACGGCGTGATCCACCAAAAAAATAGCGCTCACCTCTACCTCCGCCGCCGAAGCTTCTCGAGCGTCGCCCGCACCTCGCCCTCCGCGCGGCCCATCTCATCAAAGAGCGTTTCCGCACCGGTCGTCGAGGCCCCGGCGGCCACCGCGGCGGTGCGGATGAGATTGTCATTGGTCGCTACGGTCAAGCGATGCGTGGCGGCGTATTTGAGGACGAGACGCTCGATGATGGCGTCGGCGGTTTGACCGGACCGCGGATAAAACACCTGCACGCCGGCAGGACCGGAGAGATCAGTGCTGGCTTTGGCTTGCGAGCCCCCGTCGAAGACAACGACCACACGGACGCCAGCCGCATCCTGATGGCGCTCAAGGAGCCGGACCAGTTCCTCGCGAGCCGCCGTGGGGTTCCGGCGGTGGAGGGCGGACAGTTCCGGGTGGGCAAAAATGACGTTGTGGGCGTCGACCAGAAGGAATTCGCGGGTCATGGCTTCAGGGGTGGCCGGGTTTGTTTGACAAGCTGCCCCTGTTTCCCCATGCTGGCTGGTCTGCCACGGTTACGGCACGAACTTTTTGTCCCATGAAAAGAACTTACCAAGCTTCCAAGCGCACCCGCAAACGCCAGCATGGCTTCCGTGCCCGCATGAAAACCAAAGGCGGCCGCGCCACCTTGGCCCGCCGCCGCCAGCGCGGACGCAAACGCCTGCTGCCCAAGGGCGCCGAGGTGCAATACGCGCGTCACACCGGCGCTTGACCGGTTGTTCCGCTTCACCAAGCGGCTTGATGGCTGCGCTCACCTTGCCCAAGCCGGCTCGCCTCGCGCGCCGCGCGGAATTCACCGCAGTCCGCTCCCACGGTAAATCGCAGCACGGAAACTTCATGGTCCTCGGCACTTGGCAAAGCTCCACTTCCGAACCGGCACGGCTCGGAGTCATCACCGCGCGCCGCACCGGCACGGCGGTCGAACGCAACCGCGCCCGCCGGCGAATCCGCGAAATTTTCCGCGTGCATCGCAGCCTCTTGCCCGGCGGCCTGTGGATGGTCGTCGTCCTGCGCCGCGCCGCGGTGGGCGCAACCTTCGCCGCGCTGACCGAGGAATGGCGTGCGCTGACCGCACGCGCCGGATATCTCAAGGCATGAAGATCGTCGTCCGCTTCGCCATCCGTCTTTACCAATGGACGATCTCGCCCTTCCTCCTCTGGCTGGGCGGACCGGGATCCGGTTGCCGTTACGAGCCGAGTTGCTCGCAATATTTTCTCGAGGCCGTGGAATCACACGGCGCGATGCACGGCGGCTGGCTCGGACTGAAGAGGATTTGCCGCTGCCACCCATGGGGCGGTTGCGGCTGCGACCCCGTGCCCCCGGCGCGTGAAGTTCGACTGACGGAGGCACTGCGCTGATGGATCGCAAGGCCTGGACCGTTGTCATTGCTTGCGTCGCGGCTCTCGGGTTGTGGCAATGGGCTTACGTCCAATACTACGCACCCACGCCGGAGCAACTGGCCGAGCAACGCCGCGTGGCGGAACAAGCTCAAGCCGCAGCGGCGACTCCGACACCAGCTTCCGAAACACCCGCCACGCCTGCCGTGCCGGCAGTCACGTCTGCCGCGCCTGCGCCCGCTGCCGCGCTTCCGTCCGTGCCACGGGAAACACAGACCGTCACGACGGGTCTGGCCAATTTCAATTTTGTCAGCGATGCAGGCGGCATTGCCACGGTCGAACTGCTCGATCACCTCGGCGAAAACGGCGCGAATGTTTCGCTCAATATCCCCGAGGCCCTGCCCATCGGCGCGCTGAGCGAGCAAGCAGGCACCGCGCTCGGCGGTTTCGCCGCAACCTCACCCGGGGCACCGAACGAAGCGGTCTTCGTTCTCGACCAGCCCGACGGTCTGCAGATTCGCAAGACCTATGCCGTGTCGGAGACCGATCAAGGCAAGGGCAACTACACGGTCAGCCTGACCCTCGACTTCACCAACGCCGGCGCGAACCCTGTGCAACGCACCGGTTATTTCCTGAGCACGGGTGGCGCGGCGCCGGTCCATTCGACCGACATGACGATTTATACCGGCTTCGACTGGTCTCGCGATGGCAAGACGACGTTCACCGACGTCAATTGGTTCAACGAAAGCTCCATCCCGTTGACCGGCATCGAGCTGCGCGCCGCACAAAATTTCTACGAGCAAAAGACGGACAACATCGGCTGGGCGGCTTCCAAGAATCAGTATTTCGTCAACATCCTTGCCGTGACCGAAGGCGACCGCGGCACATCGGTCTGGGCGCGGCGACTCGACCTGCTGCATGCCGGCGACGCGGAGAAGAAAGTTTTGGGGATCGAGGGCGCACTCGGATTGCCCGGATTCCGGCTCGAGCCCGGCCAAACCAAATCATGGACCTTCCAAATTTACAGCGGCCCGAAGGACCTCGGCCGCCTGTCCAAGCTCGGCCAGGGCGAACAGGAGGTCATGCATTTCGGCATCTTCAAGTGGGTCAGCGAAATCCTGCTCTACTCGATGAACGCGCTGCACAGTCTCCTCGGCAACTTTGCCGCGGCCATCATCGCCCTGACCATCATTATCAAGGCCCTGCTTTGGCCGCTGCAGAACAAAGCAACCGACTCGATGCGCCGCATGGCTGCTCTCTCGCCGAAAATGACCGAGCTGCGGGAGAAATACAAAGACGACCCGACCAAGATGAACCAAGAGCTGATGAAGCTCTACAAGGACTACGGGGTCAATCCGTTCAGCGGCTGCTTTCCCATGCTCATCCAGATCCCGATTTTCTTCGGCTTCTACTCGATGCTGGGGACAGCCATCGAGCTGCGCAACTCGTCTTTCCTCTGGGTCAAGGACCTCTCCCAGCCGGACACCGTGGGCCACATCCTGGGATTCCCCATCAACATCTTACCCCTCCTCATGGCAGCCACCATGCTCTGGCAGATGCAACTCACCCCCAAGACCGGTGACGCTGTCCAACGCCGCATGTTCATGTTCATGCCGCTCATTTTCATCCTTTTCGCCTACAACTTCGCCTCCGCCCTGTCCCTCTACTGGACCACGCAGAACATCATTTCCGTCATCCAACTCTACGCGACCCGCAACAAACCGCTCCCCGTGCTCGAAAAGAAAGCCGTGACGCAAAAGAAAGCGCTTGAGGCGGGCAAAGGGAAAAAACGAAGATCGGGCCCATGACCCCGAAAGAGATCCTCGACACCATGCTCGGCTACCTCGGTTTCGCCGTGCAGATCGAGGAGCAGCCCAACGAACACGGGCTTGTCCTGCAAATCTACACGAGCGATGCCGACCTGCTGACCGGTCGCAACGACGAAACGCTCGAGGACATCCAATACCTTCTCAACCGCCTCCTCCAAGCCGGCGACCCGAAGGCCCCGCGAGTCACCGTCGACGTCGAGCACCGCCGCGCCATGCGCAACGACCGCTTGGTCGAAAAAATGCGCGCCATCGCCGACCTCGTGAAGGAACGCGGCAAACCCTTGCAGACCGAACCGCTCAATGCCTACGACCGCTGGCTCGTGCATCAGGCGTTCAAAGACAACCCGGAGATCCAAAGCTGGAGCCCCGATGATAGCGCCCGCATGAAACGCATCACGTTGCGTCTGCGCAAAAAAGAAAACGCCTGACTGACCGCCATGCGCAACGTCACTCTGGCGGCCACGCAGATGGCCTGCGGCAAGGACCAGACCGAAAGTCTCGAGCGCGCTGAAAAACTGATCCGCCAAGCCGCCGCACAGGGCGCGAACATCATCCTCATCCAGGAACTTTTCGAGACGCCCTATTTCTGCCAAGATCAATTGCCCGGCCATTTCGAATTGGCCCGCCCCGTCGAGGGTAACGACGGTATCGCCCGATTCCAGAAGCTGGCCCGCGAGCTGGATGTCGTTCTGCCCTTCAGCTTTTTCGAGCGCGACAATCAGGCGTATTTCAACTCGGTCGCGATGATCGATGCGGGCGGCGAGTTGCTCGGCATCTACCGCAAGACGCACATTCCGGACGGCGTCGGGTATCAGGAAAAATATTACTTCAATCCCGGCGACACCGGCTTCCGGGTCTGGGACACCAAGTTCGGCAAAGTCGGCCTCGGCATCTGCTGGGACCAATGGTTTCCCGAAACCGCGCGGTGTCTTGTCCTCGGCGGGGCTGAGGTGCTCCTCTACCCCACCGCGATCGGCACCGAACCGCAATTTCCCGATTGGGATTCGAGCGGGCACTGGCAACGCGCCATGCAAGGCCACGCCGCGTCGAACATGGTCCCGCTCGTCGCTTCGAACCGCATTGGAACGGAAAAAGGAAAGAATTCCGAAATGACCTTCTACGGTTCGTCGTTCATCGCGGACGAAACCGGCGCCAAAGTGGCCGAGGCTGACCGCACGAGCGAAACCGTCCTCACGCACACCTTCGATCTCGATGCCATCCGCAACCAACGTGCCCAGTGGGGTTTCTTTCGCGACCGCCGCCCCGAGCATTACGGTGCATTAGTGACACTCGCTGGCAACTCCCCCCGGTAGGGCCCGCTGGCCCAGCGGGCCGCACCCTCACCGCATCTCCACGCGCCCATCGCGGATCGTCCAATCCGCCGCATCGCCGGCCTCTTCCAACCACTGCCACGTCGTTGTGGTCAGAATACGCTGCGCATCACCCGGCAGGGCCTGCAACAAACGCCGCCGCCGCTCGGTATCGAGTTCGCCGAACACATCGTCGAGCAGGTAAACCGGCGGCGAACCGCGGCGTGAACGGATCAACTCCGCCTGCGCGAGCCGCAGCGCGATCGACAACGTTCGTTGCTGCCCCTCGCTGGCAAAGGAAGCTGCCGCCGCTCCATCGACCTCGAGAGAAACATCGTCGCGATGCGGACCAACCACGGTTTGCCGCAAGCGTCGCTCTTCCTCTGCGCTCGCGGCCAGGGCCGCGGGGAAATCATGTCCGCCCGAACGCTCGTAGCGCAGCGACACGGCCTCGTCTTTGGCGCTGATCGCCGCAGCATACCGCGCGAAAAGCGGCCGTAACTCCTCGCAAAGCTTGGTCCGCGCCGACCCGAGGTATTCGCCGGCGGAAAGAAGCGGACCGTCGTAAGCCGCCAACTCCCGCCCGCGATGCGGACCTTCCTTGAGCAGGAAATTCCGCGAACGCAAAGCACGCTCGTAAGCCCGCAAATTTTTTAGATAACCCGGATCGCATTGGCTCCCGAGGAAATCGAGGAAGCGCCGGCGTTTGGACGACGTGCCGCGAACCAGCTCGATGTCCTCGTTGCAAAAAAAGGCAGCGAGTCCCACCCCGAGGTAAGCATCGGACTTCCCTTGCGGCACATCGTCGAGTTTGAGCTGGCGTCCTTCGGCCGAGGAATAATGGCAGGCCAAATTACGGTCGCCGCAGCGCCCCAGCAGCGAAAAGCCGGGAGCCCCGCGCCGCACCGCCTCGGCCAACGCTCCAGCCCGCGGGGATTGCAGACGAAGCAGCACGCAAATCGCTTCGAGCAACGAAGACTTCCCGCTGGCATTGGGGGCGCTAAGCAGATTCAGGCCCGGGGCCGGATGGAATTCCGCCCGCGGGAAGCAGCGGAAATCGTGCAGAACAAGCGAATCGAGCATGGAAAAGTGTTCGGTATTCAGTGTTCGGTGATTCAGCCGGAAAATGCGATCCACCGGCGCGGGTTGGCGGACGTGGGCGCCGGGGCCTCGGTTCTTCTCGCTGAAAACCGAAAACGGAACCACTGAAAACTCGTCCCGGCACCCCTTTCCGTGTTGGAATGCCCGGACGCTATGCAATCCCTGCCCGGTTTCCGGGATTTTTTCCCGAATGAGTGCGCGCGCCGGAACTATATCACCGGCACGTGGCGCCGTATCGCGCGTTCATTCGGCTTCCGCGAATACGACGGACCCACCCTCGAACCGCTCGACCTCTACCGCAAAAAAAACAGCGGGGGCGAAATTCTCGGCCAGCTCTTTTCTTTCACCGACAAGGGCGAACGCGAGGTCGCCCTGCGACCGGAAATGACCCCGACCGTCGCCCGCATGCTCATCGCCAAAGCGCGCGAATATCGCAAACCGATCAAGTGGTTCAGCATCGCCCCGTTCTTCCGCTACGAAAAACAACAGAGCGGACGCTTGCGGGAATTCCTGCAACTCAACTGCGACCTCGTCGGCGACGATTCCTCCGCGGCCGATGCCGAGATGCTCGCCCTGCTCATCGAGACGATGCGCGCCTTCGGACTGACCGAGAATGACATCGTGGTGCGGGTCAGCGACCGCCGGGCATGGATGAAGTTTCTCGCCGGCAAAGGCGTCACGGACGAAACCAAAGCCCGCGAGGTGCTTTCCGTCATCGACAAGTTGGAGCGCGATTCGCCCGAAGCGCTGCAGGCAAAACTCGCGCCGTTCGGCCTGACCCTGGGCGACCTCACGGATTTTATCGAAACCGCCCGACCGGCATTCTTCACCGCCTTGAACGAAAATCTTGCCGCACGCGGGCTCGAGGGATTTTGCCAACTCGACCTGCGCATCGTGCGCGGACTCGCCTATTACACCGGCCTCGTCTTCGAGGTGTTCGATCGCCGCCAAGACCGCCGGGCCATCGCCGGCGGGGGACGTTTCGACCGGTTGCTCTCCGACCTGAGCGACGGCAAGGTCGATCTCCCGGCCATCGGATTCGGCATCGGCGATGTCGTCCTCGGCGACCTCTTGGCCGACCTGCCCGACACGCGGGCCAAGATGGAAGCCGCCATGGCCGACGGCCAAGCATGCGACGTTTTCGTCGTGGTGGCCGACGAATCGCGCCGCAACGAGGCGCTGGGTGTCGTGCAACTCCTGCGCTCTTTGGGCCGGCGCGTTGATTATCCCCTGCAATCCGACAAGGTGGCGCGGCAATTCAAGGATGCTGACGCCTCCGGCGCCTCCGTCGCGCTGGTCGTCGGCAACGAGTGGCCGAAGCTGAAGGTGAAAGATCTCAAGGCGCGGACCGAGACGGATCTGGCCCAAGAGGCGCTTGCCGATTGGGCGGCGAATCTCCAGACTCCCGCGCCATGAATTTCCGGAGTTGTCATTGCGGCGCCCTGCGCGCCAAGGATATCGGTCAACGCGCCACCCTCGCCGGCTGGGTCGGATCACGCCGCGATCACGGCGGCGTTATCTTCGTCGACCTGCGCGACCGCGAAGGCATGACGCAAGTCGTCTTCCGTCCGGAGGAGCACGCCACGGTCGCCGAAACCGCCCACAGCTTGCGCGATGAGGATGTCATCCAGGTATCGGGAACCATCGCCCGGCGCCTTGCCGGAACGGAGAACGCCAAGCTTTCCACCGGCGAAGTCGAACTCGTGGCCGATGAAGTGAAAATTCTCAACAAAGCCGAGGTCCTGCCCTTCCCGCTGGACGAGCAGGTGGCCAACGAGGACCTGCGACTCACCCACCGTTACCTCGATCTGCGCCGCCCCGCCATGGCGGCTAACCTCCGCCTGCGTCACCGCGTGATCAAGACAGTGCGCGATGTCCTCGATGCCGACGGTTTCTGGGAAATCGAAACACCCATCTTGAGCAAGAGCACGCCGGAAGGCGCACGCGACTTCCTCGTGCCAAGTCGCCTCAACCCCGGATCCTTTTACGCACTCCCCCAAGCGCCGCAGCAATACAAACAACTCCTCATGGCCGCCGGGGTGGAAAAATATTTCCAGATCGCCCGCTGCTTCCGCGACGAGGACCTCCGCGCCGACCGCCAACCGGAGTTCACCCAGGCCGACATCGAAATGAGCTTCGTCGGCGCGGAGGACATCTTCGCCCTCATCGAGAAAATGTTCGTCGCCGTCTTCCGCGAAGCTTGGGGCGTGGAGATCAAGACACCGTTCCTCCGCATGACGCACCGTGAGGCGATGGATCGCTTCGGCAGCGACAAACCCGACACGCGCTGGGCGCAGGAGATCGTCGATGTCGGCGATGTTTTCGCCGGCACCGAATTCAAAGTCTTCCGCGGAGCCCTCGACGGCGGCGGTGTGGTCCGCGCCCTCAATGCCAAAGGCCTGGCCAAAATCACCACCGGCCAGATCGAGGAACTGACCGAAATGGCCAAGCAATTCGGGGCCAAGGGCCTCGCCTTCATCAAGTGCGAGAACGGCGAATGGAAGTCGCCCATCGTCAAATTTTTCACCGACGCGGAGAAAACCGCGCTCAAGGAACGGCTCGGCATTGAGGAAGGCGATCTCGTCCTCTTCGGCGCCGACAAATGGGAAACCGTCTGCGAGGTCCTCGGACGCGTCCGTCTGCGGGCGGTCGAACTCCTCGGCATCACGCACGATCCACGACGTCTCGATTTTCTCTGGGTGGTCGATTTTCCTCTGCTCGCCTGGAGCGAGGAGGAGCAGAAATGGAACGCGGTGCACCATCCGTTCACCCGCCCCAAAGCCGACGACGTTCAGCTCCTCGAATCCGGACAATACGCCGAGGTTCGCGCCGAGGCTTATGACATCGTCCTCAACGGCGTGGAAATCGGCGGCGGTAGCATCCGGATCCACGAAGCCGACCTCCAGTCGCAGATGTTCAGCGTTCTCGGGGTCAATGAGGAGCAACAGACCTCCATGTTCGGCCACCTGCTCAAAGCCTTCAAATTCGGCGCCCCACCTCACGGCGGCATCGCCCTCGGTCTCGACCGCCTCGTCATGCTCCTCGCGCACGCCGAGTCGATCCGCGACGTCATTGCCTTCCCGAAAAACAACCGCGGCGTCGAACTCATGACCGGTTCACCCGCGAACGTGGACTTCAAACAGCTCCGTGAGCTGTATATCGCCTCGACCAAGAAATCCTGACGCGGCCATGGACGAGCGCGGACTCGAGGAAGCGGTGCGAAAAATGCGGGAAGCCGCATTGTCTTCCGCCGCCTGTGCCAGCTTCGAACGCGCCTGGCGCCAGGCGGCATCCGGCCAAGCGGGCCTCATGGCCGAGGACTCTATCGATCCCGCCGACGGAATTCCTGCGCTGGCCGACATCAAGTCCGCATCGCCCGATCCCGCCCTGCTTGACCGGCTCTGCGTGATCAAACTCAACGGCGGACTGGGCACCAGCATGGGGCTGGAAAAAGCCAAGTCGCTCATTCCGGTCAAAGACGGACTCACCTTCCTCGACTTCATCGCCCGCCAGATCCTCTGGCTGCGCGCCGACGCGGGCACCAAAGGACCGCGCTTCCTCCTCATGGACAGTTTCAGCACGTCTGCGGACACGCTTGCTTACCTTTCGCGCTATACCGAACTCGCTCCGGACGGAAAACTCGATTTCCTCCAAAATAAAGTCCCGAAGCTTCTCGCCGCTTCGTTGCAGCCCGTGGAGTGGCCGCAAGATCCCGACTTGGAATGGTGCCCGCCCGGACATGGCGACCTCTACCCGTCACTCCTCGGATCCGGATGGCTGCAACGCCTCGCCGACGAAGGTGTGGAATACCTCTTTGTTTCCAATAGCGACAATCTCGGGGCGACCGTTGATGCAGGTCTCCTCGCATGGTTCGCGCAGAGCGGTCTTTCCTTCCTCATGGAAGTCGCCGAGCGCACCGCGTCCGACCGCAAAGGCGGACACCTCGCCCGCCGTAAGAGCGACGGGCGACTCGTGCTGCGTGAAGTGGCCCAGTGCCCGGAGGCGGACCTCACGGCCTTCCAAGACATCGGGCGCCATCGTTACTTCAACACCAACACGCTCTGGCTGCGCGTCTCCGATTTACTTGCTGCGCTCGAGGAGAACGGCGGTGCGCTTCCGTTGCCCTTGATCAAAAACACCAAAACGGTCGATCCACGGACCCCTTCTTCCCCGCAGGTCCTGCAACTCGAGACCGCCATGGGGGCCGCCATCGAATGCTTTGCCAATTCCGGAGCAGTGCTCGTGCCCCGCACACGCTTTGCTCCGGTCAAAACAACATCGGACCTTCTCGCCCTGCGCTCCGATGCTTACCGGCTGACCGAGGACGAGAGGCTGGAACTTGTCCCCGAACGCAACGGTGTCCCGCCGGAAGTCATCCTGGAGGATCGTTACTACAAAACGCTGACCGGACTCGAAGCCGGCTTCGAACGCCGCGCTCCTTCCCTTCGCCACTGCTCGCATTTCCGCGTGGAAGGACCCTGGCGGTTCGAGGATGGAGTCGTCTGTGAAGGCGCGGTGAAATTCATCAATCACGGCCATCGTCCAGCCACGGTCCGGGCCGGCTCTTATTCCGAAGTGGCCGCCGAAATCTAGAGCGTTCATACCCGTCCCTAAAACTTTTCGGATTTGATCGGCCGGTGGATCGCGATGTCCCTATCGCGATTGTCTGATTGAAACATCGCGCCGGGACGGCGCGATCCACTCCCACCAAACGCCGAGACCCTTTTGAGGTTTAGTCTCAGCCTTCAGCGTTGCCCTTCGCCCGTTCCCGATTCAGCCACACCTTACACGCGCTCTTCATCCGCGTGAGGATGTAATAGACCGTCTGGCTGCGCTGCCGCACCAACTGGGCGCCGACAATCCTCGGCACGAAATCCGCCGGCACATCCATCACCTCGTCGATCGATGCACCGTCGAAGCCCTTGCACAGGATCGCCGTCATCGCACGGGTCAGCGTCTGCACCTGCGGACCGAGCGAGATACGGAACTTCACTTTGCGGTCAGCGTCCACCGCGAGAAACACCCCCACGGTGTCCGTGCATTCCTCGTCTTTGCGCACGTCTTCCAAGGCAAACGTCTCGCCATCCTTCGGCGCCTGCGCAGCCGCTTGGTCGGCATAGGCGATCAGGGTTTCGCGCTTTTCCTCCTCGGGCAGCACTTCGAAGAGATCGATGATTTTTTGCAACTTTTCCGGATAGGCCATCGGGATATTAAGATTTCCCCACCGCCCAAAGGCGAGCCCAAGATGGACACCGCCGCGTCACGATGTAGAACACAGCAAATGAAACTCGCCCTCTGCCTGGCACTCTTGCTTCCATCGATCGCCCTCGGCGGAGGCCTCACCTGGGATCAAACCGAGGTCGCCATCGAGTCCCTGGAGGGCGCAGGCAAAGTGGCGGGGGAATTCCGCTTCACCAACAACTCCGCCCAACCCATCCGCCTTCGCGCGGTGGCCCCTTCCTGCGGTTGCATTGTCGCCAAACCAGACAAGCGCGACTACGCCCCCGGGGAGAGCGCCGTCATTCCCTTCACCTACGCCCCGAAAGGCAAATGGGGCACCAGGGCTTACCGCATCTTCGTCGTGACCGATGAACCCGGTAACCCCTACGAAATCAGGCTGGTCGTCACCGAGACCCGACGCTGATCCGGTGGATCGCGATGTCTCTCCGAGCGGTAGGCTCTACGGGCCGGAAGCCCATCGCGATTTCCTCACACTTATCCCTATCAAGGCGTCATCCGGAAGATATCCCACCCCGCTGCATCGCTCTCTTCCCACGGCACGATCCATTTGTAGATCCGCTGCTCGCCATAGCGGTCAAATTTTTCCCTGTCCAACTCCACCGGCTTCGCCGCTCCCATGTCGAATTCGTAGGAAATGATCCGCGCCCCGGGCTTGAGCTTGCGCAGTTGCGGCATCAATCGCGCGTTCAGCCGCGGCGTGAGATAAAGAAAAACAACATCCGCACCGGACAGATCCAAATCGAAGACGTCGGCTTGGCGGATTTCCACCGATGACTCCAACCCGGCGGCGCGGACATTTTCGCGCGATTCGGCCACGCGTTCCGGATCGATATCCACCCCGACCGCTTTGATCTTTTGCTCCTTCGCCGCGGCAATGACGATTCTTCCGTCCCCGCAGCCGAGATCGTAGACCGAATCTCCCGGGCGTATATCCGCCATTTCCACCATGCGCGCAACGGCTGATGGCGGTGTCGGCACGAATCCCACATCGGGTTTTCTCCCCAGAGCAGAGGACACGAGGACAGCAGCGAGCAAAACGCACGACAGTGTGGAGCCCTTCATCACGCGGGCATCTTCTCCGTTCGCCGCAGCCGGACAAGCCCCGATCCGGCGCAAACCGTGTTGTCTCCCCGCGGCGCGTCCGTTAGGAACGGCACGTGCGCAGACTGATTCTTCCGCTCCTCCTGGCATCGCGGGCCCTGGCCGAAACCGGGCCGGAGCCCTCGCCTTTCGAGCCGAAGGCAATGGCGCTCGCACCGGAAGCTTCTCCGCAGGTTCCCCTGCCGGAAAAATTCTGGGGCGAGCCGCTGCCCGCACCGCACGAGAAGGCTTTTTTGGTCAACCAAGCACTGCAGCTGACCCCGATTGCGCCAGATAAAGCGGCGCATCAGGCGGCCATCACCGAGCTTTTTCGCGCGGTGGCCGACGGTGACCGCGACAAGGTGCTTTCACTCCTCGCGGACGGCGCGAACCTGAACGACACACTGCCCCTGCCGGCTGATCCGGATTTCGTCGCGCGATTCCGTGGAAATCACATGCATTACTTCGTCACTGTCGAGCAAGGCGTGACTCCGCTCATGCTGGCGGCGGGGAAAGGCGATGCAGCCATGGCAAAGCTGCTCATGGAGAACGGCGCTTCGCCCACGGCGCGCACCAAGCGGCACAAGACGTTCGCGCTCTGGCTGGCCGGCAAAGGGGGACATGTCGAAGTCATGCAGCACCTTCTCGGCATCTCCCCCGACTCCGAGGTCGCACGACTCCTGATTGAGGTCGATCTCGAAGCGCAAACGGCAACCCTGACCCGCGATGGCGTGGCAACCGGATCAGCTCCGGTGTCGACCGGACGCAAGGGTTTCCGCACCCCGGCCGGCGAATACGTGGTGACCGACAAACACCGCAAATGGCGCTCCACTCTCTATCCCGCCGACATGCCATTCTTCATGCGCTTGTCCTGCGGGGAAATCGGATTCCACGTTGGCAACCTTCCGGGATACCCCGCCTCGCACGGCTGCATCCGCATGCGCCACAAAGACGCCGCATCTTTTTTCAAACAAGTGCCCGTCGGCACCAAGGTGGTCATCAAATAGCGGGTGGCAGGGAAGTTTGACCGCGGGTAATCTCGACCAGAATCGGACAGGCACAACTCTCCTCAAGCACCCTGCGGTTCGTCCGCGTGGCTTCGTCCGGCTGGCCTTCCAGATCGTTGAGTATAATCCCGGCGAAAGGCAACCCTCGGCGACGTATGCTTTCCAGTGTAAGCAGCGTGTGATTGAGCGCACCAAGCTTGTTGCGCACCACCACGATCACCGGCCAACCCAGTTCCGCGGCGAAATCCGCGATGGTGTAATCCTTGGTGATAGGCACCAGCCAGCCGCCGGCGCCCTCGCAGAAAACCTGCTGATGCTTCCGCGCCAAATCGCGAACAACGGACAGTGCTTTGGAGACATCGACCGCAGCTTCGCCGAGCAACTCGCAGGCCCTCGGGGCGGCCGGAGTTTGCAGCCATATAGGATTGATCGCATCGAGCGATTCCGCGCCGCCGGAGGCTTCGGCCAGAATTTCCACATCGGTGCGTGGACCGCAGCAAAAGGGCTTTGCGCCGATGGCATCGACCCCCGCCGCGCGCGCCGCTTTGACCAAAAGCGCGGTGACGAAAGTTTTGCCGCAATCGGTGTCCGTTCCGGTGATGAAGTAATGACTCATGACAGACCCCGAAAGATTTCAGACTCTGATCCTAGGGTGGATCGCGATGTCCCCATCGCGATTTGTAGACTGAGATATCGCGCTCGGAGAGCGCGATCCACCTTGCCAGACGTCGGGAGCTTTTTAGTGGTTCGGCTCATACTCCCCCCACCCCTCCATGATAGTGATGCGCCGCCGCGCTGAGCACATGCAATGCTGCCGTCTCGCTGCGCAGCACGTGCTTGCCCAAATGCAGGGGAGCGAATCCGCAATCCGTGGCGGATGCCATTTCCTCCTCAGTCCAATCCCCCTCGGGGCCGATGGCAAAAGTGACATTGCTCGCCTCGCCGCCGAAAAACTGACCGAGCGTTACACCATCCGAGTGCAAGGCAGGAATGCCTTTGAGCCCGTCCGGCGCCGAACCGAAGGCCTCGCGCGGCAAGGCGACGGGAAACATCTCCGGCAAGACCAAGTGGCCGCACTGCTTCGCCGCCTCAACCGCGATCTGCTCCCATTTGCCGCGCCTTTTTTCGGCATCCTTGCCGCCAAGCTTCACCACACTGCGCTCCGCCGCGACCGGACGGATCGACGCAGCGCCTAGCTCGGTTGCCTTTTGCACCAGCCAGTCGAATCGCTCGTTTTTGATCAAGGCAACGATGAGATGAATTGCAGGCTGCACACGCACCTCGTTCCATTCGCGCAGAACGCGGAAGCCAACGCGTTTCTTCGCCACCTCGGTCAGCTCAACCTCCGCCGCTCGGCCCGTGCCGTCGAAAACCACCGCACGATCACCGCCCGCCATGCGCAGCACCTGCGAGGCATGGCGCGCCTCGGATTCCGGCAAATGTGCCGAATCCCAATCCGAAGCCGGAACGAAAAAACGGGCCATGACCACTACGCCACCATTTTGAACCGCCGCAACGTCTCATCGCGCTCGGTCGAATGATCGACTATCGGCAACGGATAACCCGCCGCGATCGGTTTCCCATCCGCGGGCGCATCGAGGAATTTTGCCGCCGGAAGATCGGCCAACTCCGGCACCCATTGTTTGATGTATTTGCCCGCAGGGTCGTAGCGCTTGGTCTGACTCCACGGATTCTGAATGCGGAAATACGGCGCCGCGTCCGCGCCCGTGCCCGCGCTCCACTGCCATCCGCCATTGTTGCTCGCGATCTCGCCGTCAATCAGCGTCTGCATGAAATACTGTTCGCCCAGCCGCCAATCGAGATGAAGATCCTTGGTCAGGAACATGGCCGCGATCATGCGCGAACGGTTGTGCATGTAGCCCGTCTCGTTCAGCTGTCGCATGGCCGCATCGACGATGGGAAATCCGGTCCGCCCTTCGCACCACGCGCGGTATTTGGCTTGGTCCTGATCCCACTCCATCCCGCGGTATTTCGCGTTGAACTCGTGCTCCAACACCTCGGGATAGTGCCAAAGGATTTGAAAATAGAACTCCCGCCAGATCAGTTCGCTGATGAACTTCCACACGTTGTTGCGTCCGGTGGCACTTGAACCCTCGGCCGCATCCTTGGCCCGATGGTAAACCTCGCGAATGGAAAGCAATCCGTGACGCAAGTCCTGCGAGATCCGCGATGTCCCATCTTCACCCATCAAATCACGCGTTTCTCCGTAAGCATGGATCGGTCCGGAGAGAAATTTTTTCAGCCGCGCCCGAGCCGCTTTTTCCCCGGGTTCGACCCCGCCGGTGAAATCCTTGAGCCCCCAATGCGCCGGCGTCGGCAGTGCCGCGCTCTTGATGCCATCCGGCGAATTGAGTTTTTTCAGCGCCGGACCTGCCGCCGGCTTGTCCAACTTGGCCCAAGCCCGCGAGTAAGGCGTGAAGACCCGGAAATTCCCGCCTTGGCCCGTCTTGACCTCATCCCGCTCGTGGATGGCCGTATCTTTGAATGTCCGCAGTTCGCATCCGTCCTCCGCCAGCATCTTCGCCACGCGCATCTCGGCGCCGCGGCCGAACAAATCCGGATCCCGGTTGGTGAAGACCGCCTCCGCTTTCGTCTCGCGTGCCAATTTCACCAGCACCTCCTCGGCCTCCCCCTCGCGCACGACGAGCCCGCTGCCGATGGCCCGCAAATTCCCGTCCAACGCCGCCAAAGACCCGCAAAGAAACGTCTGGCGCGCCGCCCCCGTCCAACGGTGATTCTTTTTCCAATCGCTCACCACATAAACCGGCACCACCTCCTCCGCCTCCTTCGCCGCCGCAGCCAAAGCCGTGTTGTCCGTGATGCGTAAATCCCGCCGGAACCAGTGAATTGCCCGCTTCATTAACGTTACACCATGCCGTTTGCCTTGCCCGCATTCCAGCCATACCGGACGAGGCTTGACGGAAGCGCAGTGTAGTGGCATTTTGCCATCATGGTAAAAACACAGGTCCAGTTTCCTGACAACCTCTACGACGAAGCAAAGCGCATCGCCGCCGAAAACGAAATGAGCTTTGCCGAGGTGGTGCGACGCGGGCTCGAGACCATGGTGCGCGACTATCCCGCAGGACGAGCTGCCGCGAAACGCTGGAAGCTGCCGGCGGCGCGGCGCATGGGTGCACCACTTATCCCCGAGAAAGACTGGGACCTGGCCTCCCGCGACGAAGCATGACCAGTTTCGACACCAACATCATCGTCCATTCGGCGAACGAAGACTCCCCGAACCACGCGGCGGCACGGGCTTTTCTCGAGGATGCTGCCACGCGCCGCGATATCGCCATCGCGGAGGTGATGCTGGTCGAGGTTTTCCTCAAGCTCTGCAACGCCAAAATTTTCCGCAACCCGATGTCTGCAGCGGAGGCAGGACGTTACTGCCAGGCTCTGCGCAATAATCGCAACTGGCGCCTGGTCGAATCGGCACCGGTCATGGATGAAGTCTGGGGTTGGACCCAGCGCTCCAATTTCGCGTTCCGCCGCATCATAGACGTCCGCTTGGGACTGACACTGCGCCATGCGGGGGTCAACGAATTCGCCACAGGTAACCCAAAAGACTTTCAAGGACTAGGCTTCCGCAAGCTGTGGAACCCTCTGGAAGGCGAAAGCCGCAGCTGAAGCAGCCTTGGAGAAGGGCGCCCCAAAACCCAGACTTCAGTCCTGCTGAAAACCGAACACTGAACACTGAAAACTCTCGCGGTTATCCGCGAGCCCCCCGAGAATCCAGCGCGTTGAGCACGCCCGATACGCTTCTCATCATCGCCGGGAACGGACACTATCCGTTCCAGCTCGCCGAGGCTGCCCGCCGCCAGGGGGTGAAACGCCTTTGCGCCGCCGCGTTCGAGAACGAGACCGATCCGGCACTGTCCGGCTTGGTGGACGACCTGCGTTGGCTGCGGGTCGGACAACTCGGCAAACTTGTTTCCTACGCCAAAGAGACCGGCGCGACAAAGGCCATCATGGCCGGACAAATTGCCCCGAAAAATCTCTTCGACCTCCGCCCCGACTTCGCCGCGCTGCTCGTGCTGGCCAAGCTCAAAGAACGCAATGCCGAGACGCTCTTCGGAGCGGTCGCCGATCAACTCGCCAAAACCGGCGTCGAACTTCTTCCCGCGACCACCTTTCTCGAGGAATTTCTCGCCCCCGAAGGGCACTTTGCCGGACCGACCCCGAGGCGCCGGACCAATGACGATGTCGCGTTCGGTCTGCGCATCGCCAAAGAAGTCAGTCGCCTCGATATCGGCCAAACCGTCGTGGTCCGCAACGGCACCGTCCTCGCCGTCGAAGGATTCGAGGGCACCAACGAAGCAATCAAGCGCGGCGCCGCTCTCGGACGCGGCCAAGCCGTCGCGGTCAAAGTCTCCAAACCGAACCAGGACTTTCGCTTCGATGTTCCGGTCGTCGGTCCCCTCACCCTCGAAGCCGGAGCCTCGGCCGGACTCTCCGCTCTCGCCGTCGAGGCCGGACGCACCCTGCTGGTCGAGCCCGACCGCCTCCGCGCCTTGGCCAACGAGCACAAAATTTCCATCATCGGAGTGAAATCATGAGCACCAAAATTCGCGCCGGTGTCGTCGGCGTCGGTAGCATGGGCTGGAACCACGCCCGCATTTACGGCGAGCTGGAAAATGCCGAACTCGCCGCCATCTACGATGCGAACACCGCGGCGGCCGAAAAAGCGGTCCGCAAATTCGGCGGCACTGTCGCCACCTCGCTCGACGATCTCATCGAGCGCTGTGACGCCGTCTCGGTCGCCGCGCCGACGGCCCTCCACCACGAGATTGTGATGAAACTCCTCGGTGCCGGACGCCACGTGCTGGTCGAGAAACCCATCGCGGAAACCCCCGAGCAGGCCGCGGAAATGTCCGACTTTGCCCGCGAACGCGGACTCGTCCTGCAGGTCGGACACATCGAGCGTTTCAATCCCGCCCTCGACGCCCTCGAACAACGCCTCAACCATCCGCGCTTCCTCGAAGTCACCCGCCTTTCGCCCTACCCCGGACGCAGCCTCGACATCGGCGTCGTCCTCGACGTGATGATCCACGACCTCGACATCATCCTCCATCTGGTCAAATCCCCCGTGACCAGCGTCGATGCGGTCGGCGTGGCCGTCCTGAGCAAAGGCGAGGACATCGCCAGCGTGCGTCTGCATTTCGCCAATGGTGCGGTGGCCAATGTCACCGCCAGCCGCATCAGCATGAAAAAAATGCGCGAGATCCGGCTTTTCCAAGAAGACGCATATCTATCGCTCAACTACCAAAAGCAGACCGCGAAAATGTTCCGCCTCAAGGACGGCAAGATCGTCCGCGAACGCGTCACCATCGACAAAGGCGAACCGCTCCAACGCGAACTGCACCATTTCATCGAATGCGCCCGCGCCGGCGCGCAGCCCAAGGTCGGGGGCGACGAGGCTGCCGCGGCGCTCGAGCTGGCCGTGCGTATCACGCGGCAGATCGCGGAACGCGCCCCGCAGCGCACCTGATCCCATGCGAATCTTCGTCGTAGCCGGCGAAACGAGCGGCGATACCCACGCTGCCGCGTTGCTCGAGGAGCTAAAATCCGTTCGTCCTGATTTGCAGATCTCGGGCCTGGGCGGACCCAAGCTCCACGCCATGAGCACCGACGTCGAAGACTGGACGCACGATGCGGCCGTTGTCGGCCTTTGGGACGTCCTCCGACGCTACGGCTACTTCCGCCAAAAATTCCGGGAAACTCTCGATCGCATCGCCCGGGAAAAACCCGATGCCGTCCTCTTTGTCGACTACCCCGGCTTCAACCTCCGCCTGGCCAAAGCTCTGCAGTCGCACCGCCCAAACACCAGACTCCTTTATTACATCAGCCCGCAGGTCTGGGCTTGGAACCGCGCCCGAATCCCCCGCATGGCGCGCTGGCTCGACCGCATGTTCTGTATCTTTCCCTTCGAAAAAGATCTCTACGAAAAATCCGGTCTCCACACCGATTTTGTCGGTCACCCCATGGCGACGAAGCTGGAGATTCTCGGCGACGAAGCGCGCAAGCCGAACCTCTTTGCGCTCTTGCCCGGCAGCCGCGAACGCGAGGTGCGGAAAATTTTCCCGGCCATGCTTACCGCGGCCAAAATTGTCCTCGCCCGCCGTCCACAAACCGTCTTCGCCGGCGCCGCGTCCTCGGAAAAACTCCAAGCCCTCATGCGCGAGATGGCCGCGCAGGCCGGCGTCGGCTGCGACATCGGCCTCCGCAACGCGCGCGACCTCATGCAAACCGCCGCTGCAGGCCTCGTCGCCTCCGGCACCGCCACTCTCGAAGCCACGCTCTGCGGACTCCCCTATGCCCTCGTTTACAAAGTCTCGCCACTCACCTATCTGGCTGGCCGCGCCGTGATCAAAGTCCCCCACCTCGGCATGGCCAACCTTCTCGCCGGAAAAGAAATCGTCAAAGAATTCATCCAACAAGACGCCACGCCGACGGCTTTGGCCTCGGAAAGCATGCTTCTTCTCGACGATGCAGCCCATCGCGCTGCCATGCGCGCGAACTTCGGGAAAGTCCGCGAAAAACTTATCGCTCCAGGAGCCATTTCCTCCGCCCAGGCCGTGCTCGGTGTGCTACGCTGACGTCACCCCGCCATGATCCTCGAACTCATCGAACGCCTCACGGAGGAAGCGACGAAGCGCAATATGGACTTCCTCCTCATAGGAGGCCAAGCCATGAGCCACCTTGGCTACCAACGTCTGACCATGGATGTGGATTTTCTCGGTCCGCAGGAGACAAGAGAAAGTTGGGAACAAACCCTTCTTGGCTTCGGTTACAGCCTGAGCAACCGCACCGAAGCATTCGACCAATTTCACCACAGCACACCCGGCTGGCCACGGGTCGACATCATGTATGTCAATCAGACAACGTGGAAAACTCTTAGCGATGAGGCGGGCAAAAAAGTCCATGGTCAAGTGAACATCAAGGTGCCATCCGCGCGGCATATGGTTGCTCTGAAACTGCATGCTGCGCGCAGCCCTTCGCGCAGCGATCCGGGTAAAGACTGGACCGATATACGCCAGCTCGTCAAAAGGCATAATCTCGATACAGCCGACCGCGAGTTCGCCACCATTGTGGTCCGCTACGGAGGCGAGGAAGCGCTCGAGAGGTTGAAAAATCCCGGCTCATGACCGATGGTTGACCTGTGAGCGACGACAAACGGAACGAATACTTCGAGCTGCCGGTCTTCACGGGCACGATGCAAGAACCCGAGCCCGTTCCCTATGAAGTTGCCGCCCGCGCCTTCGAGGAAATCATCGCCGCCTTCAAGCTCCGCGAGAAGACCTCGCACCCCATCGAAGACATCCCCGAGTTCAAGATGTAGCGTCGCCAGCCTGTCCGCCGTGTGCGGATCCCCGGCGACGGCCGTTTTCGACAAACAACCGGCGGCGAGGACGCCGCCGCTACAACTCACTCAAGCCACGAACTCAGGCCTCAGCACATGGTCGCATTGAAGCTGCATGCCTCGCGAAGCAGCGACCGTGATCCGCAAAAAGCCGGTCAAGACTGGCTCGATATCCGGAAACTTATCGAACTCCACGGACTCGACCCGAACGAAGAAACCTTCGCCTCTCTGATCCGCCGCTACGGAGGAGATGAAGCACTGGAGCGCATCCGCCAGATGTGCCAAAATTGAACATGCTCAGACCCGAAGACGATTTCGAACTCCCGGTCTTCGACCGCCCCATGGAAGACCCACCCAGCAGGGTCCCCTACGAAGTTGCCGTGCGTGCTTTCGAGGAAATCATTGTCGCTCTGAAACTCCGGGAAAAAACACCGCGCGTCGCGGAAGACATCCCCGAGTTCAAGATGTAGGGTTCAACAGCTCTGCCAGCAGCTGGCAGCGGACCGATTTGACACCAGCCGCCCGGTCCGGGTTTTTGCCCGTAAATCAAAACACCCGCCGCGCGCGAACAGGTGGATCGCGCTCTCAGAGCGCGATTTTTCAGTCCGGAAATCGCGATGGGACATCGCGATCCACCCTGCGATCAAAGTCTGAAACCTTTGGGCGGTCTGGTCAGGAAACCTTGCCGCACAACCGGTGGCGGAGGGGCCAGAGCATGAGGGCGAGCAGGGCGATCGCGGCGACGTAGGTCGAGGGCTCGGGGATGGCGGTGATGGTGAAGGTGCTGTTGCCGTCATTCCAAGCTGAGGTGAATCCGCCGCTGAACTGGAACAGGCTCGTGTTGTTGATCGTGCTCCTCAGGTCGCTGCCGAAGACGAGCGTGTTGCCTGGAGCGAAGTTGTTGATCGTGAGTAAGGCGCTCGGTGCGTAAGTGCCGAAGGTCAGGTTGCCCGCCGTACCCGTGCCGAAGTCGAGGAACGAGGCCTGCGTGAGGTTGAGGTCGCCGAAGACTTCGCTCACCCCGCTGCCGCGCGTGATCGTGCCGCCACTCAGGGTGACCGTGGCGTTGTTGTTCACTTGGTTGCTTTGCGAGACGAGCAGCGTGGCGCCGCTGCTGGCGCTAACCGATGTGTTAGAGCCCAAGGCCGAACCGGTGGCATTGGCCAGTTCGAGAGTGCCTGCGCTAATCGTCACGGAGGAGGCATTCAGCGTGCGATCGATCGTCCAGATCCCGGCGCCCTGCTTGGTGAGCCCACCCGCGAAGGTCGTCGTGCCGGTGATCGCGCTGGAGAACAAGGAAGTCCCCGCGCCGTCGAGTGTCAGAAGGGAATTCGTGTTGGTGCCCATGTTCAGGGCGCCACTGATCACGCTGCCAGTGAAGAGGGTGACGGAGTTGTTGCTTCCGGTCATCTCGACACCGCCATTGATCACGCCGCTGCCTTGGTTGACCAATGAGTTCGAGTTGC
>CAJBKE010000001.1 GCA_903953565.1 uncultured Verrucomicrobiota bacterium | reverse complement strand
CACGATCGGCGGGCTGACCGGGGATGGCACGGTGCAGACGACCACCAGCGGATTCACGCACAATCTTGCGGTCAACAAGGCCAGCGGTAGCGACACTTTCAGCGGGGTGATTGCCGGCTCAGGTGCTCTGGTCAAGCAAGGGGCCGGGACCCTCGTGCTTGGCGGCGTCAACACCTACACGGGCAACACAGTGGTATCCGGAGGCTCTCTCCAACTGGCCTCTACTGGTGCCCTGCGTTTTCTTATCGGCGGCAGCGGTGTCAACAATGCCCTGAGCGGGCCTGGCACGAGTGTCCTCGCGGGACAATTCGTTTTCGACCTCTCCGGAGCCGCCACCGCCACCAATGCGACCTGGACCATCGTGGCCAACACCCTGGCCAATTCCTACGGAACAAATTTTTCGGTCAGCGGCTTCAATGGCGTCAATGGGGGCAACTGGACCAACACGACGAACGGTGTGAGCTACGTGTTCTCCCAGCCCACCGGTATTCTTTCGGTCCAGGCGGCGGCACTCGACAACTACGCGAACTGGCTGACCAACTATCCGTCCCTCACCGGCACCAACGCACTGCGCGGCGCAGATCCCGACGGCGACGGGTTCAACAACGGCACGGAGTTTGCCTTTGACGGCAATCCGACGATCGGTTCACCCGCCTTCCTCACCGCGACCAAGGTCGGGACCAACGCCATCTTCAACTACGTCGCGCGCAAAAACCCGCCGGGCGGCGTGAGTTATCAAGTCAAGGTGACGCCCAACCTTTCCGTCGGTCCCTGGACAGATTCTGCGGTCACCATCTCGAACTCGACGAATCAAAGCGGACTCAACGTTCCCGCTGATTACGAGCGCAAGGAATTTTCGGTCCCGGCGACGAACAACAGCTTCTACCGCGTCCACGCGACCATCGCCCCTTGATGCCGGGCAGTTCAGGACATTTTGCCTTTGGGGAGAGGCCCGTTGCCGATGGGGATCGGTGGCGGGGTGGCTTTTTTCTCTGGTGATGTGTGCCTAGTGGATTCCCTCCTCCCAAGTGGACCGTTCCGCCCCTTCGTTCCCGAAGGCCCGTGATGAGATCGCGCGCCGCCCAGCCTGCAGGGAAGGTCCGGAAGCCGCGCCGCAAGGTTTCCCCGCAAGGCTCGGTATCCTTTCCGCTGCAAGTGTCGCCGGTGCTCTCGAAGAGTCCCGCCGATCGTCAACGCGCGCGCATCATTCTCATCAGCGGCGGCACCGGTTCATTCGAGGTGGGGCGGCGGACGCAGGAGGTATCGATGGGGCATGTCGTCATCGTCTCGCCGGGATACTCCGTGCGCTTTGTCCAGCCGGAGAACTTGCAGATGCGGGTGGTCAGTCTGGACGTGCCGGCGTTCCGTGCGCAGGCGCGCCACTGGGACATCGCCCGCTCGGCCAATTTCAAGGCCCTCTTTCCTTTCGCCGCGCTGCGGTCCTCGCAGCGGGGCGCGCAGAAGGTGCTCGATTTCTGCCTCATCTCGCAGATTTTCGAGCAACTGCTCGCCTTGGCCGGGGAGATCGAGCGGGAAATTGCCGAGCAGCGTCCGGGTTGGCGTGACCTCGCTTCCCTGCATTTCCAGCATCTATGCATCGCGGCGTCGCGTGGCTACACCCAGCAGCGGCGCACATCCCTCGATACCGACCGGCGGGTGGCCCGGGCGGTGGAATGCATCGACCGGAATTTCCGCGAGGAAATCACGGTGGATGCTTTGGCCCATGCCGCGGCCATGTCGAAGCGGAATTTCTACCGACTTTTCCGCCAGACCCTCGGCCTCACGCCCAACGCCCACATCAAACAAGTGCGTCTCACCCGGGCCTCGGAGATGCTGCGGCTCAGCGAAGCGACGATCACCGAGATCTGCTACGACTGCGGTTTCACCGATTCCAATTTCTTCTCGCGTGAATTCCGGCGCACCCATGGCATGTCGCCCACCTCTTACCGCCGGATTTGGCGCAGGTAAGCGTGCCGGACTCTCATCATTATGACACGTATACGATCCGCCGAGCCCGTTCACTACACCGACGACCGACCGTCCTGCCGCTGGCGCCTGGAGGCGCAGGATCAGGGGCTCGTTTTTGCGTATGGTCATGGTCCGAAAAACTGCGATGTCTTCGGTGCGCGGGAAGCATGGGTTTTCGAGCACGGGGGGCTTTATTACATGACCTACGATGGAGCGGGTCCGAAGGGGTGGCTCGCCTGCCTTGCGACAAGCCGCGACCTTGTCACATGGGAACGGCTTGGCCCGATTCTGGATTTCGGGGAACCGGGAAGCCCGGATTCCGCCACCGCGACCTATGGCACGACGTTCCACCATGGCGGCAAGTGGCACATGTTCTATCTCGGCAGCCCGAGTGCGAGCCCGGCACCGGATTATGTCCCGATGTTTCCGTATCTGACGCTGAAGGCCGAGGCAGATTCTCCGGAAGGTCCATGGCGCAAGCGCTATGACATCACCCCATGGAGGCCCGGGCCCGGAACCTATTATGAGGCCACGGCGAGCCCGGGACGGATCATCGAACATGGCGGGGAATTTCTGCAATTTTTCAGTGCGTCCGTGAGCCGGGACTTCGGTCGCGGGTTCATCGAATGCAAGCGCACGCTGGGCATCGCCCGCACCACCAATCTGGATGGATCATGGACACTGGATCCGGAGCCGCTTGCTCCCCTTGATGACCAGGTCGAAAACTCGGATCTTTATTACGAGGAAGCGAATGGCACGTGGTTCCTGTTCACCAATCACATTGGCATTTTGCCCGAAGGGGCGGCGGTGCCCGAGGTGGCGGAGGCCGGCACGGAATACACGGATGCCGTGTGGGTCTACTGGACGAAGGATCCCAACCACTGGGACCCAAAAAACAAAGCCGTGGTGCTCGACGGACGGAACTGCACATGGTCAAAGCAGTGCATCGGGCTGCCGGGCGTCGTCATAGTGGGAGACCGACTCGCCATGCTTTACGATGCTCCCGGGGGAGACAGTGTGAGCCATATGCGCCGGAGCATCGGCTTGGCGTGGATCGATCTGCCCATCATTCCTCCGGATCAAACTTGATCCCTCTTCATCCCATGCATTCGAAATCTTCCTCATGAATAATCTTCCGCTTTCCGCCGTCTTCGCAGCCATCCTTGCCCTACCCGTGCTCATCTCCATCCCTTCTTGCTCTCCGCCGGCGGAAGCGCCGCCGGCGGAATCCGTGCCCGCTGCTGACCTTGTCGTGAACGGCAATTTCGAAGCCGATGCGCAAGGTAATCTTGCGGGCTGGGAACTCATCCGCACGCCTGTTCCCGGCGCGAGGCCTCTCGCCGGATTCGGCAAGGCTCCGGCCACCGCGCTCTACATCGAAGATGCCGGCGGCGTGAAGCAAACAGTCAAGGGGCTCCCGCAGGACCAAACGTATCGGCTGACCTTCCGCGCTTGGCGGCGGGGAGGGGACTGGGCGCCGAAGCCGGCGCTCACCATCGGCGGCATCCCGCTGACCATGCAGCGCGAAATCCTTCCGGCGTCGCCGGACAACCAGCCGGGCCGGAACCTCGAACTTTATACCATCGATGAATTGGTCCGGCCCGGCGAGGGAGACTTCGAACTGAGGATCGAATCGGTCGGCGACATCGTCGGCCTTTCTCGTTACTCCGAGGTGTGGCTCGAGCAGGTCACGTTCACGCCGGTCGAAGAGAAAGCAGATTTGCTCAATTACCCCGTCGAGACCATCGCTTTCCGCGAGCGCGCTCTCCTCCGATCCGGCCGGGAAGAAACGATCGGGCTGCAACTCGCGAATCCCGTCGATGCCCCGCTCACGGCCAAGGTGAAACTCGTTGCCCCGGATGGTGTGAAAGTCCTTGATCCGATCGAACGTGAGGTCACCGAGTGGACGCGCCGCGAGATCTACGCACCGTTCATCCAAGCCTACGGTGTCCCGCGCAAGTTGCCGGAGAAAAGTCCTTCGTCCACCCTCACGTGGCGCGTCGAGGCGGAAAAGCCCGGTGATTATGTTTTTCAATTCGAGATCGCGGGCGAGCGCATCACACCTTTCACGGTCAAGCTCGACGGAACTTTCGAACCCCCGCTGCGAAACATGGAAAAAGCCGCGGCAGTTCCGCCGCCGGTCAAGGCCGGCACCGGCGAGATCAAAGTCGGCGCGATGTTTTATCCCGGATGGGTCCCGGGTTCGGGCTGGGGCTGGAAACTGCTTGATCCGTATCCGAACCGGAAACCCGCCCTCGGCTACTATGACGACACCAAGATCGAAGTCATCGACTGGCAGATCAAATGGGCGCTGGAACACGGCATCAGCTTTTTCAATGTCTGCTGGTATCGCACCACCGGCACCGAGGGGAAACCCGTGGAAGCGTGGCTGAATGAGACGCTGGAACAGGGACTGCTCAAATCATCATTCATCGATCAATTCGAGTTCGCTCTCACTTGGGAAAACCACAATTGCGCCGGTGTCTCTTCGCTCGAGGATCTGCTCGAGAACCTCATGCCCCACTGGATCGAGAACTACTTCCGCCACCCGAGCTATCTGCGCTTCGACGGCAAACCGGTTCTCTTCC
This sequence comes from uncultured Verrucomicrobiota bacterium, assembly GCA_903953565.1. Lineage (GTDB taxonomy): Bacteria > Verrucomicrobiota > Verrucomicrobiia > Chthoniobacterales > JACTMZ01 > JACTMZ01. Next base: position 1,156 of record CAJBKE010000001.1, on the reverse strand, counting down.
TCTACTCGGTGGACAAATTCATCGAGCAACTGGGCGGGTTGTCGAATTCACGAGCGGCCATGGCCGCCATGCGCAAGATGTGCCGCGAGGCTGGACTCAACGGTCTGATCATTGCCGGTGAGGACCGAAATGATAACCGGACCGTCCTGGAAAAATTCCGCGTCTCTGGTCTGGACGCCTCTTGGTCCTACGGCATGCAGCGGGTCTCGGACCTGCGTCTCCGCCGCGAATGGGATTTGCTGCCCGACATCGCCACCATTTCGATGGGTTGGGACCCGCGGCCTTGGCAGGAATACATCGGTTATTGGTGGACCTCGCATTACCAGCGCACCCCGGAGGAATTCCGCAAGGTCGCCGAGGAGACGTTGGAAATAATGAAGTCCTGGCCGGAAGGCAGCATTGCGCGCCACATTGTGCAGTTGGACAATTGGAACGAATGGGCCGAAGGCCATTACATCGCCCCGTCGCGCGAAGGAGGCTTCGGTTACCTTGAGGCCATCCGGCAAGTCTTCGCCCCCGACTCGCCCAAGCCGTCCAATGTGCTGCCGGAGGAAATCGGCCTCGGGCCTTACGAGGATTCCTATGAGCGCTGGCTGCAGTCGTGGAGGGACATTCTCGACAAGAAGACCGAGTAAGCGGTTGCGCTACTGCTGGCAGGTTTCTGCGCGGTTCTGGCAGGATGTTTGGCGCAAAAGGCGGTTCGGCTGTGTATGTTCCTGGGCGAAAGGTGCCTTTCCCGCGCAGTCCGGATCTTACCAACGCGGGCGGAACGGTCGACCTGGTGAGCAACACGGTCACGCATTCCGGAAATGTGACGATCTCCGGGGGCTCTGTGCACACCGGAACGATCAGCAAGAGCGGGGGGTAACTATGACATCCAAGGCGGCGCGCTCGGGACAGTCCTCGCCGGCACGGCAGGACTGACCAAAAGCGGGGGAGGCACCGCGACACTCTCCGGATCGAATAGCTACACGGGAGACACTTCCATCGAAGCTGGCCGTCTCGTGGTCAACGGCTCCTTGGCCAGCACCAACGTCAGCGTGGCCAGCGGCGCGAGTCTGGCCGGCAGTGGAACGTTGGGCAAAACAACGATCCTTTCCGGCGGCACCATCGCTCCTGGCAATTCTCCCGGCACCCTGACCATCACCAATGGCCT